>NEUO01000025.1 GCA_002304315.1 Verrucomicrobiia bacterium Tous-C4TDCM
TGCCCTTGAGCAGCGCGTGTTCGAGCCGCTTCTCGACCGGTGCCTCGCGCCAGCTGAGGTCTTCCTCGATCTTCTTGCCGTCGACGCCCTTGAAGCGTTCGGCGAACTCGAGCATCCGCTCGGTGGCGTCCGGGCGGCGGTTGAGCAGGACGTCTTCCACGTGCTCGAGCATCTCTTTGGGGATCTCGTCATAGACCTCGAGCATCCCGGCGTTGACGATGCCCATGTCCATCCCGGCGCGGGTGGCGTGGTAGAGGAAGGCGGAATGCATCGCCTCGCGGACGACGTTGTTACCGCGGAACGAGAACGAAATGTTGGAGACGCCGCCGGAGACCTTGGCGTGGGGCAGGTGGGTCTTGATCCAGCGGGTGGCGTTGATGAAGTCGAGGGCGTAGTTGTTGTGCTCCTCGATGCCGGTGGCGACGGTCAGGATGTTGGGGTCGAAGATGATGTCCTCCGGCGGGAATCCGACTTGGTCGACGAGCACCCGGTAGGCGCGTTCGCAGATCCGGATCTTCTCGTCGTAGGTCGCGGCCTGGCCGTTTTCGTCGAAGGCCATGACCACGGCGGCCGCGCCATAGCGGCGAATGTGCCTGGCCTGCTCGATGAATTTTTCCTCGCCTTCCTTGAGCGAGATCGAGTTCACGATGCCCTTGCCCTGGAGGTATTTCAAGCCTTCGGCGATGATCTCCCACTTCGAGGAATCGACCATGATCGGGACCTTCGCGATCGACGGCTCGCTTTGCATGAGCTGGAGGAAGCGGGCCATCATCGCCTTGCCGTCGATCAGGCCGTCGTCGAAGCAGATGTCGATCACGTTGGCGCCGCTCTCGACCTGCTGGCGGGCGATTTCGAGGGCGTCGTCGAGTTTCCCCTCGCGGACCAGCTTGGCGAACTTCGGCGAGCCGGCGACGTTGGTGCGCTCGCCGATCATCAGGAAATTCTTGTCCGGCGTGTGGTTGTAGGCTTCGGAGCCGGAGAGACGGAGGACGCGGGGTAGGGTGGACATGGCTGGTGGATGGAACGAACCGCGGAGGAGCGGAGGTCGCGGAGATGGGCGCGGAGGAGAATTACTTGGCCGGGAGCGGGTGGACGAGTGGTTTCATGCCGGAGACCAAGTAGGCGGCATGTGATTTGGACTCAGGGCCTAGGCTCTGTTGGAGTATGGGAGAAAGTGGAGAAAGGCGAGGATGAGTGGTTGAATGGAACGAACCGCGGAGGCGCAGAGGTCGCGGAGATGAACGGGGAGGAGGATTACTCGGACGGGAAATCGTGGACGAGACGTTTGATGCCGTTCTTGAGGAGGGGCACGTGGAAATTGATCAAGAGCCCCAGCTTCTTCTCGGAGAGTCGGAGGTAAGTTAGGAGCTGGGCATGATGAATCGGCAGGAGTTCCGAGACGGTCTTGAGTTCGACGATGATGGAGTCTTCGACCAGTAGATCGATCTTGTAGCCTTCGTCCTCTAGTTCCTCGCCCTTGTAGATCACCGGCTGCGGCAACTGCCGCACCGAGGAAATACCCCGCAGACGGAGTTCCTTCGCCAGCGAAGCCTCGTAAACCCGCTCTAACAGCCCTGGTCCCAGCTCGCGGTGCACCTCGATGGCCGCATCAATAATGATTCCCGACAGTTCGTTCAGCTCGCTTTTCGTTTTCATAGGTAGAGAAATCTCAGCGTTCACCTTTGCGACCTCCGCGCCTCGGCGGTTCGTTCAATCTTCCACCGTCGGCACCTCACGTGGCCTCACTCCTTTCACCGCTTCGGCGATGGCGGCGACGTGTTCGGGAGTGTTGCCGCAGCAGCCGCCGGCGAGGTTGAGCAGGCCGTCGAGGGCGAATTCCTTCATGTAGGCGTTCATGTGCTGCGGTTCGAGGTCGAAGCCGGTCGGCGCGAGCGGGTTGGGCAGACCGGCGTTTGGGTAGCAGGAAATGTTAGAAGCGGCGACCTTGGCCAGTTCTTCCAAGTGCGGCTTCATCAGGTCCGGGCCCAGCGAGCAGTTGAGGCCGACGGCGAGCGGGTTGACGTGGGCGACGGCGTTCCAGAGCGCTTCCACTTTCTGGGCGGAGATCATCGTTTCGCCGCCAAGCCCGACGGCGGCGCTGATGATGATCGGCAGTCGGACCTTGTCGGCGGCGAAGACTTCCTGGATGGCGACCAGTGCGGCCTTGGCGTTGAGGGCGTCGAAGATGGTCTCGACCATCAGGATGTCGCAGCCTCCTTCGATCAATGCTCGGACTTGGCGGGTGTAGTCTTCCTTCACCTGGTCGAAGGTCACCATGCGGAAGCCGGCGTCGTTGGCATCGGGCGAGTTACTGAGCGACACGGTGAGCGGACCGATCGCCCCGGCGACGTAGCGCTTGATGCCGGTGTCGCTGCCGACGTTGTCCGCCCATTTCCGGCAAAGGCGGGACGACTCGACGTTGAGGTCCCAGGCGAGTTCGCGGAGCTGCGGGTTGTCGATGATCGACTGGAAGAACTCGGGATTCTTGATGCCGCCGTGCTCGCGCGGATCGTCGACGAAGAACTCGCTCTGGGCGATCGAGGTCGCGGAAAAGGTGTTCGTTTCGCAGATGTCGGAGCCGGCCTCGTAGAAGCGCTTGTGGATGTCGCCGATGACGTCGGGGCGGGTGAGTGAGAGGATGTCGCCGTTGTTCAGCAGGTCCTTTTTCGAATCGGCAAAGCGGGTGCCGCGGGCGTCTTTTTCGGCCAGTCCGTAGGTTCGAATTGTGGTGCCCATCGCCCCGTCGAGCACGAGAATGCGACGGCGGAGGGCTTCCTGGAGTTCTGCGGTGGGGTCGGGACGCGCCATGCCGGAAAGGTAGGAGCCCGACCGGCTTTCGCAAGAAACAAATCGTCGTATCAGGATACGATGATGGGAGCTCAAAGCTTGTACTGAGGGATCTTCAGCCGCTCGCCGTCTTTCATGGCCGAGTGGTGGGCGACAATGCCGGAACTGGTGAGATTCAGGGCCATCACGATGTCGACCAAGGGCGGACGATCCTGGAGGATGGCGGTGATGAATTCGTGGGTCAGGTGCCCGTGGGATCCGCCGTGGCCGCCGGCGGCGACCCCGGGAGGGAGGGGCGGGCGCTTGAGGTCGGGCAGGCTTTTTTCCAGTCCTTCATACTTCCCGTAGAACGATCCGCGCTGGCCGCGGACCCGGCCCATTTCACCGCCGGCACCGGGGGTGTCCCAGCTCACCGCCATCCGGGCGCTGCCGCCTTCGCTGGTGCGGAACAGGGCGATCTCAGTGCCGAAAGGATTGCGGTAGCGGTTGTTCTCCGGCTTGAGATGGTGAACGACGCTGGGCATGCCGAGGCAAGAGACTTCGGTGAAGCTGCCGCCTGTCACGCAGTGGTAGTAGGCGTTGGAATGCGTTGGGTAAAACTGCGGCGGCAGGCCGACCCTCCAGTCTTGGTAGGAGGCCAGCGGCTGGTCCATGTAGTGGAAATACTCGCCTTCCGCATAGACCAGCTTGCCGAGTCCGCCGGCCTGATAGATTCGGCGCATGGCGTGGAGGTCCTCGTGGAAGGCCGAAGTCTCGAAAAGCATGTAGGTGCGGTCGCTTTTCCGCACTGCTTCCCACAGCTGCTCCGCCTCCTCGAGCGAAGCATAGACCGCCGGCACGGCGCAGGCCACGTGCTTGCCGTGCTTGAGGACCTCGATGCAATGCCGGGCGTGGCTCGGCGCGTCGGTCGCGACGAACACGGCCTCGATACGGTCGTCCTTCACCAGTTCCTCGAGCGAAGGATAGGTCTTCGCGCAGCGGGTCGCCCGGGCGAGCTCGGCGCAGCGGTCGGGGAACAGGTCGCTGACCGCGACGACTTCGACATTCGGGTGGTCCTGGAAGCCGAAGGCCGCGGCGAACTTGCAGAGGCCGTGGCCGACCAGGCCGACGCGGATTTTGCGGTCGGAGATCGGGATCCAGTCCTTGGAGGCGCGGGGATCTTCGGGGAGCTTTTCGAAGCCCGGGATGACCTTGCCCTCGGCGGCCCGGGAGAATTGCGGCAGTCCCAGGCCGGCGGCGGCGAGCCATCCGCCGGAGCGCTGGATGAAGCCACGACGGGAGGGTCGGAAGTCGGAGGAGGCTTGGCGGGAGTTCATGGCAAGATGGAACCGGGGATTACGCGGGAAGCTGTAAACTTTCGTCAACGTGGGCGAAAGTTTCGGCTGACGCGGTGAGCCGCGCGCGGGAGGGGGTATTCGCTGCTCCCCCCGCTACGGGTCTCGAATCCCTCCGGGATATTCTGGTGGCCGGCATGCGCCGGAATGATGGAGTGGAGTCCTTATCAGCAGCGGTTTTAAGTGTTGTGGCAGGTGGACGAAATATTGTCTCAGTTCCGGGAGTTGATTCCACCGAGCCTCTCGGAAAAACCTGCCATGTATCTTCGCACCACGATCGCCGGGCTCTGCCTCTCATCTTTTGTCATGGCCCAGAAGCCTGCCGATGCCAAAGCGCGGCCGTCCGGGAAGCCACGGCCGGAGGCGGATCCGGCACTGGCGCAGTTCGGCATCTACGCGGACAGCGCGCCGAATCCCAGGAAGGTCGCCGCCACCGAAACGCGACTGCCGCTGACGCTGGCCAAGGGGACGCGGGTCGCTTTGGTCGGGAACACCCTCCTCGACCGGGCGCAGTGGTTCGGGAATCTGGAGGCGATGATGCAGCTCGCCTTTCCCAAGGAGGAACTGATGGTCCGCCATCTGGCGTGGTCTGCGGACGAGCCGGATTTGCAGCCGCGGCCGGACAATTTCGCCACGGTGCCGCAGCATCTGACCCTGGAGAAGATGGATGTGGTGGTGGCGGCGTTCGGCTTCAACGAGTCGTTCGGCGGTGAGGAGAAGCTCGGCGAGTTCAAGCACCGGCTGGCGAAGTGGGTCGCGGAGATGAAGACCAGCGCGTTCAATGGCGCGACGGCGCCGCGGATCGTGCTGCTGTCGCCGATCGCCAACGAGAACGTGCCCGGCGTGGCGGCGGCGGACCTTAACAACGGGCGGCTGGCGGCCTACACCGCGGCGATGAAGGAGGTGGCCGAGGCGGAGCAGGTCGGCTTCGTGGACCTTTTCAATGCCACCCTCCCGGCCTTCGCGGACGCGGACGGCACGTTTACGATCAACGGGGTTCATCTCAACGCGGAAGGCGACGCGCTGGCCGCCGGGCGGATGTTCCGCGGGATCTTCGGCACGACGCCTCCGACGGTGACGAAAGAACTGCGGGCGGCGGTGGTGGACAAGAACCGCCAGTATTTCCGCCGCTACCGGCCGCTGAACACGTTCTATTACACCGGGGGACGGAGCAAGGATTACGGCTATCTCGATTTCCTGCCGGCGATGCGGAACTTCGAGCTGATGACGGCGAACCGCGACCAACGGATCTGGGACATCGCGCGGGGTGCCACTTTTGCCGGGAAGAAAGTCGACGACTCCAAGGTGCCGCCGCTGGACGAGGTCGTGGAAGCGCGCGGCGCGAACGAGTGGCTGACGCCGGCCGATGAACTGAAGTCGTTCCGCGTGGACCCGCGCTTCGAGGTCTCGCTGTTCGCCTCGGAAGAGCAGTTTCCCGACCTGGCGAAACCGGTGCAGATGCGCTGGGACGCCCGCGGCCGGCTGTGGGTCTCGTGCTCGACGACTTATCCGCATGTCTATCCGGGCGAGGAGCCGCGCGACAAGATCATCATCCTCGAGGATACCGACCGCGACGGGAAGGCCGACAAGTGCTCGGTCTGGGCCGACGACGTCCAGATTCCGCTGTCGTTCGAGCTGATCAAGGACGGCGTGTATGTCTCCGAAGAGCCCCACCTGACGCGGCTCACCGACAGCGATGGCGACGGCAAGGCTGACACCCGCGAGCATGTGCTGACCGGCTTCGGCTGCGAGGACAGCCACCACGCGCTGCACGACTTCGTGTGGACGCCCGATGGTGACCTGATGTTCCGTGAGTCGATCTTCCACAACTCGCAGGTCGAGACGCCTTACGGTCCGGTGCGCGCGAAGAACAGCGCGTGGTTCCGTTTCACGCCGGCGACGCAACGGCTGGTGAGCTTCGGCAACTACCCGAACACCAACCCGTGGGGGGTGACCTTTGATGATTGGGGCAACCACGTCGCGAGCCACCCGATCTTCGCGAACGCCTTCCAGGCGACGAATCCGCCCTATCCGCGGCAGCATCCGGGTGCCGGGTCACTGCCCGCGTATTCCGGGGTCTGCGGGCAGGAGTTCGTCGACTTCCCGATGTGGCCGGCGGAGCTCCAGGGCGGATTCATCAAGGTCCGCTACAAGCCGACGAACAAGGTCGAGATCCACCAGTGGATTGAGAAGGACGACCACTTTGAAGAGAAGTTCGTGAGTGATCTGATCTTTTCGGAGAACCTCAGCTTCATCCCGACCGACATCCGCTTTGGTCCGCGCGGCGACCTCTACATTTGCGACTGGTACAATCCGGTGAAGGGCCACGCGCAGTACTCGCTGCGCGACCCACGCCGCGACCGGACATCAGGCCGGATCTGGCGGGTGGTGCCGAAGGGCGCGACGCTGCAGGAGCCGCCGCCGATCGCCGGCGCGCCGGTTTCCGCGCTGCTTGAAAACCTGAAGCGCGCCGAGTATCGCTACCGCTACTGGACGCGCCGCGAACTGCGCGATCGCGACCCCGCCGAAGTCGCCTCGGCGCTGGATGCCTGGGTTGCCGCGCTCGACCGCAACGACCCGCGCTTCCGCCATCACCAGATCGAGGCCGTGTGGGCGTATCGCAACGTCGGCGCGACGCGGCCTGCATTGCTCGCCGAGTTGCTGGGCTGCGAGGAACACCACGCCCGGGCCGCCGCGACCCATCAACTCCGCCATTGGCACGCGAGCCTGCCGGAGGGAGGAATCCCGCGGCTCGCCGCGAGTGCGCGGGATGCGAGCGGGCTGGTCCGACTGGAGGCAGTCGTCGCGGCGAGTTATATCGGCACCCGCGCGGCGCTTGATGCGGTGGTGGACGTCGTGGCCCGACCGATGGGCGAGCACCTGCGCTACGCGGTGGTCTGCTCGTTCGGGTCCGAGGCGTTGCGGCGTCACTGGGAGGGGGATCCCGCGCTCGCCGCGAGGATCGACGGATTCCTGAAGGGCGCGCCCAAGGGCGATACAATGAAGGTCCAGCGCAAGCCGAAGACGGCTGCGGACGTCGCGTTTGAAAAGCTACCGGGGATGAAGACGGTGGAGATCTCCACGGTGCCCGAGCGCATGATGTTCAATCCCACGGAGTTCACCGTGAAGCCCGGCCAGCCGGTCAAGCTGGTGGTGCTCAATCCCGACGCCATGCAGCACAATCTGGTGATCGTTCAGCCAGGCGCGCTGGAAGAGATCGGCATGGCGGGGAACGAGATGGCGAAGGATCCGGCGGGCATTAAGAAACACTTCGTTCCGGTCTCCGACAAGGTGCTGCACGCCACCCAACTGATCGATCCGAACGCCGGGGTCGTCCTCCGTTTCAAGGCACCGCAGAAGGCCGGATCGTATCCCTTTGTCTGCACCTTTCCCGGCCATTGGGTGGTCATGAACGGGACGATGGTCGTGAGGTGAAGGCCGTTTTTCCGCCGCGCAACCGCTGCGCGGGAGCGGGGTTTTGAGAGGAATGAAGACGCTGTGGGGGAAAGTGATGTTGGCTGGAGTGCTGTTGGGATCCCAGGTGGTGGCGGAGGAGGCCTATGATCCCTCGAAAGTCGCGGAGGGTGCCGTGGAGTCAAAGACCTTCGAGCTGAAGGACACGACGCGCGACCGGGTGATTCCTCTTCGGGTCTATCTGCCCGCCGACAAGAAGCCGATGCCGGTGGTCCTGTTTTCGCACGGCCTCGGTGGATCGCGGGATAACAATCCGTATCTCGGCGAGCACTGGGCGAAGCGGGGATATGTGGTGGTTTTCATCCAGCACCCGGGCAGCGACGAGAGCGTGTGGAAGGACGTGCCGGCGCTGGAACGGATGACGGCACTGCGGGAAGCGGCCTCGGCGGAAAACTATCTCCTGCGGTCCAAGGATGTGCCGGCGGTGCTCGACGCGCTGGCGAAGTGGAACGGTGGGAAGGGTCATCCGCTGCAGGGGCGGATGGATCTGGAAAAGATCGGGATGTCAGGGCATTCCTTTGGCGCGCAGACGACCCAGGTGATGGCCGGCCAGAGCGCGGGAAAGCTGAGTTTTCGTGATTCGCGGATCGACGCTGCGGTCATGATGAGCCCGAGTCCGCCGCCGCGCGGCGACGTGGCGGCGGCGTTCGCGCCGGTGAAGATCCCCTGTCTGCTGATGACCGGCACGCTGGACGACAGCCCGATCGGCAAGTCGACCCCGGCCGACCGGCTGAACGTATTTCCGCATTTGAAGGAGGCTCCCGCGTGGCAGGTGGTCTTCGACAAGGCCACGCACATGGATTTCGGCGACCGCGACCTGCGCGGCCGGACGCCGAAGGATCCGCGCTATCATCGGGCGATCCTGGCATTGACCACGGCGTTCTGGGACGCGGAGCTGAAAGCCAAGCCGGAGGCTCTGAAGTGGCTGAACGATGGCGGGGCGAAGAAGGTTTTGCTGCCGGCGGACCGATGGGAAAAGAATTGGAAGTCCGTGCCGCAAGCGGCCAAGCCGTGAGCCGGGGGGGGCGGAGAGGGACGGGATTGACGAGGTTGACAGGATTGACGGTCCGCCGGCGCGGGGGAAGCAGTCCGGAGGGGATGTCACTTGCCGAGGCCGGCGACGATCGCGGAGACGTTGTGGCGGATCATTGCTTCGTAGCTTTCGGCGGTGGAGCCGTCGGCGATCAATGCTTCACCGAGCTTGATGCCGGTGTCCTTGGTCAGCGCTTGGAGCACTTTGGGATTCGACTCCTTTTCGGGGAAGATGGCGCCCACCTGTTCCTCCTTCAGCTCCGCGATCAAGGCGGCGAGCTTTTTCGGGTCGGGCATTTGCTCGCGGTTCACGCCTTGCACGGGAATCGGCTCGAAGCCGTGGTCCTTGCAGAAATAGCCGAAGGCGGCGTGGGCGGTGGCAAGGTGGCGCTTGTCACGCGGGATCCGGGCGATCTCCTTGCGGGTCCAGCGCTCGAGTTCGTCGAGCGTTGCCCGGTAGGCGGCGGCGTTTTTCGCGTAAAGCTCCGCGCCGGCCGGGTCGGCCTTGGAAAAGCTGGCGGCAGTGATCGTGGTGGCGCGGCGGAACAGGTCGATCGAATGCCACCAGTGGGGATCGATCTCATGCTCGTGATCGCCGTGGTCGTGGCCTTCGTGGTCGCATTTGCCTTCGATCGATGGCAGGTCCTTGCCGATCTCGACGATTTCCGCCTTGGCCCCGATAATCCCGCGGAGCGAGTCGAGGTAGCTCTCCAGCCCCATCCCGGAGGCGAGGTAAAGGGTTGCGTCGGCCGCCTGCTTGAGATGGTCGGGGGTAGGCTCGAAGTGGTGGGGGTCGCCGTTCTTGGGGATCAGGTCGATGACCTCCACCCGCACTCCGCCGACTTGGCGGGCGAGGTCGCCGAGCAGGGGATGAAGGCTTGCGACTTTCAGGTCCGCGGCGGCGAGGGAGACCGATAGGGAAAGGAAGAGGGTGGCGGCGAGTTGGCGCATGGCGGGAATTTGAAGAGCTTTGATGCTCATGCAAGTGAATTGCGGTTGAGAGGTTGGGTTGTGAACAAGTTTCCCGAATCCGGTTTCCCCGGCCTTTTCAGCTGCTGGGAAGGTTCCGGTGGTGTTCAGGCCTTGTGAAGCTCGGAAGGTTGATGCGACAGCGATGGAATGGGAGCGATCGTTTGGTTCGTTCGTTGGTTTGAAGCGAATATTTCATTTGGAGCGGTGGGTGTGAGTTGCTGTGAACAGATTGTGAATAGGTTGAGAAACAGGGTTTTCAAATGGCCAATCGACCGTTAGAGCCACGTGCATGAGACTCATTTTGGCATCGGGCTCACCGCGACGGCGGGAGCTGCTCGCCGCGGCGGGTGTGGCGTTTGAAGTGATGATTTCGCCTGCGGAAGAGATTCACGATGCCTCGATCCCGCTGGCCGAGCTATGCGAGCGGAATGCCGAGCTGAAAGCGGCGGCGGTGGCGGCGGGGCAGCCCGGCGCGGTGGTGATCGGGGCGGACACTCTGGTGTGGATCGAAGGCGAGCCGCTGGGCAAGCCGCGTGATCTGGCCGAGGCGCGGGAGATGCTGCGCAAGCTGGGCGGTCGCTCGCATACGGTCTGCACCGGAGTGTGTGCGATTTTTCCGGATGGCCGGAGCGAGTGCTTCCACGAGCTGACGGAGGTGCGCTTCCGGGCGCTGGATGACGCGACGATCACGGCGTATTTTGAAAAGACGGATCCGCTCGACAAGGCGGGGTCCTACGGGATCCAGGACAGCGGGGAGATGATCGTGGAGGGGATCGACGGGGCCTTCGACAACGTGATGGGGCTACCGGTGGCGAGGGTGCTGAGGGCTTTAAGTTCCAAGTGAGGAAGTTCCAAGTGCCAAGCTGGAGCTGACAGACGGCGCATTGACTTTCTTGGCACTTGGAACTTCCCCACTTGGAACTTCCTCCCCGGCCCGGTGGCTTTCTTGGCACTTGGCACTTCTTCACTTGGAACTTAAGCCCGTCCCGGGTTCCAATCCGCCCGTGAACGGTCCGCGGCGCTATCCGCTCATTTTCAATCCAAGGGCCCGCAGCCAGAAGGGGAGGCGCGCCTTGCGGTTCATCATGGATCACGCGACGCATTTCGCGCTCTACGCAAGTAACAGCGCGGAGGAGGCGCGGGATCTGGCGAGGGGGTTCGCCCGGAGCGGCGAGCCGGTGGTGATCGCGGCGGGGGGCGACGGCACCTTGAACGCGGTGGTGCAGGGCCTGGCGGGATCGGAAACCGCGCTGGGGGTTTTGCCGGCGGGAACGATGAATGTTTTCGCCCGGGAGCTGGGCATTCCCTACGACAATCTGCCGCGCGCCTTCGAGGTGATCCAGGCCGGGCTGATGCAGGAGATCGACCTGTTCGAAGCCAACGGAGTGCCCTTCGTGCAGATGGCCGGGGTGGGCTTCGACGCGATGGTGATCGAGGAGACCACCTGGGAGAGCAAGAAGATGCTGGGTCCGCTGGCCTACCTGCTCGCCGCGGTGAAGGTGCTCGGTGAGGACCCGCCGCGGATGGAGGTGATTTGCAATGACGGCCGGCGCGAGGAAGGCGTGGCGGTGCTGGCGGGGAACGGCTCGCTTTACGGCGGGCAATTCAAGCTGTTCAACAAGGCGGATAACCAGGACAGCATGCTTGATGTGCTGGTCTTCAAAGAGGCGGGTTACCGGCTGGTGCTGGATTCGCTGCGCGGGCTCGCGATGGGCGGGCTGGAGCACGTGGGATCGACGGTCAGCTACTTGCAGGCCAGCGGCTTGAGGGTGATTGCGGATCGCGAGGTGCCGATCCAGGTCGATGGCGAGTTGATGGGCCGGGCGCGCGAGGTGAACTTCGGCAACGAAGCGCCGGGGCGGTTGCGGGTGATCGCGCCGGAAGAGCCGATCGGCAGCCGCTTTGCGGAGGCGGTGAAGGCGATCGTGTCCTGGACGAAATGGAAGCCCGTGGAACTGAAGTCGTGATCGGGTATCTGACGCGGCCGGGCTGGAAGCGTTGGCTGCGGCGGATGGCATGGGCCGGCGGATGGTCGGTCGTGGTCGCCGCGTGCGTTTTGACGATGGCTCACCGGGCCGCGGTGGCTGCCGGGCGCGGCTGCCTGTTCGATGATCCGCAGCAGGTCGAGGCGGGCCGGGTGGGGCTGGTGTTCGGGTGTCACGACCGTTTCCAGGATCGGGAGAACCTGTATTTCTGCTATCGCATCGATGCCGCGGAGGCGCTGTGGAAGGCAGGCAAGCTGCGCGGGCTGATCGTTTCCGGCGACAATCACAAGATCGACTACAACGAGCCGGAAACCATGCGTCGTGCCTTGATCGGGCGGGGGATTCCAGCGGACCGGATCGTCTGCGACTACGCCGGCTTGCGGACGCTGGACTCCGTGGTGCGGGCGAAGGAAGTCTTCGGCGTGAACGAGGTCACCTTGATTTCGCAACGCTTCCAGAACGAACGTGCTGCTTATCTGGCCAAGGCGACCGGGATGACGGTGAGCGGTCTGAACGCCCGCGATGTCGAGGGCCGGGGCGGTTTTAAAACCAAGGTGCGGGAGGCCGGGGCGCGGGTGAATATGTGGCTCGATGTCCACGTGTTGAAAACCCGGCCGAAGCATCCGGGTGAGCCGGTGAGCTTGCCGGATTGGGATTGAGTTCATTCGGTGGCGAGTAACCGCTTCGCCGCGATGTTTGTGGTAACGGAGTGACGCGGTCGGTCGCCCCAAGTCTTCGCTTGCCAAATTCACCCGGGCCGGGGATCCCTCGGCAGTGAAGAAAACCCTACTTTGCTTGTCAGCGGCGCTTGCGTTTGCGGGCAGCGCGGCGGCCCAGATTTACGCGGACTTTCAGACCTCACTCGGGGTTTTCAGTTGCGAACTCCAGCACACCCCGACGCCGCGGACGGTGGCGAATTTCATCACGCTGGCCGAGGGCAGCCGGGCGTGGCTCGATGAGGGCACCGGTCTCGTATCGACCGTCAAGCCGCCGCAGCCTTTTTACAACGGACTGACTTTTCACCGGGTGGTGAACAACGCGCCAAGCTTCGCGATCGCCCAGACGGGATCGCGCAAGGCGGACGGGTCCGACGGTCCCGGCTATACCTTTCCCGACGAGATCAACGTATCGGTGCCTGCAAGCTACAAGTTCGACCAGCCCTACCTGCTGGCGATGGCGAACTCGGGTCCGAATACCAACGGCAGCCAGATTTTCCTGACGGGCACCACGATCCCAAGCCTGGAAGGAATCCACACGGTGTTCGGGCGGGTGACCAGCGGCACCACAGTGGTCGACGCGATCCTCGGGGTGGGCGTCGATGCCAACGACAAGCCGCTCACTCCGGTGGTGATCCAGAATGTGGTCATCCGCCGTGAAGGCAATGATGCCGCGACGTTCAAGGCGACCAAGCAGCCCTTGCCGAAGGTGGCCGCCGCGAAGTTCAAGACCGTGGCGCTCACCGATGGCAATCATCGGCTGCTATTCCCCCAGAAAGCCCGCTCGCAGAGCAGGATCTGGACGGAGACGCCGGCGAATCCGGGCTGGGACCTGGTGTTCGAGCGCTACCTCGGATCGGGTGAACCGACCTACAAGGGTGGGGACGTGTCGCTCGGGGGGCGGGCCTTGCCCTTGCCTTCCGCGGCGAGTTGGCTGCGGCCATCGGTGGTCACCTACACCTCCGACGCGCTGGCCCCGACGCGGATGAACGGCTGGCAGCTCGCGTTGGGGAACGAGGCGGGTGATTTCGTGATGAAGTTTCCTCTCACCGGCAGCCCGACCTATATCTTTACCGAAGAGGGATCTTCCACGCCGCAGAATGGAACGATCACAAGCGTTTCCCACGATCCGGACGGCTACGGGACGAGCTTGGTCATCGAGACGTCCGGGCTCCTGCCGCTGCGCTTCCGGATGGCGTTCGACTCCTTCGACGGAACGGTCCTCGGAGGTCGCCAGGAAGGGTCTTTCTGGAGCATCTTCCGCTGGGTATCGCTGAACGACGGCACTGATTTCACGATGACCCGGCTGCCGTAGGGGGGGCAGGAGGGATCTGCGGACAGGGCCGGAAATCACCGCTTCCGGCGGGAGGAAGATAAGACTGGTGGGCTTGATGGGAGTGTCGACTTGAAGGCGACACTCCAATCGAAACTCAGCTGTCCCACTTGATCTGGAACTCGATTTCCTGCGACCTTTCCTCGCGTTCGTGCTCGATGCTGTAGGTGGCGCGGACGGGGACGTAGATGCGTTCGCCTGCAATTCAAGGATTGGCTTTGCAAGGCGGGCACGCGTGTTTTAGGTCCGCGCGAGATGTTTTCCCAAGAACCGATGGAGTGGCCGGAGAAGGTGGAGGTCCTCGTGGATCGACTCGAGCGCGAGTCGTCCGAGCGTGCTCTCCGCCGCGAGGAGCGTGCCTTGATGGACGTGTATGAGACTGTTCCGATCCTTGAAAGCGAGGAGGGCTTGCATGGCTTCTGGCACAGCGGGGTGGATCACCAGAGGGTGATCAAATCTTTCGATCTCGTCGGTGCGTCCACCCTGGTGGATGCCCTGAATGCCAGCCGCTGGTGCGAGACCCGCAGCGAGGACCTCGACGACTACAGCGAGACCGAGGCGGACTATCTGGGGACGATTGAAGAGGATCTTGCGGCGGGGTTGGATGAGCTTGGCGACCCAGTTGACGGTTCCATTATGGTCAATTTGGTCAATCCCGTCAATCCTGTCACCCCACGTCTCCGCACTACTTCGCCCGGGGATGCGCGCTGTCGTAGGCCTTTCGCAGGCGCTCCTTGGTGACGTGGGTGTAGATCTGCGTCGTCGAAAGGGAGGCGTGGCCGAGGAGGCTTTGGACGGAGCGGAGGTCGGCACCGGCGTCTAACAGATGCGTCGCGAAGCTGTGGCGGAGCTTGTGGGGAGATATCTTGAAGGGGATCGAGCTGAGCTTGAGATACTTCTTCAAAAGCTGGTCGATGGCCTGCTGGGAGATGCGGGTGCGGTGCTTGCCGAGGAAGAGCGGGCCGTGGGTGACGGCGGCCTCGCGCTGGTAGCGTTGGAGGGCGGAGAGGGCGGGACCGCCGATCGGGACGATGCGTTCCTTGGCGCCCTTGCCGAGGACGCGGACGTTCTCGCCGAGGAAGTCGATGTCCTTTACGTCGAGCCCGCGGAGCTCGGAAATGCGGAGGCCGCAGGAGTAGAAGAGCTCGAGGATGGCGGCATCGCGCAGGGGCATCCAGGGCTTGGTCTGTTTGTGGATGGCAACCTGGAGCGGCAGGGCGAGCAGCTCGTCGATCTGGGCGAGGTTGAGGACGACCGGGAGCTTCTTTTCGGGCTTGGGGAGCTGGACTTCGGCGACCGGGCTCTTGGCGTGGCCGCGGCGGTGGACGAGGAACTTGTAGAAGGAGCGGACGGCGGCGAAGCGGAGGCGGATGGTGGCCTTCGACAGGCCCTGCTTCATCATATCGAAGAGCCAGCGGCGGAAGTCGTCGGCCGCGGTGTTGCGCCAGCCGGGGAAGGCATCGCCGAACCAGGTGCGGCAGCTTGCGAGGGCGAGCCGGTAATTGACGAGGGTGCGCGGGGAGGCGCTGCGCTCGACTTCCATGAAGCGGAGGAAGTCGTTCTCGAGATTGTCATCCATCGGAGCCTGGCTTTTTCCGCGTACGGACGAGGGCGACGCCGATGAGGGAGAGGCCGGCGACGAGCATGACGGCGATGAGGCCCATGCCGATGTAGGCCATCTGGAGTTCAGGAGCCGCGGCGATTTCGTTCATGCCCTTGGCGCGTTCGAGACGCTGGAGGACGAGGAAGACGAGGATGCTGGCCGAGATGAAGAGGGTGAGGGCGATGCGGACGTGGCGGTTCATGGGCAGGCGGGGCAGGTGCCGAAGAATTCGAGTTCGTGGTAGAGATTCTTAAAGCCGGTCTTGCGGCGGATCTCCTCTTCGAGTTCGTGGACGGGGCAGGGGGCCTTGACGGGCTCGATGCTGCCGCAGCCGGTGCAGATCAGGTAGTCCTGGTGGCGGCCGGGGACGAGGAGGGTGAAGTAGGCGGCGCGCTCGTGGAGGCCGAGGCGGCGGACCAGGCCGTGCTCGGCGAGGCGCTGGAGCAGGCGGAAGACGGTGGCCTTGTCGCACTGGTCGGTCAGGCGGGGCGACGACGCGAGTTCGCCGAGGGTCATCGGCCGCGGGGACTCGAGCAGGGTGGTGATCAATTCCTCCAGCGCCTTGGTGCGGCGCAGGCCGGCGGCACGGCATCGGTCGACGGTTTGGGCAACGAGTTCGGACATCCGGGGGAAAGGTAGACGGGAAAGGCGGGAATGAGAAACGGGAAATGGCAGGGTCAGAGAAGGGTCCCCTGGCCATCCGCGGGCGGGGGCATCGTGGCGCCGATCTTGGTGTAAGCGGCGGGGAGGGCGGTGCGGCCGCGGGGGGTGCGCTGGAGGAAGCCCTGGAGGATGAGGAAGGGCTCGTGGACTTCCTCGATGGTCGCGGCGTCCTCGCCGACGGCGACGGCGAGCGAGCCGACGCCGACCGGGCCGCCGTTGAACTTGTAAATCAAGGCTTCGAGGATGCGCTTGTCCATTTCATCGAGGCCTTGTTCGTCGATCTCGATCATCGCGAGGGCGGCATCGGCGAGAGGGCCGTTGATGGTGCCGTCGCCCTTGACCTGGGCGTAGTCGCGGACCCAGCGGAGCAGGGCGTTGGCGACGCGCGGGGTGCCACGGGAGCGGGCGGCGATGCCCATGGCACCGTCGTGGAGGATCGGGATGTCGAGCAGGCCGGCGGAGCGCTCGATGATCTGCGCGAGTTCGGCCTGGGAGTAGTAGTCGAGGCGGTTGATCAGGCCGAAGCGCGAGCGCAGCGGGGCGGTCAGCATGCCGGAGCGGGTGGTGGCTCCGACCAGGGTGAAGCGCGGGAGATTGAGCTGGATCGAGCGGGCGGAGGGGCCGGAGTCGATGATGATGTCGAGCCGGAAGTCCTCCATCGCGGGGTAAAGGTATTCCTCGATGGCCGGGTGGAGGCGGTGGATCTCGTCGATGAAGAGGACGTCGCCCTTTTGCAGGTTGGTGAGGACCCCGGCGAGGTCGCCGGCTTTTTCAATCTGCGGGCCGGAGGTGACGTGGAGTTTGCAGCCGGTGGCGCGGGCGATGATGTTGGCGAGAGTGGTCTTGCCGAGGCCGGGCGGGCCGGAGAGCAGGACGTGGTCGAGCACGTCGCCGCGGCGGGCGGCGGCCTCGACCATCAGGAGCAGGCGGTCCTTGATCTTCTCCTGGCCGACGAATTCTGAGAAGACGGGCGGGCGCAGCGAGACGTCGAAGGACGTGGTCGGGGCGGTGGTGGTTTTCTGGTAGAAGTTCTCGCTCATCCTGCAGTGCGGCGGAAGAAGACCATGGCGGAGGTCGGATGAACACGATTTTTCGCATGAGAATCGGCTTTACATGCCCCGCCGGTTCCGTAATTTCCGCGGCCCGCCACCGAGCGACCATTCTGCCATGAAAGTTCTTTCCTCACTCGCCTCCGCCAAGCGCCGCCATGCCGACTGCCAAGTCGTGAAGCGCAAGGGCACGCTCTACGTGATCTGCAAGAGCAACCCGAAGTTCAAGGCCCGCCAAGGAGCAACGAAGGCCACGCGCCTCTCGAAGCAGGGAGTGAAGTGAAGTTCTAGGTTGGGAAGTTCCAAGTTCCAATGAAGGCGGCCTGCGGGTCGCCTTTTTGGTGTGTAGCGGCGGTCTGCGACCGCCGGTGGATGTGAAGAAAGCGGAAGGGCCCGATCTTTCCTGAGGAAGGAGCGGGCTACCGGGACGGCTTCGTTTACAAAGTGCGGCGGTCATAGACGCGCCGCTACAAGCGTCTAGACAATGATGCCGGCTTCGCGGAAAGAGTAGTAGGGCGTGCGGCCGGCATCGGGGCGGCCGACGATGAGGTGATCGAGAAAGCGGAGCTGGAGGAGGGAGGCAGCTTCAATCATGCGGCGGGTGAAGGTTTCGTCCTGGCGGCTGGGGGTGGGGTCGCCGGAGGGGTGGTTGTGAACGATGACGAAGCCGAAAGCACCACGGGTGATCGCCGGGCGGAGGATCTCGCGCGGGTGGGCGTAGGTTTCGGTCAGGCCGCCGGAGCTGATTTCCACGGTGCCGCTGTGGCGGAGGCGGGAGTCGAGCAGGGCGACGAGAAGCTTTTCGGTGCGCAGCCAGGCGAGCTGGGCGGCGAAAGTGCGATAGATGAGCTCGGGCGACTCGAGCGGGGTCTGGTTGAGCTGTTCGCGGGCGGCGCGGGCTCCCAGTTCGAAGGCGGCGACGAGCTGGCAGGCCTTGGCGAGGCCGAGGCCGGGCTGGTTGGCGAGTTCGCCGGCACCGGCGCTGCCGATGGCACCCACCGAGCCGTAGTGCTCCAGCAGGTCGCGCCCGACTTGAATGGCGCTGCGGCCTTTCACGCCGGTGCGGAGGAAGAGGGCGAGCAATTCGGCGTTGTCGAGGGCCCCGGCACCGAACTTGGCGAGCTTCTCGCGGGGGCGGTCGTCGAGGGGGAGGTCACAAATGCGTGTGAGCATGGTTCGCATGAACACATTCCGGGTGCGCGTTGGCGAGGTTTTTGTGCGTTCAGGTGAACATTCCCGCATCAATCCTTCGAAGACCGCGGATCGAGCGCATCGCGCAGGCCGTCGCCGAGGAAGTTCAGAGCGAGCAGGGTGCTGGAGAAGAAGAATGCGGGGAAGAGCAGCAGCCACTTGTTGGTCTCCATCCGGTCGGCGCCTTCCTTGATCAGGATGCCCCAGGAGCTGTTCGGCGGGCGGACGCCGAGGCCGAGGAAGGACAGCACGCTTTCCAGCAGCATGATACCGGGGACGGCGAGGGTGGTGTAGACGATGATCGGGCCGATGACGTTCGGCAGGATGTGGCGGAACAGGATGCGGCCGTGGCCGAGGCCGAGCGAGCGGGCGGCTTCGACGAATTCCTGGTGCTTGAAGGTCATCACCTGGGCGCGGACGATGCGGGCGATGGTCAGCCAGCCGATGGAGCCGATGGCGATGAAGAGCGGCATCAGGGTGGTAATCGGGGCGACCTTGTCGCGGCTCCAACCGGTGGTCTTGATGACCCACTCGGTGAATTCGGACGCGGGCTTGTCGACGACCAGCGAGAAGAGGATGACGAGAACGAGGAAAGGCAGGGCGAAGAGGATGTCGACGATCCGCATCATGAGGTCGTCAAGCTTTCCGCCGAGGTAGCCGGAGATGGCGCCGTAGATCAGGCCGATGATGACCGCGACGCCGGTAGCGACGATGCCGACGAGGAGGGAGACCTGGCCGCCGTAAAGGACGCGGGCGAGCAGGTCGCGGCCGAGTTGGTCGGTGCCGAACCAGTGAACCGCGGACGGACCGGCACCGGGGTTGTCGAGATTGATGACGGTGGGGCTTTTGACGAAGGGCATGAGCGGCCCGAGGAAGCAGAGCAGCACGATGACCACGAGGAACCAGAGGCCGAGCATGGCCGCCTTGTTGCGCGACAGGCGGTGCCAGGCGTCTTGCCAGGGAGAGAGACCTTTCTCGACGGGGACGGACGACATGGGGAAATCAGGCGGCGGCCCGGAGGCGCGGGTTGAGGGCGATTTGGGCGAGGTCGGACAGCAGGTTGGCACCGACGATGAGGAAGCCGTAGAAGAGCACGAGGCCCTGGATGAGGAAGTATTCGCGGTCGGTGGTGGCATTGACGAAGTGCTGGCCCATGCCGGGGACCTGGAAGATGGTCTCGATCACGAAGGAGCCGGAGATCATGCCGGCGAAGGCGGGGCCGACGTAGGCGACGGCGGGGATGAGGCCACCGCGCAGGGCGTGGCGGGTGACGATGCGCCAGCCGGGGACGCCCTTGGCTTTCGCGGTGCGGATGTAGTCCTGGTTGAGGACATCGAGCATGCCGCCGCGGGTCAGGCGGGCGAGGTAGGCGGCATTGACCATGCCGAGGGTGAGGGCGGGCATGATCCAATCGGCGGGCGAGTTCCAGCCGGCGACATTGAGCGACTTGAGGCCGAGGCCGGCAAAGACTGCGAGGAGGGGCCCGATGACGAAGCTGGGCAGGCAGATCCCGGTCATCGCGGCGGCGAGGCAGGCGTAATCGAGCGGGCCGTTCTTTTTCACCGCCGCGATGATGCCGGCGGGGATGCCGACAATGAGCGCGATGCCGATCGACATCACGCCGAGCAGGGCGGAGACGGGGAAGGACTCTCTAATGATCTCGGAGACCTTCACGCCGTCCTTTTTCAGGAGCACTCCGAGATCCTGCTCGAGGACGAGGTTCTTGAGATAGGTCAGGTATTGAACAGGCAGTGGCTTGTCGAGGCCGACGTAGGCCTTGAGCTGTTCAAGGATGTGTGCGGGCAGCGTCTTCGCGTCGGTGTAGGGGCTGCCCGGCATCAGGCGCACCAGGAAGAAGGTGATGGTGACGAGGACGAACAGCGTGAGCAGTCCCTGGAAGAGTCGGCTGAGAATGATGCGGGCCATGGCGGTGGGTTACTTGGTGCGCAGGCGGATCGAGTCGTAGGGGTGGTTGTCGAGGAGCAGCGGGTGCCAGCCTTCGACGGCGGTATCCATCAGATAGTTGCGGGCATACCAAGCGAGGAGCACGACGGGTGCTTCGCCGGTGAGGATGGTTTCCGCCTCGCGGAGGATGGCGTAGCGTTTGGTGGGGTCCGCCTCCTGGTGGGATTGCTTGAGGAGTTCCTCGAACTTGAGGTTGGTCCAGCCGGTGAGGTTGTTGCCGTTGCCGTCGGACCACATTTCCAAAAAGGTCAGCGGGTCGAGGAAGTCGCCGATCCAGCCGGAGTCGGCGAGATCGTAGTCCAGTTCCTGCATCGCGGCGAGATAGGCGGTCCATTCCTTGTTCTCGATCTCGACTTCGATGCCGAGTTCCTTGCGCCACATCGCCTGAATGGCCTGTGCGGTGGTGGCGGCGGTTTCCCGGCTGGCAAGCAGGTATTTCAGGCGGGGGAAGGTCGGACGCTTGCCATCGGCGTTGGCGGGGAAGCCGGCTTCGGTGAGCAGTCGGCGGGCCTCTTCCGGGTTGTAAGCGATCGCGTGGGGCGTGTCGTAGCCGGCCATTGGCGGGGTCATCCCGTGGGCGGGCTTGTAGCCACGGAGGATCTTTTCGCAGATCTCCTGCTGGCTGAACGAGATGCTCAGCGCGCGGCGGACGCGGACATCGTCGAGCGGCTTGCGGGTGGTATTGCAGCGGATGAACTTCGTCCCAACATAGGGCTCCTGCCTCAGCACGGTGGGATTCTCTTTGAGCATCAGGTCGACGATTTCCGGCGGGGCGGTGTAGGTGGTGTGGAGCTGGCCGTCGCGGAACATCCGGGCCTCGGTGTAGGAATTGGTGATTGGAAGGAACCGGACTCCGTTGAGGGTGACCCGGGAGGCCGCCCAATAGTGCGGGTTGCGCTCGACCTCGAGGTGGTCGGTCCGTCGCCAGGACTTGAGCTGGTAGGGTCCGTTGGAGACGATGTTCCCGAGCTTGGACCAAGGATTGCCCTTTTGGGTCATGGTGCCGTGTTTCAGGACGACGTGGCGGGGGACGGGGTTCCAGGTGTAGTGCTTGAGGATCTGGGGGAAGTAGGGGGTCGGCCCGCGCAGGGTCAGGCGGAGGGTGAAGTCGTCGATCACCTCGATGCCGACGGTGGAGAAGTCCTTGGTTTCACCCTTGTTGAAAAGGTCGGCGCCTTTGAGGAAATAGAGCATCTCCGCATATTTCGCTCCGAATTCCGGGGTTAGGATCCGTTCGTAGGCGAAGGCATAATCGCGGGCGGTGACCGGCGCGCCGTCGGACCACTTGGCGTTCTGGCGGAGCTTTGCGGTCCACACGGTGGCGGTGGCGTCGGGTTCCAGCGTTTCCGCGCCGCCCGGGATGATGCCTGCGTCATCGCTCGGGTGATCGGAGACGAGTCCCTCGAACAGGGCGCGCAGGATGTTGCTTTCCAGCACGCCGGTGACGACCTGCGAGTCGAGTCCCTTGGGTTCGTTTGAGTTGCCGAAGAGCAGGATGCCTGCGCGATTCGCCTTTTCGACCTGGGTTTCGCGCTGGCAGCCGGCGAGGCAGAACAGGGCGGGGAGCAGGAAAAGGATGCGGCGTGTCATGGTCGGCGGGAGGACTAGCGTTTCCCGCGCCCGGATTGCAGGGAAATTTTGCAGCAATCGGTCGGGTTTGGCGGGAATGGCGGTTTTAGCGCGTGTTTTCGTCAAAGCGACGGCTTTTGCCGCCGGGAGCTTGCAAGGGTGGGACGGTTCGCTAGAACCACCGGAAGCCGTTCCGTTAGCCTGACTTGAAAGCCTATTTTCTCCGCCGCCTGCTGCTGATCCCGCTGACTTTGCTGGGCATCACGGCGCTGGTTTTCGCGGTGAACCGGCTCGCACCGGGCGGGCCGATGGAGCAGAGCCTTTCCTCGCTGATGGGTGGGGAGGGCAAGGGCAAGCGCTCGCGGGCGGAGTCCGGGTTCTCGCTGACAGCCTCGCAGGTGCTGGAGTTGGAAGAGAAGTTCAGCCGCGACAAGAGCCCGATGCGTGGCTATTTGGAATGGCTCGGCGCGGTGCCGCGGGACATCCAGAGCAAGAAGATCGGCATGGAATTCCCGGCCGGCGAGAAGCGGGTGGAAATCCCGGTGCCGGGCACCGTGAACATTGCAACCATCGAGCGCGACGACAGCGGAAAGATCTGGATCCTCCCGAACGACAAGGTGGATCCCGACAAGTGGCAAGTCCGCCTTCGCACACCCGACGAGCAGGCTGAGCGCTGGGAACAATGGGTGAAAGGCGTGGATCTTCCCACCAAGCCGGAGTTCCGCGCCGTCCTTTTCCAGTCGCGGCGCGACGGATTGCTGCAGGGCAGCCTGGGCGAGTCGACGAAGTATCAGGACCCGGTGTGGTCAATGATTTTCAAGCGGATGCCGGTCTCGATCTACTTCGGACTGGTGACGATGATCGTGATCTACGGTGTCTGTCTACCGCTGGGGATGGTCAAGGCGATCAAGCACCGGACCTGGTTCGACAACGCCAGCTCGGTGGCGGTGTTTGCCGGCTATGCGATTCCCGGCTACGCGCTCGGCTCGCTGCTGGTGGTATTCCTCGGCGCGAAGCTCGGCTGGTTCCCGTTGCGCGGGTTCACCGGCGATGATTTCGACACGCTGTCCACCGCCGGGAAGATCAAGGACGTGATCCACCACACCGCGATGCCGCTGGTCTGCTACCTCATCGCCAGCTTCGCCTTCATGACCATGCTCATGAAAAACAACCTGATGGACAACCTGGCCGCCGACTATGTCCGCACCGCGGCGGCGAAAGGCGTGTCGTTCCCGCGGGCGGTCTTCAAGCACGCTTTCCGCAACTCGATCATCCCGATCGCCACGACTTTCGGAAACAACATCTCGCTGCTGGTGACGGGCTCGATGCTGGTCGAGCGGGTCTTCGACATCAATGGTTTCGGCCTGCTCCAGTTCAACGCGATCTTCGAGCGCGACGAGCCGCTGATCATGGGCGTGGTGTTCTTTTCCGCCGTGCTGATGCTGATCGGCAATGTCCTGTCCGACCTCTGCGTGGCATTGGTCGATCCCCGGGTGAGCTACAAGTGACATGACCTTCCCGCGAAAACTCGGAATTCTCCTGCTGCTGGTCGCCATCGCGGCGATCGGGGCGCATCACGCGGGACTCGCGCTGCCTTCGTTGCGCTGGTTCTACTCGTTCGGCGCGACTCCGGCTCAGATCGACGCGGCGGAGGTCAAGCTGGTGCTCGGCAGCAAGGTCGACGGTCCCTGGCTTCGCGAGCGCCAGGAAGAGATCGTAGGTCACAGTCTGTGCGGAGCGATGCTGCTGGCCGGGCTGGCGATGATCGTTTTCGGCGGAAGCTTCCAGTGGAATCCGCTGACGCTGCGGCGCTTCAGCCGTTTCCGCTCGATCGGCCGCGGCTGGCTTTCGTTCCGGCTGATCCTGCTGCTGCTGGCGCTGGCGCTGCTCGATCAGGCGCTGGTCGGCAAGCGGGCGCTGGCGGTGAAATACGAGGGGGACTGGTACTTCCCGGCGTTCCGGGAGAAGGGCTATACCGACAAGGACTTCGGCGGGGTCGAAGAGCAGGAGGCGAACTACCGCAAGCTGCGGGCAGCTTACAGGGAAGGGAAATCGGAGAACCAGGTCATCCTGCCGCCGATCCCGTGGGATCCGACTTTCGACTCCGACGAAGTGGTGCGACGGACGATGGTCGAGAAAGACGGCATCCTCTGCCGTAGCGGCGACCGGAAGCCGTATGACGGCCAGGCGACGCAGTTCCGCGCGGAGGATCCGACGGTGCCGGTGCGCGCCTCGCGCTTCCGCAAGGGCCTGCGCGACGGGACGACCTCGGTCTATGACGCCAAGGGGCAGTTCGCGGGTCGCGAGGAGTGGAAAGCCGGGAAACTGTTAGAGTCCGGTGTGGAGGGCGACGTCGGCGAGGCGGCGACCGGGTCCTGGCAGGAACTGATCTACCCGCCCGCGCCGCCGACCTTCGGCACCTGGGAGACGATGCACCTGTTAGGCACCGATTCCAAAGGCTGGGACATCGCGGCGCAGATCTATGGCGGCTTGCAGGTCATCCTCAAGGCATCGGTGCTGTTCGTGATCCTGACCTACGGGATCGGCATCGTAATGGGCTGCCTGGAAGGCTACTTCGGCGGCTGGTTCGACATCGTCAGCCAGCGCTTTTCAGAGGTCCTCAGCAACGTGCCCTTCCTGCTGATCGTGATGATCCTCACCGCGAACATCGGCTTGGACAAGGTGACGCTGACCACCGTGCTGCTGATCTTCTGCCTGTTCTCGTGGATGGGCGTGGCGATGTATCTGCGGACCTCGACCTACCGCGAGAAGGCGCGCGATTACGTGGCCGCGGCACGGGTCCAGGGTGCGGGGACCACGCGGGTGATCTTCCGCCACATCCTGCCGAACGCGATTTCCACCCTGGTGACCTTGCTGCCGTTCAGCATCGCCGGGCTGGCGACCTCGCTGACCGCGCTCGACTTCCTCGGCTTCGGCTTGCCGGACCGCTACCCGAGCTGGGGCCGTGTGCTGGATGACGGGACTCAGAATCTTTCCTCGCCGTGGATTGTCAGTTCCGTTTTCGGGATGATGGTCGGCGTGCTGCTTCTCATCACTTTCGTCGGCGAGGCGGTCCGCGAGGCCTTCGACCCGAAGAAATTCACCACCTACCAATGACGCGTCTCATCCTGCTTGTCGCCGCGGCCATGGTATTGGTCGTCGTCCCGTCGTGCGAACGCCCGCCGGACTACGAGACCTATGACAACACCGATGAGCGGGAGTCATTCTACAAGCGCTACAATGCCGAGGTGGTGGAGAAACTCGGCAAGCGGAAGACCGAGTTGGAAACCGCCCTGGCTGGCGACTTGCCTGAGGAAGAACGGGCGTCGAAGCAGCAGGAACACGGCGACCTGCTGCGGCGGATGGAGCGGCCGGAGTTCTTCGAGATCCGCACCGAGGCCGACCTGCCGCAGGACCTCGAGTGGACGACCAACCTCGACGACCCCGAGCTGGGATCGCCGGATGCGAAGAAGGGCGGGACCTTCCACACCTATATCCCCGGCGGCGGCTATCCGCCGAATATCCGTTGTCTCGGACGCGAGGCGAACAACTCGTTCCGGAGCTACCATTGGGACGACATCGAGCTGGGGCTGACCGCTTATCATCCGGAGACCGGCAAGGTGATGCCGGCGGTGGCGGACAAGTGGTCGGTGGCGGCGGACGGGCAGACCGTTTATTTCCACATCGACGACGACGCGCGCTGGTCGGATGGCAAGGAGGTGAAGTCCGGGGACTTCCTGATGGCGATGTATATTTATCTTTCACCCTATCTGACGGAATCGTTCTACCGCGCTTGGTACGGGGAGCAGTACTGGGGGCTTGCGACCTACGGCGACGACTACCTGTGCGTCCGCCTTGCCTTCGCCAAGCCGTTGGCCGAGGGCTTCGCGGGGCTGGTCCCGTTCCAGGAGGACTTCTACCGGGAGTTCGGGCCGGACTTCGAATCGCGCTACAACTGGCGCCCGCGGCCGACGACCGGCGCCTACGTGATCCGCGAGGAAGACATCCAGAAGGGCCGCTCGATTTCGCTGACCCGGGTCAAGGACTGGTGGGCACGCGACAAGAAGTACTACCGCTACCGCTTCAATCCCGACCGCATCGAATACATCCAGGTCCGCGACGAGGAGAAGGTCTTCCAGCTCTTCCTGCGCGGCGAGATCGACTCCTACCTGCTGGGCGACTCGAAGAAATGGTATGAAAAGTCGGAGGTTCCGGAGGTCTTCAACGGCTACATCGAGAAGGTGACCTTTTACAATGAGTATCCCACGATCTCCCGCGGGATGTATTTCAACATGAGCCGTCCGCCGCTTGACAACCTGGACGTGCGGATCGGTCTCCAGCACGCCAGCAACTGGCAAAAGGTGATTGAATTCGACCTTCGCGGCGACGGCGAGCGGCTGAACCTACTGAACGCAGGCTATGGCGAGTTCTCCAATCCCAATTTGAGGACAAGGCCCTTTTCCGTGAAGCTGGCCCGCGAGGCCTTCGCCCGCGCGGGGTTCACCGAAGCGGGAGAAGACGGCATCTTGAAGAACGGCGCGGGGCAAAGGTTGTCCTTTGCCGTCAACTATTCGCGCAATCCGGCGGTCGACCCGGTGATGCTGCGGATTAAGGAAGAGGCCCGTCGCGCGGGCGTTGAGTTCAGGATCGAGGCGATGGACCCGACGGCATCGTTCCAGAAGGTTTCGCGCAAGGAGCACGAGATCGCCTTCACCGGTTTCCAGAGCCAGCTTCCCTTTCCGGACTACTACCAGCAGTTCCACTCGAAGGACGCCTACGAGCCCGGCACCAAGAAGCCGCGGCCGATGACCAACAACATCAGCATTTTCGCCGATCCCGAAGTGGACAAGATCCTGGAGGCGAATCGCAACGCGCGGAGCCTGGAGGAGATCCGCGAGACGAGCTGGAAGCTCGAAGAGATTTTCCACGAGCGTGCGGTTTGGGTGCCAGCTTACTACCGGCCTTTCTACCGGACCGGCTACTGGCGATGGATTCGCTTGCCGGAGAATTTCAACGTCCGCCTGGGGAACGAGCCGGAGATGAGCCACGTTCACTGGATCGATCCGGAGATCAAGCAGGAGACTCTCAAGGCGAAGACCACCGGCGCGATCTTCCCCGAGAAGAGCCTGATCTTCGACCAACACCGGAAGAAGAACCCGGAGAACTGACCATGTCCGAACCCCTTCTTCAGGTCCGCGATTTGATCACCGCCTTCGACACCGATGGTGGGCTGATCCGCGCCGTCGATCAGGTCTCCTTCTCGGTCGAGCGGAGCAAGACGCTCGGCATTGTCGGCGAGTCCGGCTGCGGGAAAAGCGTGACCGCGATGTCGCTGGTACGCCTGCTGCCGCAGCCGGCGGGGAAGATCCTGGGGGGCGAGGTGATCTTCAAAGGTCGCGATCTCACACGGCTCAAGCCCGAGGAACTGCGCAAGGTCCGCGGCAACGAGATCGGCGTGATTTTCCAGGAGCCGATGACCGCGCTCAATCCGGTCCAGCGGATCGGCAAGCAGCTTTCCGAGTGCTTCCTGCTGCACAAGGGGATGAACAAGAAAGAGGCGTGGGAGGCATCGGTCGAGATGCTGCGGCTGGTGAAGATCCCGGCACCGGAGCAGCGGGCGGGGGACTACCCGCACCAGCTTTCCGGCGGGATGCGGCAGCGCGTGGTGATCGCCATGGCGCTGGCTTGCAAGCCGGATCTGGTGATCGCCGACGAGCCGACCACGGCGCTCGATGTCACCGTGCAGGCGCAGATCCTCGACCTGATGAAGCGCTTGCAGGCGGAGATGGGGTTGGCGGTGATCCTGATCACCCACGACCTCGGCGTGATCGCGGAGACCTGCGACGAGGTGGTCGTGATGTATGGCGGCCGGGTAGTCGAGCGGGCACCTGTTAGGGAACTTTTCGCCAAACCCTTGCACGCCTACACCCGTGGCCTGCTCGCCTCGATTCCCCGGATGGAAACCCCGCGCAAGACCGTGCTTCCGGTGATCCCGGGGATGGTCGCCTCGCTCAAGGATTTCGTCCCCGGCTGCCGCTTCTGCCAGCGGATGGACCGCCAGGGCAGCACCCTGCGGGAGCGCCCGCCCTTCCTCGAAGCCTCGCCCGGCCATTGGGTCGAGGCTTGCCCGATCTGTTACGTCCCGACCGACGCATGACCCCGATCCTTTCCGTCCGCGATCTCAAGGTGCACTTCCCGGTTTCGGGCGGGCTTTTCATGCGCCAGACGGGTGCCGTGCGGGCGGTCGATGGCGTGTCCTTCGACATCGCGCCGGGCGAAACGCTGGGGCTGGTCGGCGAGTCGGGCTGCGGGAAGTCGACGCTCGGCAAGGCGATCGTCCGGCTGACCGATCCGAACGCGGGCTCGATTCATTTCAACGGCCGTGACATCACCCGGCTCAGCCGCGGGGCGATGCGTCCGCTGCGGCGCGACATCCAGATGATTTTCCAGGACCCGGTGGAGTCGCTGAATGCCCGCCACAGTGTGCGCGAAATTTTGGAAGAGCCGCTGATCATCCACGGCTACGGGTCGGCGCTGGAACGCCGCAAGCGGGTGGACGAGGTGCTGGAGAAGGTGGGCTTGCAGACGGCGGCGGCGGACCGCTATCCCTTCGAGTTCTCCGGCGGGCAACGGCAGCGGATCGGCATCGCCCGGGCGATCGCCCTGCAGCCGAAGCTGATCATCTGCGACGAGCCGGTGTCGGCGCTCGACGTCTCGGTGCAGTCGCAGGTGTTGAACCTGCTGTTAGAGCTGCAGCGGGACATGGGGCTGTCGTATCTTTTCATCGCCCACGACCTCGCGGTGGTGAAGCACATCTCCGACCGGGTGGCGGTGATGTATCTCGGCAAGATGGTCGAGATGGCCGGTGCGGACGCGATTTATCAGAACCCGAAGCACGCCTACACCAAGGCGCTGCTGTCGGCGATTCCGGAGCCGGACCCGACTCTGGTGAAGGACCGCATTTTGCTGGAGGGCGACGTGCCGTCGCCGATCGACCCGCCGAAGGGGAGTGCATTCGGCCACCGGATGAAGCACCCGCGCTACAATGAAACGATCGGTGCGGATCTTTCGCTGCGTGAGATCGAGCCCGGTCACTGGGTCGCCGCGGATCCTTGCTGCTTGGAAGCGGCGGATTGGGAGAAGGCAACCAAAATGGTTGCGTAATGGTTTTCGGAGCGGTAGCGTTGCCGCATGAACATCACCATCAAGTCCATCCCGGAGGACGTGAGTGTGGCGTTGAAGCGAGCCGCGGCGAACTCCCGCCGCAGCTTGAACGGCGAGATCATTCACCGCTTGAGCCTGTCCTTGGCGGAGAACGCCCGGGCTCCGCAGCCGGCCATCGCCGAATCGCCGGACGCCGTGGCGGATGCCTGGGAGTCCTTGGCGGGCCGCTGGAAATCCGGCTTGAGCGTGGAGGCGGAGATCGCCGCGCTCTATGAAAGCCGCTCGGCGGGCCGGGACGTGGACCTTTCCTGGTAAGTCCATGCATCTGCTCGATACCGATACCTGCGTGGAGATACTCCGCGGCAACGGCAAGGTGATCACCCGTCGCCGCGGGGTTTATGGTCCGGTCGTGACCACCGAGATCACGGCGTCCGAGCTGTTTTACGGAGCGGCCAAGTCGAAGGATCCCGCGGGGAACCGGCAGGTGGTGCTGGAATTCCTGCGGACGCTGGAAGTGCTGCCGATCTCGCTCGTCGGTGCCCAGTTTTTCGGCGGTTCCAAGGCGCAACTCGAAGCGGCGGGGCAATTGATCCCGGACGCCGATTTGTGGATCGCGTCCATTGCCCGGGCGGTGCGGGCGAAGATCGTGACGGGCAAAAGCCGTCATTTGTCGCGGATTCCCGGCGTGGAGTGCGAGGACTGGATCCGCGGTTGATCCGCTACATGCCCGGCGCGGGCGGTTGTGGAGCCGGGGCTTTTTCGGTGATCCGTGGCGGGCTGGCGGCGTCATCGCGATTCTTCCCGTCGAGGAACAGAATGGTGATGAAGGCGTAAAAGGAAACGATGGCGAAGGCCAGTTTAAGGGGGGCCCGGGTTTCATGGTGAGGTTCGAGGGGAATCGTCAGGGTGTCGCTGTCCCGGGCGGCAACCGGACGGAGGGAGCGATTTCAGGCGATCTGGCTGGCGACCGGACGGGTGAGGTCCGGCGCGGCGTCGGCCATGCGGAGCTTGCGCTTGCCCTTTTCCTGGGGAATCCAGGCGGTCGCGGCGGCGGCCAGGGCGAGGGTCAGGACGAGGCGGGTGGCGAAGCGGTTGGCGATCTTCATTCCGAAAGATTCCCACGATCCGGCCCGCGGCACCATTACGCCATGACGTGGGGGGGATTTGGGGGTTGAGTCCGCCGTCCGGGTGGCCCAAAACCGCCGCGGAGCATGAAGATTGTCGTCGTGGGAAAAGGGGGGCGCGAGCACGCGCTGTTGCGGGCGCTGGCGGAATCGCCGGGAAGCCACGAGCTGTTCTGTTTCCCGGGCAGTGATGCGATTTTCGAAGGGGCGAAGCCGGTCGCTGCCGACGGGCTGGAATCGCTGGTCGCGTGGATGATCGTGAACGCGGTCGACTTCTGCGTGGCGGGCGAGGAGAGCTATCTGGTCAAGGGCGAGGGGCTGGCGAATCTCTGCGAGAAGGCCGGGATTCCCTGCTGGGGGCCGCATCTCCAGTCGGCGCAGCTCGAGGCCAGCAAGGAGTTTGCGAAGAAGTTCCTGGAGCGCCACGGCATCCCGACCGCCAGGGCCACGGCCTGCGCGACGCTGGAAGAGACGGTTGCGGCGATCGGTAGGAAATTTCCGACGGTGCTGAAGTTCGACGGTCTCGCGGCGGGCAAGGGCGTCGCGGTGTGCCTGGTCGAGCAGGAGGCGACGGATTTCCTCGACGAGGTCTTCGTGAAGCAGCGCTTCGGTCCCGGCCGGGTGCTGGTGGAAGACTTTCTCACCGGCCCGGAGGTCTCGATCTTCGCGGCGATCGTGGACGACTGCTACCTGATCTTCACCCCGGCCCGCGACTACAAGCGGCTGGGCGAGGGGGACGCCGGGCTGAACACCGGCGGCATGGGCGCGGTGGCAAGCCGGCAGTTGATTTCCGCGGAGCTGCTGGCGGAGATAGAGAAGAACATCGTCGTCCCGACGGTCGAAGGGCTGCGCGAGGACGGCCTGCCCTACCGCGGCTTCCTGTATTTCGGCCTAATGCTCACGCCCGACGGTCCGAAGATCATCGAGTACAACTGCCGCTTCGGCGACCCGGAGTGCCAGGCGGTGATGCCGCTGGTGAAGGGCGACCTGGCGGCTTTTTGCCTCGCCGGCGCGAAGGGCGAGTTGAAGCCGGAACTCATCTCGTTCGACGAAGGCTGGAGCGTCTGCGTGGTGCTGGCCTCCGCCGGATATCCTGAGAGCTCCCGCAGCGGCGACGTGATTCGCGGGCTGGATGAAGTCGGGAATGCGCGTGTTTATCACGCCGGCACCCGCCGCAATGCCGCGGGCGAGTGGGAAACGAACGGCGGCCGGGTTTTGGCAGTGGTCGCCGGTGGATCGACCCGGCAGGATGCGGTCGCCGCGGCGCACGCGGCAACGGACAAGGTTTCCTTCGATGGCATGCAGCGCCGCAGGGATATTGGGATCTGCAATTTCTAACAACATGAGCCGCATTCTCGGACCCGACGACATCGAGCAGGGCATTGTCGCCCTTGCCGCCGCCATCCGCGGACGGACCGCGGGTAAAGCCATCGCCCTGGTGGGCATCCGCAGTCGCGGCGACGAAGTGGCGGAGCGACTGTGCAACCGGTTGGCGGAAGAGGACCGCGAGCTGGAGCTGGGAGTGCTCGACATTTCCCTCTACCGCGACGACTACGAGCATCTGCACGAGAACCCGAAGCTGCAGGAGAGCGACATCCCGTTCACCGTCGATGGCGCGCACATCATCCTGGTGGATGACGTGCTTTTCACCGGCCGCACGATCCGCGCGGCGCTCGACGCGCTGTCCGACTACGGCCGCCCGGCCAAGGTCGAGCTGGCGGTGCTGATCGACCGCGGGCATCGCGAAATGCCGGTCCAGCCGGATTATGTCGGGATCCACTTGGAAACTTCGCGGCTCGACCACGTGCTTGTTTCCTTGGAAGCCGCCGACGGGGAGGACAAGATCGAGATCGTCGAGAAGAACCCAGGCTGATTGACTCATGCTGCCCCAACGACGGAAATCCGCCGAAGAGATCGCGAAGCTCCGCGAGTCGCTGGGCATTCCAGGGGCGGCGGTTGGGGTGGATGCCGCTGACCAGGCTGGTGCGGGTGACCTGGTTGACGTTGTTGACCCGGTTGACGGTGTGGAAGAGCTCAAGCGGGAGCCGGTGGTCGAGCCGTTGCCGCCCGCCGCGCCAAAGCCGGTTCGGTCGCTGCGGAAGTCCGAGCAGAAAGTCGTCGAGCGGCTTGCCCCACCCAAACTCGTCGCCGCCAAGGGCATTCCGGCAAGACGCCACAGCGACGGCGAGCTTCTGGAAATGCGGCGCATCCAAGCGACGCCGCCGGACCAGTCAATCGCACACATTCAACATATGGCGGTTCCTTGGCCTGTGATCGCGCTTGGTTACCTTTTGCCGCTTTGCGGGGCGTTCTGCGCGTGGTTCGCGGTCTGGTCACCGGGGGTGCTGCCGATGGATTTCCCGGCGGAATGGATCGGAGATTTGTCGCGCCAGCCCTGGCTTGTGAAGGCGGGTCTCGGGTCGCTCGGCCTGTTCGGCGGCTTCGCTTTTGCGCTGGCCGGCTGGATCGCGTGGAAGAAGCCGCGCTCCCGCCATCACGTCGGCTTCATCTCCATCATCACCCTGCTCGTCCTTGTTTTCGGAATCATTCAACTCACCTCCACGCATGGCCCGTAAGGACCTCCTCGACATCGCATCGCTCGAACGGGAAGAGATCGACCTCCTCCTCGACCAGGCCGTTCCCTTCAAGGAACTCTTCACCCGCTCCGTGAAGAAGGTTCCCGCGCTCAAGGGCAAGTCCGTGCTGATGCTGTTTTACGAGCCGAGCACCCGCACCCACTCGTCGTTTGAAGTCGCGGCCAAGCGCTTGTCGGCCGACGTCACCAATTTCGACGTGCCACATTCCTCGGTCGTGAAAGGCGAGTCGGTCCGCGAAACGATCGAGACGCTGCAGGCGATGCGGACCGATTACATCGTGGTCCGCCACGGCCGCAGCAGCCTCCCGGGGATGATCGCGGGAATGACGAAGGCCAGCGTGATCAATGCCGGCGACGGGGCGCACGCTCATCCGACCCAGGCCTTGTTGGACGCGTTCACTTTGAAGGAGGTTTATCCCGAAGGGCTGGAAGGGAAGAAGGTGCTGATCATCGGCGACATCCTCCACAGCCGCGTCGCGCGCTCGACCAGCACCATCCTCAAGCGGCTGGATGCCAAGGTGGCTTACCTTGGCCCCGGCTCGCTGGTGCCGAAGTCGGGGCCGGAAAACATCCAGCGCTTCACCGACTACGAGGAAGCGATGAAGTGGAAGCCGGATGTCGTGTATCTCCTGCGGGTCCAGATGGAACGCCAGGACGTGCAGTTTTTTCCGAGCCTGCGCGAGTATCACAAGGTCTACGGCATCACCGAGGAGCGGCTGAAGCGGATCGACGGCGAAGGCCTCTGGCTGATGCATCCGGGCCCGGTGAACCGCGGGGTGGAGTTGTGCGACGGCGCGATGGATTATTCCCGCAGCCTGATCAACCGCCAGGTCGAGAACGGCATCGCGGTGCGGATGGCGGTGCTCTACTGGCTGAAGCCGGCGGGGGAATAGGGCGGTGTGACGGGTGGACGCAAAAAGGCCCGGCAGTTGGTGCCGGGCCCGGAGTTCGTCGATGTCGCTCCGACCGCCGTCAGATTTTCATCGCGTTGAAACCGCCGTCGACCACGAGTTCGGTGCCGGTGATAAAGGCGCCGGCCTTGTTCGAGGCGAGCAGCAGGGTCGCGCCGATCAGGTCGTCGGGCGAACCGAAGCGGCTCATCGGGGTTTGGCGGAGGATGTCGAGCACGCGGCTTTCATCGAGCACCTTGCGGTTCTGCTCGGCGGGGAAGAAGCCGGGGACCAGCGTGTTGACGCGGATCGAGTATTCAGCCCATTCGCGGGCGAGGTTCTTCGACAGGTTGTGCACCGCGGCTTTGGAGGCGGAGTAGGTGAAGACGCGGGACAGCGGGATCAGCCCGGACATCGAGCCGAGGTTGATGATGGACGCGGGGATGCCTTCGTTGATGAAGTATTTGCCGAAGACCTGGCAGGTGCGGAAGACGGCGGTGAGGTTGGTGTCGATGATCCGCTGGAATTCCTCCTCTTCGATTTCAAGGAAGGGCGTCGGGGCGTTGATGCCGGCGCCATTCACCAGGATATCGACGCGGCCGGAGCGCTCGACGACCTGGTCGACGAGATCCTGCAGCGAATCGCGGGACGTGACGTCGGCAGACATGAAGTAGCCCTTGCCGCCGAATTCGGCGATCTCCTTGAGCTTGCGCTCCGCCTTCTCGCGGATCCGGCCGACCAGCACGACTTCGGCTCCGGCGTGGGCGAGGCCCTGGGCCATGCAGCCGCAGAGTTCGCCGGTGCCGCCGATGACGACAG
>NEUO01000026.1 GCA_002304315.1 Verrucomicrobiia bacterium Tous-C4TDCM
TCGGTGGAAAGCTCCACATGCAGGCGATTGGTCAGGCTCATCGGCCCGCGCCGCAACCAGAAATCCAGCGTGCTCGCAGCAGTCGGAACCACCACGCGCTCGATGGTGAAATGGTCTTCGTTGTCCTCCGGGGTTGAGAGCCCGAGGCGGAAGGCGAACGAGCCGCTTTTCCGGTAGCCGGCGAGATTGTCGGAGACGGCGTAGCTGCCGGTGGCGCTGCTCACCTGTGGTGCCGGCGAGTGCTCCGCGCCTTCGGTCCAGACCTCGCTGTTGTCCACGGTGGTGACTTCGAGTTGATAGGACTGCGCGGCGGGATCGGGGATGAAGGAATAGTCGGCACCGGTGGTTGGCGGTTGCGCGGGACCGGTCAGTTGCAAGGGTCCGGACGGTTTGACGGACTTCGCGGGACCGTAGGAGAATGCCTTGCCGCCGACGACCGCCCGAGCCCGCAGCCACCATTCCTGCCCGGATGCCAAGGGCCTGCCTGCGGTAGTGGCGTCCAGCGTGAATGACGCCAAGCCCGGCGCGCCGACCGCCCCGGTCTGCTCCAGCCAGTCGCAGCCGCTGACTTTGATGTCATCAATGAAGATCCCCGTCGGCTGGGTCGGATAGTCTTCGTGGGCGTAGAGCGGCGAGACGGAATCCGCGAGGTAGTATCGAAAGCGGACCCTCAGCGGCGCGGCTCCGGCCGGCAGATTCAGTGACGCGGATTGGAAGGCGGAATCTCCGGCGCCGCCGGTTCCACTCCACGGCGTTCCGAGGGCCGTCCAGGTGAGGCCGTCGTCGGAGGTTTCGACCGCAAGCTTCGAGGCGGCGGTCATCAGACCTCGCCGGAACTGGAAGTTCAGCGTGCCCGATGCCCCCGGGACCAACTCGCGGCCGAGCTCGAACTCCTGCGCCGGCACCCCGTTGATGAAGGGATCGTAGCGGGTCGGAAAGGTCAGCCGGAATGCCTTCGAACCGCTTTTCACGTAACCTGCTGTGATCGCACGGAAAGGATAGCTGCCCGCGGTGCGATCCACAACGGCCGACGCGGCCGCATCCTCCGCGCCTTCGTTCCAGCCGGACGCGCTCCGTAGGAAAATTCCCGCCTCCATCTTGTCGGCCCCGGTCACGCCCGAAATCGCGTAAACACTTCCGCTGCCCACCGGGGAGGAGTTTCCGCTGACCACCGGGGTCTCGTTCAAGCGGTCGGGATCGATCAGTATGACCTGGTAGGAATGCTGGGTCGGCACCCCTTCGCCCCTGATGTTCGAAACCGTGACGTTCCATGTCCGGTCGGAGGTCACTGATTTCGCCGCGACGGAGGCCGGCACCTGCCAGACGATCGAGTTGTCCCCGTATCCGGTCCGGCGGGAGACGATGGTGACCGGTTGGACGTTCGAGGCAGAATCCCTCAGGGTCACGGTCGCCGCGGAGAAATCACCGCCGGGGTAAGACAAGGACCAGAACCCCGCATTCAGCCGTGCCGGGAAGAAACCGGCCGGCGGATAGGTGGCGAAAATCACGGCGGGCGCGAAATCCAACTCGGAAATCTTCGGAACCACATACATCGAGTTCGACGGCGGCCGCACCGAACCCGAGCCCGGAGTGAAACTGCCGGGCGTGTCGCCGCTTGCGAAATCCGTGGACCATTGGAAGAGCAGCCAGCGACGGTGGCCGACGTCCACGTTCCAGGCCGAGGTCCCGTTCACGTCTTCCTGGAAGTAGGCATCGACCGCCCCCGGACCGAAAAAGCCCAGGGCGAGGTTCCCGTTCCGGTTCGCGTTCCACGCCGCGGTGGTCCACGCCGTGGAACTGTTGGGAGGATCGTGGCTCAAGCCGCTGTTGCCCGGATAGGTGCGGACGATCATCAAGGCCGAGCGCTGGGAAGCGGCCGCCTTGGTGGTGTTCGCCGGTGGCACCCAATCATCCCCGGACACGATGTTGACCGTCGAACCGGAATTGACCCGCACGTCGGCCTTCAAGCCGCACATCGCCCGGTAGTAGTTCACCCGCCGCTCGATGTCTCCCGAAAATACCGACGACACCGTGCCTTCGGCTCCGGCCGCCGTTGACGTGTAATTGCCCGTCCAGCCGATCCGGTCACGATAGCCTTCGGAGGCCATGTAGATCGCCTGATAAAAGGACACGACCTCGGTCCGGTTGCCCGTATCCACTTCAAATCCACGGGTCGGTGCCGGCGTGGTAGCGCCGGAAACCGCGATGGGAATGTGGGTAAAAACGAGGAGAACCGGCCAGATTGCTCTGGACCAAGGGGACTGCACGACTTTCTGGTATTCCGTAAAGCCTAACAGTTAAAGTCCAAATTTCAAAAATGGGCCTCACGCGGACATGAATTCGTAGCGAATTGCCGAAATCCCAAAAAATGCAGCGGTTTCCGCCCGGAGCACGATCGCCCCCAGGCTGGCGGGAAGAAACCCCGCCTCCATCGCAGCCGCGCCTTCCGCCGCCGAGAAATCCCCCTCCGGTCCAACGAGCAGGGTCACTTGGCGCGGCGAGGCGGCCCCGCGCAGTACTTCCCGGAGCGACCTCACTCCGGGAAGCAGCGAGGCGATGATCTTCAAATCGCCGGTCGAATCTTCCGTCCAGCTTGCGAAATCGCGGACCGGCAAAACCTCGGGAAGCAAATCCTGGCCGCACTGCTTGCATGCTTCCAAGGCGACGCGCTGCCATTTCGCCGACTTGCGGGGAGCATCGTCCCCGTCCACCTGCACCACGGTATGCCGGGTGATCAAGGGTTGGATCGTGTGGACGCCGAGCTCCACCGCCTTTTGCACGATGAGGTCCATGGTTTTCCCCTTCGGGACCGCCTGCGCGAGGCAGATTTCCGGCACCAGCCCCGGAGATGAGACCGCGGCACCAAGCTCCAGCCGGAGCTCGTTTTTTGAAACATCGAGGATCTCCGCCGCGGCCGAGCGTCCGCGGCCGTCGAAGACCGTGATCCGGTCACCCCGGCGCAGCCGCAGCACCTGGGCGGCGTGCTTCGCCTCGTCCCCGGTCAGCAGCGCCTGCGCGCCCCATGCGTCCGGACTGAGGTAAAACCGTGCCATGGCCTGCGCTAGAGGTCGAAGAAGCGCCGGGCCTTCTGGAAAAAGGACTCCTGCATCGGCGAGTTGTGGTCGCCGATCGACTCGGCGAACTCGCGCAGCTTGTCCTGCTGCTCGCTGTTGAGCTTCGTCGGCACTTCGACCTGGACCCGGACGTGAAGGTCACCCTTTTTGCCGCCGGAAAGCGCGGGCACGCCGCGGTCGCGGAGCCGGAACAAGGTGCCGCCCTGCGTCCCTGCCGGGATCTTGATCGATGCCTTGCCGTCGAGTGTCGGCACCTCAAGCTCGCCCCCCAGGGTCGCCACGCTGAAGCGCATCGGCACTTCGCAGAACAGGTCGTTGCCCTCGCGTTCGAAGACATCGTGCTCCTTGACGTGGAGGAAGACGTAGAGGTCGCCCGCCGCGCCGCCGCGCACGCCGGCATCGCCGTTGCCGGTGGAGCGGAGCCGGGTGCCGTCCTCGACGCCGCCCGGTATGCGGATCTTGATCCGGCTGGTCTTGTGGACCCGGCCGTCGCCGCCGCAACTTCCGCAAGGGTCACTGACCACTTCACCCGCGCCGCGACATTCGGGACAGGTCGTCTGCTGGATGAAAATCCCGGCCTGGCGCGCGACCACGCCGCGACCGCCGCAGCTCGAGCAAGCACGGGTGCCGCCGCCGCTCTTGGAGCCGCTGGAATTACAAGTTCCGCACGCTCCGAAGTGCTCGATCTCCAGCTCCTTCTCGGAGCCGCGCGCCGCTTCTTCCAGGCTGATCTCGAGGTCGTAGCGCAGATCGCTGCCGCGCTGCTTGCCGCCGCTGCGCTGGCGCCGACCGCCGCCGAAGAACTCCTCGAAGCCGCCGCCGAAAGCCCCGCCGAAGACCTGCGAGAACAGGTCCATCGGGTCGTGGAAGCCACCGCCGCCACCGCCGCCGCCATTGAATGCCTGGTGGCCGTATCGGTCGTAGGCCGCGCGCTTGTCGGCGTCGCTCAGCGCCTCATAGGCCTCACCGAGTTCCTTGAACTTGTCTTCCGCCTCGTGGTCGCCCGGGTTCTTGTCCGGGTGAAACTTCACCGCGAGCTTGCGGTAGGATTTCTTGATCTCCTCCGGGCTCGCATCGCGGGCGACACCCAGCACTTCGTAATAATCGCGTTTCGCCGCCATGGTCATCCTTCCTCTCCGTCGCTCTCCATCGCGGACTTCGCCACCACCACCGTGGCCGGACGCAGCAGGCGGTCACGCAGCATGAAGCCGCGCCGGTGGACCCGCAAAACCCGCCCTTCCTCGTCGCCGGGCTCTTGCGAGACCGCCTCGTGGACGTTCGGATTGAACATCTGGCCCTCCGCCGGGATCTCGGTCACGCCCTGGTTGCCCAGGAAGTCGTTCATCTGCCGGCGGACCATGTCCATGCCGATGTAAATCATCGAGCTCTTGTCCTGCGACGCCGCCAGCATGCCCATCTCGAAGTTATCGATCACCGACAGCAGGTCTTCCAGCAGGCCCTGGTTGGCATAGCGGATCGCATCCTCGCGCTCCCTGGCGGAGCGCTTGCGGTAATTGTCGAGGTCCGCCGCGGTGCGCACCGCCAGCTCGCGCCATTTCATCACGTCTGCCTCCAGCACGGCCAGCGGATCGCCGTCGGTTTCCTCCGTCTCTTCAAATTCCTGATCCACGGCTTCGGCTGGATCCTTCTCTTCGTCGGAAATCATGCGGGGGTTCCTGCCACTCCACGCCCCGCCCGTCAACGGTTCCTTGGTCCGCGGATTTCCCGGATCACCGCAGCGGTGGCGGCACCGGGGCGGTGGAGGCCTGCACGGGCGTCTTGCTGCCGTCGAGGATCTTGGCCAAGCCGGCGACGACGCCGCCGATGTCGCTGAGGTTCTGCGGCAGGATCAACGTGTTGGTTTCCTTCGCGAGGTTGCCGAACTGGATGATGTACTGCTCGGCGATCCGCAGGTTGACCGCGTCCTTGCCGCCGGGCGTCTGCATCGCCGCGGCGATCCGGGTGATGCCATCCGCCGTCGCTCCGGCCAGCAGCTCGATCTCGCGGGCCTTGCCCTCGGCTTCGTTGATCTGGCTGAGCTTCTTGGCCTCGGACTGCTTGATGACTTCCTGCTTCTGGCCTTCGGCGACGTTGATCTGCGCCTCCCGCTGACCTTCGGACAGGGCGATGGTCGCGCGCCGTTCGCGTTCGGCCCGCATCTGCTTTTCCAGCGCGTCCTGGACGGACTGCGGCGGCTTGATGTTGGCGATCTCGTAGCGGGTGATCTTCAGTCCCCACGGCTCGGAGGCCTTGTCGAGGGCGGTGATCACCTGCGCGTTGATGGTGTCGCGCTCCTCGAAAGTGCGGTCGAGCTCCAGCTTGCCGATCTCCGAGCGCAAGGTGGTCTGCGCGAGCTGGGAGGCCGCGTAGTAGTAGTTGTCGATGCCGTAGGAAGCGAGTTTGGGATCGAGTACCTGCATGTAGAGCAGGCCGTCGATCTCGATCGCGATGTTGTCCTTGGTGATGCAGAACTGCGGTGGCACGTCCATCGCCACTTCTTTCAGCGAGTGTTTGTAGGCGACGCGGTCGATGAAGGGGATCAGGATGTGGAAGCCGGCCTCAAGGGTCTTGTGGTACTTGCCGAGGCGTTCGACCACGTGGGCCTGGCGTTGCGGCACGATGCGCGCGGTTTTGATCAGGGCGACCACGACCAAAAGGACGAGGCCGATGGTAAGGAATATGCCGAATTTCGAGTCGTCTTCGGTGACGGCGAGGAGGGAGAATGCGAGCGGGGTATTCATGGGAGAGGAGTGGTGTTAGAGTCGGGTGCGGACGTAGAAAGTGAGGCCTTCGCGGCGTTCGATGATGACGGTTTCGCCGGCGGGGATCGGGGCTTCGCTGCGGGCCTTCCAGTTGCTGCCCTTGATTTCGACCAGACCGTCGCCGCCGCGACCGGGCAGGGCACCGACGACCCGGGCCTCGCGGCCGGTGAAGTCGTCGTCGGATTCGCCGTTCAAATTCGCGGAGTCCCCGACAAACCATTTTTTCACGTAGTGGCGGAGACCGAAGAGCAGCGAAACCGAACTGATCGCAAACACCGCGGCCTGGGAGCCGATGCCCGGGGTGAGGCCGGCCCAGGTGGTGATCGAGGTCAGGATCGCCCCGACGCCGAAGAAGACGATGATCACGCCGGGCGCGAAAAACTCGGCGAGGATGAGTAGGACCCCGACGAGGAGCCAGAGGTTTTGAGGGCTGATGGGCATGGCGGGAGGATGGATTTCGCTTAGGCTTCTAGCACGGGGCGGGAAGGGGCCGAATTACAATCTTGAGGGAATGGTGGAGGGGTTGGGGGCGGTGAGTCGGTGAAGTCGGTGAGTCGGTGAGTCGGTGAGTCAGTGAGTCAGTGAGTCGGTGAGTCGGTGAGTCGGTGAGTCGGTGAGTCGGCTTGGTCTCCGGAGGGAGCGCCGATCTTTAGTCGGCTTGGACGGAAGGGGCGAAGGGAAAGCAATATGAACAGAGGCTGCTGCGATTGTGATGCCAGAGTCGATTCACGGACTTTTGGACGGCTCTTTGGCATTTTCTTTGGCATGCCTACCGTCCAAGCCGACTAAAGATCGGCGCTCCCCCCGGAGGCACGATTCGTCTTCAGGGCACCGAAACACCGAAACACCGGCTTCCGCTTTCCGCTTTGCGCCTTCAAGCTCCCGCCGTGACCACTTGGCAGACCGCTTGTTCCATCGTTGAAGAATGCCTCGCCCGCGGCGTGCGGGAGTTTGTTGTCTGCGCCGGGGCGCGGAATGCCTCGCTGGTGGAGGTGCTGGCTCGCGCCGAGGCGGCGGGTGGGACGCGGGTCTGGCGGCATTTCGAGGAACGCAGCGCGGGGTTTTTCGCACTGGGTCGCACGATGGCCACCGGCGAGCCCTGCGCGGTGGTCACCACCAGCGGCACGGCGGTGGCGGAGCTGTTGCCGGCGATGATCGAGGCCTTCTACCAGGGCCGCCCGCTGATGGCGCTGACGGCGGACCGGCCGGAGCGATTCCGCGGGACCGGTGCGCCCCAGGCGATTTCCCAGCCGGGGATCTTCGGCGAGCACGCGGGCTGCGGGCTGCTGGCGGACTGGCAGCAGCGCACGCCGTGGCATTGGAATGTCGAGTTGGAGGAAGACTTCACGCCCGGCGAATGGACGCCGCCCGAGTTGGCCGATCCGCCGGCGATCCGGCTGCCGAATTTCTCCGTCGCCAGCCTCGCCCGCTGGCTGCGCGAGGACATCTTCCGCGGACTGGTGGTGATGATCGGGGACCTGGAGCCGGAGGATCACGAGCCGGTTTTCCATTTCTGCCTCGGTCTCGGCGTGCCGGTGGCGGTCGAGGCGACCAGCGGTCTGCGGGAGGCGCTCGGCGAACTCGCCTTGCCCGATCCCGACCGGATGCTGCGCGATTGTCCGCCGGGGAAAGTCCTGCGGCTCGGCGGTGTCCCGAGCGGCCGCTTCTGGCGGGATTTGGAGGAACTGCCGGAGACCGAAGTTTACAACATCACGCGCACCGGATTCCCCGGGCTGGCACGGAAGTGCGAGACCATCGTCTCGCCGGTCGCCCGCGTGATCCAGGGGCTCGGCGATGTCGAAAAGGCGGGCGATGCTCTCGACTACTTCCGTCGTACTTCGCGCCGCGCCGGACAGATCGACGACCTGTTGGAAGCCTACCCCGACAGCGAGCCCGGCCTGCTGCGGGTGCTTTCCGCTTACGCTTCGCTCGGCTCCTCGCTCTATCTCGGCAACAGCCTGCCGATCCGCGAGTGGAACCTCTTCGCCCAGCGCGACAAGCCCGTCACCGACGTCCGCGCGAACCGTGGCGCGAACGGGATCGACGGCCAGCTTTCGACCTGGCTCGGCTGGACCGCCGACCTCGAAGACTCGTGGTGCCTCGTCGGCGACCTCACCGCCCTCTACGACCTCGCCGCGCCGGCCTGGCTCGGCCAGATCGAGCGCAAGGGCCGCGTCTTCGGCGTCATCAACAACGGCGGGGGGCAGATTTTCTCCCGCCTGCCGCGGCTCGACGCGATGAGCGAGCGGGCCAAGGACCTGATGCTCAATCCCCACGAAGTCCGCCTCGACGGCTGGGCCGCGATGTGGGGGATGAAGTATCTCCGCATCGAGAACGACGCCGGCTTCGACGCCCTCGAGCCCGGCGAGGTGCCGCTGCTGGTGGAGGTCATCCCGGACGCGGAGGAGACGAGATCTTTTTGGACCGCGTGGGATGGGATGAAGTGAAGGTCAATACCCCTTACGGCGGCGGCGGCGGCAGGGCGTTGGGGTCGGCGGGGATGTCGAGGTAGTCTTCGGGCACGGGCGGGACGTCGGGGACGGGCAGGGTTTCGACCGGGGTTTCAGCGCCGGCCTTTTTCTGGTCGGCGGCGTGGCGGTCGGTGCCTTCGCTGAGTTTGGCGCGCTTCTCCTCGAGCTTCTGCTTGTCCTCCTCGGCTTTCTTTTTCGCCGCCTCGGCCTTTTCCTCGGGGGTCTTGGCGAAGGGCTTGGCGGCGGATTTGCCGATGGACTTGCCGGCATAGGCGGTCCCCTCGACGACGGCACCCACCGCCCGGACCGGCAAGCGGAGGAGACCGCAGGAGCCCAAGGCGAGCGGGATGGCGGCGGCTAGCAGGAGAAGGGCGGGGCGGAGTCGCATGGGAAGAGCGTAATGGGATGACGGCGGATGGAAAGGGGGGAGGATTGATGATTGTCGATTGTTGATTGAGGATTTTTGATTTCCGATCCAGAGGGGGGCGGGGTCGCGGGTTTTAAATCAAAAATCGGCAATCAAAAGTCCTCGATCGTCAATCTGCCCCCGATCCAAGCCGCAGCGTTGGACCTTGGAACCGCCATCGGATCGCCCCGGCGCGAGATTCCCCTTTCCCCGCGGGGGTGGGCGTCCTAGCTTCCCGCCGAAATGAGCGGCTGCCACGGACCCCAGATGAAGATGGATCCCGCCCTGCACCAGGACCGGAAACCGCCCTGGATCAAGGTCCGGCTGCCGAACAATCCGGCGTTCTGGTCGACCAAATCGCTGATCAACGACCTCAAGCTGGTCACGGTTTGCGAGGAAGCCCAATGCCCGAACCGCTGGGAATGCTGGGGCCAGGGCACGGCGACCTTCATGATCGCCGGCGAGAAGTGCACCCGCGCTTGCGGCTTCTGTGCGGTCAAGACCGCCAAGCCGGACGCACTGGAAGCCGACGAGCCGGTCCGGGTGGCCGAGGCGACCCGCCGGATGAAATTGCGCCACGTGGTGATCACCGCGGTGGCCCGCGACGACCTTCGCGACGGCGGCGCAGAACATTTCCAGCAGACGATCGAAGCGGTGCGCGCGGTGAATCCGGGCATCGTGATCGAGGTGCTGGTGCCCGACTTCAACGACCGCGACTGGGCCCTGCAAATGGTGATGGATGCCCGGCCGCACATCTTCAATCACAACCTCGAGACCGTGGAGCGGCTGACCCCGCTGGTCCGCTCCCGCGCCAAGTATCACCGCAGCCTGGCGGTGCTGAAGAAGGCCAAGGCGATGGTGAACGGCAAGGTGGCGACCAAGAGCGGCATCATGCTCGGACTGGGCGAGCAGCGCGATGAGGTGCTGCGGGCGATGGATGATTTGTTAGAAGCGGACGTGACGGTGCTGACCATGGGCCAGTACCTGCGGCCGACCCCGCGGCACCTGCCGGTGGTGGAATACATCGAGCCCGCGGTGTTCGACGAACTCAAGCAGATCGCCCTCGACAAGGGCTTTCGCCACGTGGCCAGCGGGCCGCTGGTGCGTAGTTCGTATCACGCGGCCGATTTCCGGCCGGAGCTGGATATCATGGACGAGATCGACAAGGTGGTGCCGGTTCGCGGACTCGATCTCCAGCCGGAAGACCTGCCGATCCCGGCGGCGAGGCCGGCGCTGGTGCGGGCTTCGGTGGGGTGAGCGGTCTGTCAAGAGGGGCGCGGGCGGCCGGCCCGCGCCGGGAACAAAGGCCCCGAAACGTCCAAACGGGCGAGCCGCCCGTGCCCCGCTTGGTGAGGGCTTCGGTCGCCTGAGGGAGCGACGCGATCACGTGGGTTGCCATTCGCTACGGATTTCTTAAACATCCGCAGAGCGGAAGGTTCTATCCGCGCTTCGCCATGAAATTCTTGCTCCACCTTGCAACGACCGGCCTCGCGCTTTCCGCGGCCGTTTCGGCCCAGGTGATCAACATCGACTTCGACGAGTCGTCGACGACCTCGATCTACCAAGGGCTCGCTGCGGCCCCGGATCCAGCGGGTGGGAGCGCTCAATGGAACCGGGTGACGGGAAGCGGAACGACCACGATCACCGCTTCGAACCTGACCGATTCCGACGGAGATTCGACGGGAATCGGGATCGAGCTGGGGATCAACGGCAGCTACCTGGAACTGGCTGGGCAGCAGGAAATGGGTGGAATTCCCAGGACCTATGAAGACCTGATGTCAGACTATGTTTTCCTTTCCTCGCCGACCAACACCCAGGTGGTATCGAAGTCGGGCAGGATCTTCGGGCTCGACCCTTCGAAGCTCTACGACGTCTACCTGTATGCCCAAGGCGACGACTTCAACGTGGATTTTTCGCCGGGGCAGAACGCTCTTTTCACCATCAACGGGCTTTCCAAGCAGACCTCGTGGGATGGCGTGGAGGGTGGCAACGGCTTGCTTGTAGAGGGAATCGAGTATGTCCGGTATTCGGTGGCTGCCAGTGCGCTGGGAGAGATTGCGTTCACCTACGCGAATGTCGTTTCCGGACCCGGCGGCAATGTGGTGACCGACTTGGATGGCATCAATTCGCGCTTCGCCGGGATCAACGGGATCCAGATCGTGGATGTCGCGCTGGTGCCGGAGCCATCGGTCGTCCTGTTAGGCGGGGTCGGGTTGCTCGGGCTGCTGAGGCGGCGGCGCTGAACGAAGGCGGTCACGAAAAAGGGCCCGCGGGTATGCCGCGAACCCTTTCGGAATGCTAGGGATCGAGGGTCAGTGGGCCTTCTGGAAGATGAGGTCCACCAGTTCTTCGCTGGTCTTGCGTGCGTCGGGATAACCGTGGAGCGCGCTGTTGCGGTACATCGCGTTGGCGACTTCCTTGCCGCTGCGGTTGTCAATCACCGAGACGTCGAGGGTGCGGAGATACATCGCCATGTCCCAGTGCCAGCGGTCGACGAAGGTCACATGGAGGTCGGCGCCGCCCTTCCCGGATTGGGGGCCGGCCTGGGCGCGCAGGCCCTTTTTGGCGAAGGCGTCCTTGAGGAAGACCTCGACGTCGCGGCTGGAATCGCCGGGCTTAACGACATAGGCCGAGCGGGCGCTCTTGATGACGGATGGCTGGGAGACGGTGGCGTTCCGGGTCTCGCTGCACGAGGCGGCGAGAAAGGCGGCGGATACGACGGAAACGGTGCGTGCAATCAAGTTCATAGGTGGTGGAGAGTTCGGTTCAGCGGAGCTTCTGTTGGGCGACGATGCCTTCGGCGGAGTCGGGATGCTGTTTGGCGAGAACGGTGTAGTATCCGCGGGCAAGGTCCTTTTCGCCCTTCGCCTCGTGGCAGCGGGCTTTCAGCAGCATCGCCTCGTTGTTGTCCGAACCGGCAAGGGCCAACTGACGGAGCGCCTTGTCGTAGGAACCCTGATCATAGTATTTCTGTCCGCTGATGACGGCCCCTTTCTTGATCATGCCACCGCAAGATGAGAACAGCGTGACCGCGATCGCCGCGGAGAGCAGATAGGTCAATCTCATGAATGGAGATCTACCTAATGTCTTCTGTCGGCGCTGGCAATCCGAATTCCGGGGGTAGGACTCGCAAACGCTATTTCACTCGCGGACCCGCTCGACGTTCGCGCCGAGGGCGGCGAGCTTTTCGTCGATGTGTTCGTAGCCGCGGTCGATGTGGTAGAGGCGGAGGATCTCGGTGGATCCTTTCGCGTTGAGGGCTGCGAGGACCAGGGCGGCGGAGGCGCGGAGGTCGCTGGCCATGACCGGGGCGGCGCTGAGCTGCGCGACGCCCTTGATGACCGCCTTGCCATCGTTGACCTGGATGTCGGCACCCATCCGCTTGAGCTCGGCGCAGTGCATGAAGCGCTGCGGGAAAATGGTGTCGACCGCGGTGCTGGTGCCCGGGGTGGTGGCGAAGAGCGCGGTCATCTGGGCCTGCATGTCGGTCGGGTAGCCGGGGTAGGGCTCGGTGATGATGTTGGCGGGCATCGGGTTGTCGCCGCGATGCACGGTGCAGGCGTCGCCGACGTCGTTGAAGTGGACCTGGTGGCCGGCCTTGCGGAGGGCGTTGGTGACGGCGGTGAGGTGCTCGTGGCGGATCCGGCGCAGGGTCACACCTTCGCCGGCCAGCGCGGCGGCGACCATGAAAGTGCCGGCTTCGATCCGGTCGGGGATCACGTTGTGGACGCAGCCCTTGAGCTTTTCGACGCCCTCGATGGTGATGACCGGAGTGCCGGCGCCACGGATCTTGGCCCCCATCGCATTGAGGAAATCCGCGAGGTCGACGACTTCCGGTTCGCAGGCGGCGGAGGTGATGGTGGTGATGCCTTCGGCCAGGGTGGCGGCCATCATCACGTTGTCGGTACCGAGCACGGTCGGGCCGAGAGGACCGCAGAGATCGATGGTTGCGCCTTTCAAGCCGTCGGGCGCGGAGAGGATGACGTTTCCGCCCTCGATGCTGGCCTTGGCGCCGAGCGCCTCAAGGCCGCGGATGTGGAGATCGACCGGGCGGTCGCCGATGACGCAGCCGCCGGGCAGGGCGACGACGCAGCGGCGCTTGCGGGCGAGCAGCGGGCCCATGACGCAGACCGAGGCGCGCATCCGGCGGACGATGTCGTAGGGAGCGGTGTCGGAAATGTCGGCTGCGGTGACGCGGACGGTGCCGGAGAAGCGTTCGACGTCGCTGCCGAGGCCGGTGAGGATCTGCACCATGTAGTTGGTGTCCGACACGTCCGGGACGCGGCGGATCACGCAGTCTTCCTCGGTCAGCAGGGTCGCGGCGAGGATCGGCAGCGAGGCGTTTTTGGAGCCGGAAATGGTGATGGCGCCGTGGATCGGGGTGCCGCCGTGAACGATGAGTTTGTCCATTGAGGTGCGAAGAGGGATTCAACCGCCAAGACGCCAAGGACGCCAAGGATTTGTTTCAACGAGATAAGCGCCCTACGGCTCATTCCGTCCCACCGGGAAGCGGGGGATGCCGGAGAGGTCCTTGAGGGTCAAGACGTCGGTCAGGGAGGCCGCGCGGAGGAGGGATTCGACTTCCTCCGACTGGTGGATGCCGATTTCCAACGCGAGCCAGCCGCCGGGGGCGAGGTGGTCCTTGGCCGCCGGGACGAAGCGGCGGATGAGGTCGAGGCCGTCCGGTCCGCCGAAGAGGGCGAGGGCGGGGTCGTGGGAGACTTCCTTGGAAAGCGTCGGGCGGTCGGTCTCCGGGACGTAGGGGAGATTGGCGACGATGAGGTCGAAGGTCCGGCCGGCGAGGGCGGAGAAGAGGTCACTCTGGACGAAGGTGGCGTTGGAGATTTCCAGCAGCGCGGCATTTTCGCGGGCGAGGTCGAGCGCGTCGGGGGAGAGGTCGGCGAGGACGGCTTGCGAGCCGGGAAGATCGGCGGCGAGGGTCAGGCCGAGCACGCCGGAGCCGCAACCGATGTCGAGGGCGCGCGGGTTTTCCGGGAGCTTGAGGTTCTTCAGCAGCCATTCGACGAGTTCCTCGGTCTCGGGGCGCGGGATCAGGGCGCGCGGATCGCTTTTGAAATCGCGGCGGTGGAAGGTGACGCTGCCGAGCAGGTGCTGCAGCGGCACGCCATCGCCGCGGCGCTTGAGCAGGTCGCGGAGCGGGGCGAGCTGGTCTTCTTCCAGCGGCTGGTCGAAGCGGAGGTAGAGGTCCATCCGCGTGCAGTCGAGCTGATGGGCGACCAGCATCTGCATGTTCCGACGGGCGTCCTCGATGCCCTTCTTTGCAAGGTAGGCGGTGCCTTTGTCGAGGATCTCGAGGACGGTGGTCATGGGGGAAAGACAGAAGACTTCGAGACTCAAGACGCAAGACCGGAGCGGACTTGGGAAGGGGAAAGTTCAACGGACTTCGCTGAGGAAAAGCGGCGGGTCGTCGAGGTGGTCGCCCACGCGGAGGCCGAGGAGTTTCTGATAGAGGGCGCTTTCCGGGGTGAGGAGGGTGATTTCGAGGCCGTCGTGTTTGATTTCCAGGCCACCGGCGGCGGGGGCGAGGAGGAACCAGGTGCTTTCGCCGTGGAGGTCGGCCTCGACCAGGGCGCCGGCGTCGACGGGGTCGTCGATGGCGAAAGCGGGCAGGGTCACTGCGTCGAACAGACCGAGGTCGCGCGCGAGGTCCTCGAGCTGGCGGGCCTGGCCGGCGGCGAGGTAGGAGGCTTCCAAACTACGGGTGTCGTACTTGCTCTCCGCCTTGCTGCCGGGATCGGTGGCGGCGGCATGGGCGTCCTTTGCCGCGCGGGTGAGGCGGTCGAAGCGGGCGCGGAGTTCGGCGCGGATGGCATCGAGCAGTCGGTCTTTCATCGGGCGGGACCGCAGCCTTGCGCGGCGGCGGCGGGGTGGCAAGGTTGGCGGTAAAGATCGCGGGGGCGGGTGTTGGTCGCTGAAAGGGGAACTCATTTGACTCCCGACATCCGAACCCTGGCAGGGGACACCAAGGCTCCTACGTTAGGGAAACTACCAGGCACATTCCGGAACAGAATCGATTTTTTGGACCAGGATGGATGGGATAAATAGGATGGGAATGAAAAGACACCGCGTTCCGGCACCTCAAATATCCCATCCATCCTATCCATCCTATCCATCCTGGTCCATTTTCCGACTATAATCCCCGACTACTCCCTAATGTAGGAACCCGGCCGCGAACACCCGGGCTTAGACATTGATTCCGCCTGCTGTCGTCTTTAGGCTCCCGATGCGATGCATCCGCCCGATCCCGACCTCGCCGCCGCCGAACTCAAGGCGATGCAGGACTCCATTTATCGGGAGAAAATCCTCCGTGCCCGCCGCCAGACAACCGAGGAACGCCTGGCGGATGTGTTCGAGCTTTCCAATCATCAGTTCGGAATGATGCTGGGCGGTGCCATGCATCGCATCGGCACCTCCGATGAAGACAAAGGTTGGGCCGAAGTCGGACGCTGGATGAGCCGCCTTGACCGCGTCCGCGAACACCGATGGTACGTCACCGAGAAAATCGCATCATGAAGCTCGAAGACCTTGCCGTTCGCGTGTTCGAAGCGGCCGAAGCCGAGAATGTAGAATTCATGGCGGTGGGTGCGATCGCAGCCGGGGCTTATGGTGTGCCACGCTCCACCCGTGATGTCGATCTGCTGGTAAGCGTGAAAATTCCCGGAAATGTTGCCGCGCTGATGCGGCACTTGTCTTCGTTTGTCGATTTCGACCCTCAGGTGACCTTTGACACTTTGACGTGGGGTCGCCGGCATGTCGGCACCAGCACGACCAGCCCGCCGTTCAAGGTTGAACTCTTCGAGACCTTCGACGATCCATTCGTCATTTCTGAATTCGACCGCCGCCGCAAGGTTTTCGTGCCAATCCTCCAGCGCGAAACCTGGCTCCCCGCACCGGAAGACGTCGTCGTCCAAAAGCTCCGCTGGGGCCGGTCCAAGGACCTCGACGACGCCCGCGATGTGCTCGCCGTGCAAGGCCCCGAGACCCTCGACATGGCCTACATCGAGCACTGGTGCGCGATCCACGGCACGCTTGCCCGCCTTGAGGACGCTCTCGCTGGGATTCCGCCGCTGGATTGAGTGATGATGTCTTCCAGGCTGGGCGCTTTCCCGGCCTTGCGCGACGGGGCGAGGGAGGCATCCTTGGCGGATGATTTCCGTTTACGCCTACAAGGGCTGCGATACCTGCCGCAAGGCGTTGAAGTGGCTCACGGAGCGCGGCATTCCACACGAGGTGAAGGCGATCACGCCGCCGACGGTGGCGGAACTGAAGGCGGCGCTGGTGGTGTTCGGCGGGGACTTGCGGCCGCTGTTCAACACGTCCGGCGGGGATTACCGCGAGCTGGGCTTGAAGGATAAGCTGCCCGCGATGACTGCGGACCAGACGGTGGCGTTGCTTTCGAAGAACGGGAATCTGGTGAAGCGGCCATTCGTCACCGGCAAGGGCATATCTCTTGCCGGTTTCAAGCCGGACGAATTGGCAAAGGCGCTCGGCTGAGTGCGGCTCAGGGCAGTAAGATGCGCACGAAGTAGCTCGCCGGCTCGCCGGTCACGTCGATGAGGGCGCGGTAGGTGCCGGACCCGGCCGGGGTCTCGCTGATGGTGCTGTCCGAGGTCTTGTCGTCCGGGAAGCTGGCGAGCGTCGCGGAACCCTTGACCTGCCAGGTGGCGGGCAGGGTGTTCGGCGGCCCGGTGAAGTCGACGGTGAGGGTGTTTCCGCTGCGGCTGACCGCGGTGATGTTCAGCAGGGCGACGGTCGGGGGCGCGGCGGTGGTAAAGGTGCCGTCGCTGCCGGTGACGGTGCCGTAGAGATTGGTCGCCACGACGCGGAAGTGGTAGGTCTTCGACGGATCAAGCCCGGTCAGCAGGCCGCTGATCGCGGTCGGACTGAGCCCCGTGACCGGCGATGGGGTGGCGGCCACGCTGCTGCCGTAGGTGATGGTTTCGCCATACTCGATGGTCACGGTGGTGCTCGCGCCTTTCGCGTTCACCTTGCCGGCCACGCTGGCGGAGTTCGAGGTGATGCCGGAGGCGATGCCGGTCGTGGGGACCGGTGGTGCGGCGGTGGTGAAGGTCAGGTCGGCACCCGGGGTGGTGCCGTTCGTGCTGCTGGCAACCACGCGGTAGTGATAGGTGACGCCTGGATCGAGTCCGCTGAGAGCGGCGGTGACCGCGGTGGAGGTGGAGCCGCTGACCGGGCTGGGGCTTGCGGCGGCGCTGCTGCCGTAGAGTGTGGTTTCGCCGTATTCGAAGGTCACGTTGGTAGTCGCGCCATTGGCCGTCACGTTGCCGGCAAGGGTGGCGCTGTTGTTGGTCACGGCGCTTGCCGCACCGGTCACGGCGCTCGGTGGGCCGGGGGTGGAGAAGGTCTGGTTGGCACCTGGGGCGGTGCCGTTGGCGCTCGTGCCGACGACGCGGAAATTGTAAGTCCGCCCCGGGATTAGGCCGGTGAGCGAGGCGCTGACCGCCGTGTCGGTGCTGCCGGTGACGGGCGACGGGCTGGCGGTGGCCGTGCTCCCGTAAGAGAGCGTCTCGCCATACTGAAAGGTGACCGTGGTGCTCGCGCCCTTGGCATTCACCGTGCCGGAGAGAGTCGCGATGGTCGAGGCGATGGCGGATGCGGAGCCGGTGGTGACCACGGGGAGCGGGGTGACCTGATTGACGCCGATGGTGGAAGCGGCGAGCGAATAGTCCGCAACGGAATTCCCGGGCAGACCGGCACCGAGTTGGATGGTTTGGCCGACAGTGATACCGGTAACCGCGACGAATGTTCCGGCGGCCCAGATCGGCGGAACTTTGGCAGCGGCAACGTCGTCGCGCACTCCGTTCGCACCCCAACCGACATAATCCCGCAGACTGGAGGCAGTGCCGAAACTGCCGTTGAGGTAGAGTCCCACTTCCCCACTCGCATCCGGAATGAATCCGGCGGTCATTTGAAGAGTGATCCATTGGCCCGGGGCCAGTGTGAGAGTACTGCTGCTTGAATTCGGCAAGTCGATCAGCGACGTGGTTACTTGCGGATAAAAGGGGCTTCCGTTGAGCCGGTTGCAGAGGAAATACCCGGTCATGTTCTCGGTCCCCGGGCCGGTGTTGAGGATCTCAACCTTGTTGTTGGTCAAATCGATCTCGCTGATGACCAGATCGGCATTCGCGACGGCAAAAGAGACCAGTGCCGAAGTAACTACGGTAGGGAAGAACTTCACAGGAGGTTATAGAGGGTTAGGATTTTACGCTCGCATGATGTTTCCCGACTCCCGGGACGCAAGTGACAATTTCGGAACCGCAATCCGGATTCGCCATGGGGGTATCGAGAGCTTCCCGATGCGGTAACAAGAACAGGCTCGCCGCCGTTTCGGGGCTCTGGTTGTTTGGGCGGCGGAATGAGGTTCTTTCGTCTGGCCGGCCATCTGGTGGCGCTCGCTTGCTGCGTCGTGCCGTGCCGTGCGCTGCCCAGCGTGGCCCGGCAATGGAACGAGGAGAACCTCGCCGCGATCCGGATCGATGTGCCGCATCCGCCGGTTCACGCGCGGAATCTTTTCCATGTCGCCACGGGGATGTACGATGCTTGGGCGGCCTATGACGCGGTGGCGATCGGCTACATCCATCACGAGCGGGCGACCGCGCCCGACCTCGAGGCGGCGCGGCGCGAGGCCGTCAGCTACGCCGCCTACCGGATTCTGCGCGCCCGTTTCGCGAACTCGGTGAACAAGGATCTCACGCTGCCCGCGCTGGACGCGCGGCTGGCGGCGCTGGGCTACGACAAGGACATCACGACCACCACCGGCGGCAGCCCGGCGGCGCTGGGGAACCGGATCGCGGCTTCGATTCTGGCGTGGGGACTGGCCGATGGCTCCGGCCAGGCGGCGGGCTACCGGGATCCCAGCTACGTGAACAACCAGCCGGTATTCGAGGTGATCGAGAACGGCGTGCCGCTCGGCGGTTATCCGGCCGGGGCGGATCCGGACCGCTGGCATCCGCTGACCTTTGACGAGGGCTTCGCGCAGAACGGAGTGGGGCCGATCTTTTTGCAGCCCTTCGTCGGCGTGACCTGGCTGCACACGCGGCCCTTCAGCCTGCGCCGGGTGGATCCGGCGCAGCCGTGGATCGATCCCGGTGGCCCGCCGAAACTGCGGGGCGGTCAGGCGGCCGCGTATCGGGCGGAAGCGCTCGACGTGCTGGAGAAGAGCCGCGGGCTGGGATCGATGGAGTTGATCGATATTTCACCGGCGGCGCAGGGAAACCACCCGTTGGGCACCGAAAGCGGCAGCGGTTATCCGGTCAATCCGGCGACGGGTCTGCCCTATCCGTCCGAGTGGGTGCCGCGCGGCGACTACACGCGGGTGCTGGCCGAATACTGGGCGGACGGACCGGACTCCGAAACCCCGCCGGGCCATTGGCACAAGATCGCCAACCAGGTGAGCGATGCGCTGGTGGATAAAAAGATCGGCGGCAGCGGGCCGGTGGTGAGCGATCTCGAATGGGACGTGAAGCTCTACTTCGCGCTGGCGGGTGCCACCCACGATGCGGCCTGCGCGGCGTGGTCGCTGAAACGGAAATACGATTCGCCGCGGCCGATCTCGATGATCCGCTTCATGGCGTTGCAGGGCCAGTCATCGGATGCGGGACTACCGGGCTATCATCCGGAGGGCCTGCCGCTGGTTCCGGGGTTGGTGGAGGTGGTCACGGCGACCTCACTGATGCCCGGCGGGGTGCACCACGGGAGCGGCTTCGCGATCGGCGAAGTGGTGGTTTTCACATGGCCGGGCCGGCCCGAGGATCCGACGGCGCAGCGCAGCCTGCCGCGCTGGATCCGGGGGACGGATTGGTTTCCCTATCAGGACCGGACCTTCGTCTCGCCGGCATTTCCGGGCTACATGTCGGGCCACAGCACCTTCAGCCGGGCGGCCGCGGAGGTGCTCGCGGCGATCACCGGGAGCCCGTACTTTCCCGGTGCGAGCGGTGGCTTCAGCGCAGCGGCAAACGGCTACCTGGAGTTCGAATACGGGCCATCGGTGACGGTGAACTTGAAATGGGCGACGTATTTCGATGCCGCCGACGAGGCCGGCGTCTCGCGCCGCTGGGGCGGGATCCATCCGCGGGTGGACGATCTGCCGGCGCGGGTGGTGGGCTCGCAATGCGGGAACCAGGTGTGGGCGCTCGTGCCGAAATACTGGAATGGTAGTATCACCGGCGAGGAGATGTTCCCGGAGATCTCGCGACCGGATGCCACGACCGCGGTGCTCGCGTGGGAAGCCGTGCCGGGGCTGTGGTACCGCGTGGAGCGAAGCACCGGCTTGAGCGGGTGGGGCGATGTCCACGGACCGGTGCAGGCAACGGAATCAAGGATGGGCTGGACCGATGACGAGGCGGCCGGGCCGAGGGGCTTCTACCGCATCGTGCAGACGGCCGGGCCTTGACCGTGCGAAGCATTCCCTTGCACCGGCAGGCGGGATGAGCCACCGTCGTAGGGAATCGAAAAAGCGATGCACGAGGAATGGACAAGACGGGGATTCATGGCCGCGGGCGCGCTTGGCGGGCTGGGCTTTCTCTCGCATTTGCCGCGGCTGTCGGCGGAGGAAGCAAAGGTCGATCCGGGGATGGTGCGCTTTCTGCCGGAGATCGAGCCGCTGGTGCGCTTGATTGAGACGACCTCACGGGAGCGGCTGTTGGAAGAGATCGGCATGAAAATCCGCGGCGGCACCGGCTACCGCGAAATCCTGACCGCGGTGTTGCTGGCCGGGATCCGCAACATCCAGCCGCGGCCGGTGGGTTTCAAATTCCACGCGGTGCTGGTGGTGAACTCGGCCCACCTGGCCAGCCAGAATTCAGCGGATGCCGACCGCTGGCTGCCGCTGTTCTGGGCGCTGGACCAGTTCAAGTCGTCGCAGGCGAGGGATGTGAAGGAGGGCGACTGGACCATGGAGGCGGTGTTCGAACCTTCGATACCGTCCGCGGACCGGGCGGCGGCTTCGTTTGCGTCCGGGATGGATGCGTGGGACCTTGGCTGTGCCGACAGCGCGGCGGCGGGGTTGGCGCGGGGTGGCGCGACGCAGGCGGCTTTCGATCTGTTCTGCCGCTTCGGCGCGCGGGACTACCGGGACATCGGGCACAAGGCGATCTATGTCGCCAACAGTTGGCGGCTCTTGCAGACGATCGGCTGGCAGCACTCGGAGCCGGTGCTGCGTTCGCTGGCCTATGCCTTGCTGGCGCACGACGGGAAAAATCCGGCGGAAGGCGATGAACTCGCCGACCGGCCGGGACGGAAGAACCAGGAGCGGCTGAAGGAGATCCGTGCGACTTGGAACGGCGGCGAAAACCGGCCGGAGGTGGCGGCGGAAATGCTGGCTGCGTTGCGCGGCGGAACTTGGGATGAGACCTCGGCGAAGGTGGTGTCGCTGATCAATGCCGGCAGCGGACCGCAGCCCGTCTGGGATGCCATGTTCCAATTCGCGGCGGAGTTGCTGATGAGGAAGCCTGGCATCATCTCGCTGCATGCCTGCACCACGACCAACGCGCTTCACTATTCTTTCCGCAATGCCGCCAACGATGAAACACGGCGCTTCCTGATGCTGCAATGCGCCTCCTTCCTGCCGCTGTTCCGCGACGACGCCGGGGTGAAAGACGGCGTCGCGATCGATGGCTTCGAACCGCTCGCCGGGGAGTCGGGCGGAGCTCCGGGCGTCGAGGAAATTTTTGCCGGGCTGGCGGACGACCGGATGGGCGCGGCGCGGCGGACGCTGGCTTTTCTGGATGCCGGTGGCGACCCGAGGGCCTTCGCCGCCGCAGCACAGCGCTTGATCTATCTGAAGGGCACGGACTCCCACGACTACAAGTTCAGCAGCGCCCTGTTAGAAGACTTTCACGTCGTGTCGCCGGCCTTCCGGAACCGCTTCCTCGCGGCAGGGGTGCACTGGTTGAAGGGATCAACGTTGCCGGATTCGCCGCTGGTCGCGCGGAGCAGGGCGGCGATTTGAGGGGACGCTCTTGCCGTGCTGTCCGACCCCGGATCGGGTCGTTTCGGAGTGCGGCGGCACGACCTCCCCGTTACCCACAAGTCGAGGTCGGGAAATCAAGGAGTGGCGGACTCCGATCCGCCATGCCCATGAGCCGCAAATGATCTGAGGGAACCGCCTTTCAGTCGCTTGCCAGGCGCATGGCGGATCGGAGTCCGCCACTCCGTGGGCATCGACGCGAATGCGTCGGAAAAACTACCACTTGTGGGTAACGGGTAGTGCACGACGTCGCTCAGGCCCGGGGTGAAGTCCGCAGCACCTCGCCGGCCGCGGACACGTCGCGGAGGCAATCCGTGGGCAGCCGAACGTAGCACCCTTTCTCCAAGCCAAAGCTGCGTCGTGCCGCAGCACTCCATGTATGAATTCGCGCCGGCCGGATCAGCCCCACTCGCAGAGCGATTCCAGATACGCGGCGGAGCCGTCGCGTAGCCAGCCGTCGAGCTGCGCGGGATCCTTCAACTGCTGGCCGCGGAGGCGGGGGACGGCGACGTAGCGGGTCTGGATCGTCGGGAGCTGGCTCATGTCGACCCACAGTTTTTCGAACTGGCAGACCGGGAAGACGTCCTCCTGGCCGTGGCCCCAGCGCTTTTTGACGTCCTTGAGCGTGATGTAGGTCGGCATCCGGGCGGCGAGGGCGCGGATCGCGGTGGCGACCTTCGCAGCGTCGGTGAGATCGGCGCGGGTGAGCTTGAAGGCGGCGAGCAGGGCGTCGATGTCGATCCAACAGGTATTAGAGTTGTAGTAGGTCAGGTGGAACTCGTCCTCCTCGCGCGGCATCGCGAGGCCTTCGACCAGTTGCGGGTGGCCGTTGACCAAGGCGAGGCCGCCTCCGCGGTCCTCGAGGCGGCGGGTGATGACTTCGAAGGTCAGGCCGGCGCCGCTTTCGAGGTGGTGGCCTAACAGGGCGGGGTCGACGTTCATCCCGACGGTGTCGATGTTGTGAAGCACCAGCGTCTTTAACTGCGGGCGCTCCTCCAACAAGGCGGCGAGGGTTCCGTTGCGCAGCAGGTTGGGGACTTCATACCAGTGGCCGACGGGATGGAGGCACTGCTGGGGAAGGTTCGCGGTGTAGTCGGACGCTTCGCCGGTCGACTCCGCCCAGCCGATCAGCGCGGTGCGCAGGCTGTCGCGGACTTTCTGCTGCTGGACGTCGAGCGTCTGCTGGGGCATTTCCTCCCAGGCGAAGCGCAGGTCGCGGACGGTGGGGACGGTGCGCAGGCCGATCGACTTGCCTTCGGAAAGGAGCAGCGGCCCTTGGTAGCCGAACTGGTCGTGCTGGTCGAGGAAGCGGCGGGTCGGCTCGTGCGAGAAGTAGCTGGTGGTGAAGATGTGGGGCAGCGGGGTGCCGCAGAGTTGCGAGACCTTGCGGCTTTTCGCGAGGTGGGTCTCGACGAAGGAGCGATGGCGTCCGCCGAGCTTGCAGAAGGGATGCAGCGCCTTGACCACGCCCGCGCCCTGGGTCCAGCGGGAGCCGGCGCCGGCGGCGAGGGTGACCACGGCGACCTCGCCGTTCTTGAGCGCGGAGAGGCCTCGTTCGCGGTGGTTGGCGGTGAGGGTGGCGGAACTTGTTAGATCGGACTCGCGCACGTCCTCGATCACCGAGTTGGCGGGCAGGCGGTTCTGGGCGAGGCCGATGCGGCCGGCCTTGAGGTCGTCGCGGATCTGCTCGTGCATCACGCGGTCGAAGCCGTATTTCGCGAGCAGGGCGTCGAGGGTGTCGCGGTTGCCGGAGTCGTCGCCGCCGTGCGGGAAGATCGAGTCGAACAAGGTCTGCACCATGCCTTCGAGTTCCGGGCGCTTGCGGCAGGCGGCGGCGAAGCAGTCGAGCTCGGCGAGGCGCGGCGCGCCGAGCTGCTGGCGGTCCATGCGCAGCAGGGTGGGGACGACGAAGCGGTAGTAGCCGGACGGCATGAGCGCATCTTCGCCGGTTAGAAGGTCGGCCCAGGTGCCGCGCTCGTTGATGGCGAAGTCGTAGACGACCGGCTCCATCGCGAAGGGCAGGGCGGCGGCGAGGGCGCGCTTGGTGTCCGACATCAGCTGCTGGAGGAACTGCTGGCCTTCGGATTTGCGTTCGGGGGCGAAGATGAATCCCATCCCGCCGCCGGCCATCCCGCCGAGCATCCAGAAGCCCCAGAAGTCGTCGCCGAAGGCCGCGCGGGTCTTGTCGATCAGGGTCTGGGTGTAGAGGTTTCCGGCCCAGGGGATGATGATCTGGATCGGGCCGTTGAAGTTCTCCATGGTCGCCGCGCCGATCGCCGGGACGTCGCCGGATTTCAAGGCGGCGAGGATGCGGTCGAGCACGCCGTGGGTTTCCTGGCGGGCCGACCATTCCGGCTCGCTGCGCAGGAGGTACTTCTCGGTGACCATCTCAAGGATGGGGCCGACGTTCTGCGCCATGCCGCCGTGGACGAGGACCAGCGAGTCCTGGAGTTTCTTGCGCGCGGCGGCCGGGGCGTCGTCGTGGTCGAGGATGCGGTGGGTCGGCATCAGGCGGCCGCGGCTGATGCCGAATTCGGGGTCGCCTTCGCGGGCGACCGCGCCGGTGATCAGCTTCATGCCGGGCCAAACGCCGCCGGAGTCCTGCCAACCGCCGCCGGAGCCGCCGATCCATTCGCCGAGCAGGGCGCGGGCGAGCACGATGCGGCGTTCGTCTTCGGCGAGTCCGCCTGTTAGAGAGCTCGCCTGGCCGGTGGCGCGCATGCAGGCACCGATCAGGGCGGCGAGCAGGTTGGTCGAGACCGCGAGCCGCGAGCCCTTGGGGATGTTGTTGACGTTGCTGACCAGTTCGAGGCCGAGGCCGGGACCGACGACCCGCTCTAACAGATCGGCGAGGCTCTGGCCGGAGCCTTCGATGCCGGGCGGCACGATGCCGCTGGCGATGACCGCGGCCTTGAGCAGGCCGAGGTAGTCCTTCGCGAAATCGAACACCTCGTTGAGGCTGGAAATTTCCGCGGTGCAGCCGAGGTCGACGCTGGTGAGTCGGAGGACCGGCTGCTCGATCACCCGCAGGCTGGCTTCGACCGGCGGGCTCGGTTCCTTGTCGCGGCCGTGGACGGCGAGGTCGACGGAGATGTTCAGGACCTTCGCGCCGTCGGGATAGTCCATGCCGAGGAAGAAGATGTCGCTCCAGCCGCAGTGGGTCAGGTCCATGCGGACCGGAGTGCGTTCGCGCAGCACCGGGTAGAGGCCGCTGGCGGGATCCCGGACGAGGAGTTCCTTGCGCAGGCGCAGCGGCTGGTCGGCCGGGTGGCCCATGCGGAACATCCACTGGTTGCCGCTGACGCTGCGGACGCTGCGGCGGACTTGGTCGGCCAGGGTTTGGAAGGCGAGCTTCTGGTAGGCGGCGGCGAGCGCGCTGGAGATGGCGTCGCCGGGGCCGGAGTCGTGCTGCTGCTTGAGGAAAAGGTCGATCGCCTCCTCGAAACGCCGCTCCAACAAATTCTCGTAGCCCTTGAAGGGAATCGAGCCGGGCTTTTCCGCGGCAAGGCGCCGCGGCAGGTGGAAGCGGTGGATCGAGTGGAGGAAGAGCAGCGCGCGGACCCGGTGGTAGAGGTTGTCGCTGCCGCGGCGGAAGGCGTCGAGCGCGTCGGCTTCGGCCAGCAGGGCGGCGAGTGGAAGAGCCGCGCAGGCGGCGTCGAGCGAGCGGTTGCGGACGGCCTCGTCGGGGGAGGTGATGAGATCAAGGAGGATCACCCGGAGGAGCGTGGAGGAAGGGCGGACGGCTGGCAATGCTGCGGAGGGGCGGATTTAGGGATCTTTCGCCGGCTCACGCCACCAGCGGCTGGACCCTCGCGCGGATGGCCGTCGCCTGCTGGAACTGGACGACGCGGAGATCGTAGCGGCCCTGGAGGTTGATCCAGAACTGCGGCTCCATCCCGAAGAAGGTGCCGAGGGTGAAGGCGACTTCGGCGGTGATCGTCCGCTTGCCTTTGACGATCTCGTTGATGGTCGAGCGAGGGATGCCGGTGCGACGGGAGAGCTCGCTCTGGCTGAGCTGGTGGGCATCCAGGAATTCCTCCTTGAGCAAGCGGCTGGGGGTGGCGGCGAGAATGGCGTTCTGTTCGCGGGTCATGGTGGTGAAGGGTTATGCTCACCCCTGCGACTGCGCCAGCAACTCGACCAGCAGCGAAAGCACCTCGTCGCGGTCCTTGCCGGCGAGGCCGAGGGCGAGTTGGGTGGCGAGGAGGCCGTAGTGGAGATCGAGGTCGTGGCGGCGGCCTAACAGCTCGTGGGCGAGGTAGCGTTCGCGGCGGGCGGTCTCGGTGAGGGCGCTCGAAAGATCGGCGCGGCCGGCGGCGAGCTGGCGACCGAGGGTTTCCATGACCGAGGGCACCAGCACGTGGATGCCGAAGAAGCAGAGGTAGTTCCCGGCGCGCAGGCCGGGGACGACGAGCTTTTGCTCGGCCTCGGTGGGCGTGGGCTTTTCGATCACGGTCTCGATTTCGTAAAGCCGCTCGGAGCCCGCGACGCGGCGGCCGCCGATGCTGCCGTAGTAGGGCAGCTTGCTTTCGTGGGTGGCCTGGACGGCGGAGACCGGGCACTTGCCGGCCTCGGCGGTTTCGAGGAGCTGGGCGGTGCAGGATTTTTCCGCGCGGCTGGTGTAGAGGTGGTCGCCGACGGTGAGCAGGAAGGGATCATCGCCGGTGAAGTCCGCCGCGCAATGGACGGCGTGGCCGTAGCCGAGGGGCTCGGCCTGGGGGATGAAGCGCATCTGGCGGGCGAAGGGGCCGGCGGCGGCGGCGTAGGCGTCCTCGTCACCGGGGCAAACGATCACGGCGATCTCGCCGATGCCCGCGGCGGTGATTTCCCCGGCGAGGATGGCGAGGGCGGACTTCGAGACACCGTCGCGGTCGACGAGGGTCTGGAGCGGGAGGGTCCGCTGGTTCTTTCCGGCGGCGGTGATGACGGCCTTGGTGACTTTCACAGGGCGGAAGGTGGGGGAAGCGGGGGGATTTGGCAATCACCGGGGAATGGGCGGATTCGGGCAAGGCGAGTAGCGTCCAGTCGGGGTCCGGGAATCCTGAGGATAAAAATTGGATCTTTAATCGGAGCAAACTTCTCAGCCCTGAAGCGCTCGGCGACCTGATGATGGTTTCTCAGGATCTCCTTCACCATATTCTCGATCAGCAGGCTCCCGACTCCGTTCAGCTCCGCGGTATCCTCGATGCACCCGAGCAAGAATTCACAGTTCTCCTTTGTCGTGGGATCCAGAGAGTCGGCATACGGCAGCGAATCCAACGCAAGCTTGCGGGGCTTGCTCATGGCCTCCACCATCCGGGCCACCGAGGAGCGGTGAGGATGGCTTAGGTCGATGGTGGGGGTGGCTGCTCTATCTGACATGGCGGACGAATTCCTCGGGGGGGCCTTGAATTCTGAATTGGGGCTTTCAGATTCTCTATTGATCAATCTCCAAGGAGTAGGGGGCCTCAGTACTTTCCCAAAGCGATGCGGCAAGCAGGGCCCGCTCTTCGGGGGGAAGGCGGAGGGCGACAGGTGCGATTTGATCCTAACTCATGGCTCCACGATAGCCCGTCCAACGTGGGGAGAAAAGGCAGAGTTTTCAGGGTGGCGGCAATTGGATGCCGCCGGTGCTGGCTATCGCAGGGTGGCCGCTGAGGAGGTCGACGACGAGCTGGCTGGAGGTTCCGTGGGATCCGTTCCTACCCCCGCCCGAACCGCCGCCCCACCTATCCTTCCAGCCGGAATTGAACGGCATGCGGACATGCTGACAGCGGGAAGATGAATCACGCTTCTGAAAAACCACCCTCAACGCCACCCAATCCCCGTCAGTCCAACCTCACGAACGCCAGCACACGGCTGTTTTGGACAGCAGTGGGAGCTCATGGTCCGTTCTTGCCGTGGGCAGCGAAACCATGGCTTCCATGGGATGCGTGGCCGTTTTCTTGTGGGAGGGCCGACCGCTGCTTCCGTGAGACGCAAAAATCCCAAGGCCACTGCAACAAGCGGCCTTGGGATCGGTTGGGGGTTCGGAAGTGGTCCGCTCAATTGCCGGCCGCTGCGCTCACCCGCAGGCGGAGGAAGCGTTTGCCGCCGTTGCCCTTGGCAACGGACGCTTTCACGGTTTCCAGCGCGCCCTGGGTGGCGGTGATCTGCTGGGTCACCGTTTGCGTGCTCCAGCTGCCGGCGGCAAGGGTGTCGCTCCGCTCGATCTGATAGGTCACGCCATTGTCCTTGGCCGCCGTGCTGCGGGTGTAGCTGTATTCCAGGTTCGCGCCGCTGGAAGCGAGGCTGGCGGGCATGACCCCGGAGGCGTTTGGATCGATGCCGAGAGCGTATTCCAGCAGGTTGTTCAGGCCGTCGCCGTCCGGATCGGCGGCGTCCGCGCCGGAGCCCGCGGAGTCATAGCTGCCGAAGTTCGTGAAGCGCCAGAGCTCCTGGTGGGTGCGCACCACGATTGTTCCGAAGTAGCTTACTTGATTGGCCGAGGGTTGTCCGACCAGCAGCTTGTTGGCGGCGGGGGCCTAGGAGAAGACCAGCCCGCTGCCGCCATTGGCCACGGTCCCCAAGATGCTGTTCGAGGCGGAGACGGTCCCTGTGGTCTTGTCCGTTCCACTGCACAGGTCACCGCACCGACATTCAAAACCGCTCCGTTGTCCCAGTCCCCGCTGCTCACCACATAGTTGCCGTTGCTCAACACGGTCACACCGTCTCCTCCCATTTGGTCGTTGGCGGTGCTGCCGGTGAGCGTGCTGATGAGGGCGAGGGTGCTGCCGTTGTAGAGATGGACGGCACCCACGTTGGCGACGGCGGTCGGCGTGGTGAGGCTGTAGGTGGGGTCGGTGACGCCGAAGTTGCCATTGGGCAGGTAAGTGACACTACTGCCGAAGGTGCCGCTGCCGGTCGGGCCGGGAAGGTCGGTCTGGGCGGCACGGGTGGACGGAGCCGCCAAGAGCAGCGCCGCGAAGGCGAGCGAGACCGGGGTCATCAGGCGTGGGGTCAGGCGCGCCTGCGGTGGATGATGGGGGGCGGCGGCGGGCAAGAGCTGGCTCGCTGATGGGAATGCGGGGGATCGATCATGAGGTGGTTCATCGAAATGAAGCACGCAGTGTGGTGGTGCCGCGGCCACGGGGGCAATGGTCTTTTCGGGGTAATGGAGGGTTTGCGATTGCTCTGTTGGCGAGGTGCCGGGCATGAGACGAGGGTGCTCCATGTTCCCACCCTGATTTTTGTGGTCGGCCTGATCAACGTCCTGCAGGCCTTTGCGTTCTGGATCGTGGGTTTTCACAACCGGCGGGTGAAGGGCCTGGGCTGGTGGGCGGCGGCGGCGTTTTTCAACGGGGTGGCGATGCCGCTGATCGCCTTCCGGCAGATGAGCGATTCCGCCCTGCTGACCAAGCTGCTGCCGACGACGATGAACTTCGCCTCAGCCTATCTGTTCTATGTGGGGGCGGTGCGTTTCCGGGAACAAGGGACGGTGCGTTGGTGGGCCTTGGTGGCGGCATTGCCGTTCTACAGCATTTTCAGCTGGCTGATCCTGAACGACGAGGGGCTGCGCTACCGGCCCGTGCTCACCTCGCCGATCTTCATGCTGTTTCTGGCGATGGGGGCGTGGGAGCTGCTCCGGGAGAACCGGCCGGCGCTGCGCTTCTCCGCGCGTTTCACGGCGTATGCCGCGCTGTTCATCAGCACGATCTTCGCCTACCGGGCGCTGGACTTGTATTTCCTGAGTTCACCGGCGGAGCTGCTCGATCCGGTGCGGCCGCAGGTGGTGAGTTTCCTCGGTGGGATTCTGTGGGTGCTGCTGTGGACCTTCGGCGCACAGATGATGATCAACCAGCGGCAGACCTTTGAAAACGAGCAGCTGCATGCGGAAAAGGTCCGCAGCGTGGAAGAACTGGCCGCCGCGGAAAGCGAGCTGATGGCGCTGCGAACGCTCCAGCACCGACAGGAACTGGCGAGCGACCTGCACGATGGATTCGGCAGCATCACCGCCAATCTCGCGATGCTGGCGTTCCAGGGCAGCATCGAGGAACGGCCAGAACAGCAGCAAGTCCTTTTCCGGGACATCGAGTTTCTTGCCAGCGAGTGGAATCGCGAGATGCGGCTGTGGATGAACGGCTTGGAACGCGGCAGTTTATGCTGGGGCGATGCCTTGGCCGAGGCCAGGACCTATGCCACCCGCCTGATCTCCTCCAAGGGCATCGAACTGCACTGGCATCTAAGCGGCCAGCTGCCTGCGGAGCCCGATTGCTGTGTGCAGGAAATGATTTCACTGATGCGGGTGCTCAAGGAGGCGATCCACAATCTTTTCCGCCACTCGAATGCAGGCCGCGCACGGGTGCACATCGCCTTCCGGACGCGCGTGCTCGGGATCGTGATCCAGGATGATGGCAGCGGGTTTGATCCGGAGGATTTACGGTCGGGCGCCCGCGGATTGAAAAACATGCGGCGGCGCGTTGAGGAGCTGGGGGGGCGTTTCAAGTCTCGCAGTCGGAATGGAACGACGCTGTGCCTGACCTTGCCGCTGCCCTTGAAACGCTCGGGAGGAGAGGCGATGGGGAAGGATCTCCGGTTTACCAGCTGAACTCGCAGCCGATGCCGATGCTGCGGCCCGGGGCGATTTCGGTTATGGCTCCGCCGGAGCATTTGCCTGTCCCCCGCGTCCCCCGGTCACATGTAGCCGCGGCTCAGGGCTTGGCGCAGGGCCTGCTTGCGGCTGTTGACGTGCAGCTTGCTGTAAATCTTCCGGATATGGCTGTGCACCGTGTGGCGGCTGATGCCCATTTGATCGGCGATTTCGTCATAAGTATTCCCACGGGTGAAACACCGCAGCACTTCCAGCTCCCGGCTCGTCAAGTCCTCCGCCGGAGCCGCCGACGAAGCCGGATCGGTCTTGCGGAACCACTCGATCAGGTGCCCGGCCACGATCGGGCTGACCGGGGTTTCTCCCCCGAAGATCGCGCGGATGGATGCCACCAGCTCGGGGGCGGGCAGCCCTTTGACGAGGTAGCCGGAAGCACCCGCGCGCAGGGCCTCGAACAGGCTGTCACGCTGCTCGTGGACGGTGTGGGCCAATGCCAGCAGGGCCGGAGCCTGCCCGCGGGCCACCGCGATCAACTGGGGCCCGGACAATCCCGGCAGATCCAGATCGCTCAAAAGCACATCCACCACCTGCCAGTCCGTCGCTTCCAGCGCCGCCTCGGCCGTCTCGTAGGCGCCCGTCAGGCGGATGCCATCCACCGCCGCGAAAAGCCGGCCAAGGGCCGCCAGCATCCCGGGATCATCTTCCACCACCACGAGCCGAATCATGCCTTCTCATGGAGCGCCCCCCCGGCATTGGCAAGATCGCGGAATGGGGGTTTTTGGGCGATGGCGTGGTGGCTCACCGGCAACGGGATGATGAAGCGAAGCGTGGTTCCGGCGCTCCCGTGAATCCTGACGCGGCCCCGGAGTTCCTCGCAGCGGCGGAGCATGTTGGGCAGTCCGCGACCGCCGGAATTCGCGGTCTTGCCGTTCTGCAGGCCGATGCCGTCATCGCTCACGGTGACACCGAAGCAATGGTTGAAAAAGCGGACCCGGATGCGGGCGTGGCGGGCTTGAGCGTGGCGGGCGAGGTTGTTCACGGCCTCCTTCAGGCAGCGCAGCAGTGAGAGCCGGGCCGCGGCATCACTGAGGGGGCTTTCCGGCAGCTTGCCGTGGACCTGCCAGTCCAGGTTGAAGCCGTGGCCCGCCGTCAGATGCTCGGCATGTTCGCGCAGCTCCTGGAGGATTTGGCACCAGTCGACCGGCCCCTTCTCGAGCACGTCCATCAGCGATCTCACCTCCCGGTTGCAACCGACCACCAGATGCTCGATGTGACGCATGAGTTCATGCCGTTCGGCCGCTTCCTCCTCACTGCGTCCCATGGAGACCAGCAAGACCAGATTCGCCGTCATGCCGCCGAGTCCGTCATGGAGGTCGCGCAGCAGCAGGTCCCGTTGCCGCAGGGTGCGCTCGTTCAGCAGCTCCCGCTCGCGGAGCGCCAGCTGCCTTTCGGCATCGACCAGATTCTTCTGGGCGATCAGTTGCGCCTCGTGAAACCGCGTTTTTTCCAAGTGATGCCACTGGTTGAGCAGCAGCAGCGCGATGCAGGTCCAGCAAAACAACGACAACAGCGTGCTGACGAACATCAGTAGCTGATCCCCGCCGTCTTGAAAAGGTTCCGGACTCGCCCGGTGGATGGCGATTAACCACGCACGATACACAAAAGAGAACGCGTAGATCACCGCGGCGCCCCCGCCGCAGCAGGAGGCCAAACGCAGGCCGGCCCGTTGCTCGCCAAGCCATTCGCGCGCCGCCAACCCTAGAAAGAGCACCGTCGGCGTGGAGTAAAAGGCCGGTCTCAGCCAGGTGAGTGGGGAGGCCCACCCGAACCACAGGTAGCCAGCCAGCGCAGGCACGCAGCACAGGAGCGGCCACTTCAGCAGCGCCCGACGCCCACGGAATTCCGCCGCGCCCATATACAGCAGGGCCGTTCCCGCCCAGGCCAGCAGCGTGGGCAGCCAATGGGTGAGCAGCGGCAAGTCGAAGCTCTGACGACAAAGGACCAACAGCAGGGAAATCCCGCAGAGCAGGCTGGCCAGCGTCCAGCGGCCCAGCCCCGGGGTTCTCCGGTTGAGTGCCCACGCGCAGCCAAAAGCCAGCGCCTGGAGGATCGCGATGCAACCGGAAACAAGCGCCAAAGTTGGGATGTCCGCTCTCATCACGACCCATGGTGTTGGACCCCCACCCCAAGGCCACAAGAGAAATCACGCTCCTCGTGCTGCAAGTGTTCCATCCCCAAAATATACCAAATCCCCACGATTGACCGTTCATCGACGGATCTTGCATAAGACAGAGACCGTAGATTTTTCATCTCAAGACCGTCATTCCCGGATCCTGCACCCGTCATGCCTTCGTTTGCCTCGCCTGCGCCCACTCCATCTTTTGAGTCGCCCTCCTCCTCACCCCGCAAGGTCCTGCTCGTCGGCTGGGACGCGGCCGACTGGAAGGTCATCCACCCGCTGCTCGACGCCGGGAAAATGCCCCACCTCGCGCGCTTCATCGAGCAGGGCGTCATGGGCAACATCGCCACCCTCCAGCCCGCGCTCAGCCCCACGCTGTGGACCTCCATCGCCACCGGCAAGCGCCCTTACAAGCACGGCATCCTCGGCTTCTCCGAGCCCGATCCCGTCACCGGCGGCATCCGCCCGATCACCAATCTCTCGCGCAAGACCAAGGCGAT
>NEUO01000027.1 GCA_002304315.1 Verrucomicrobiia bacterium Tous-C4TDCM
CCGAAGATGTTCTCCAAAGCGTTGGCGATGCCGTCCTGATCGGCGTCACCTTCCATGCTGGTGTCAGCTCCCGCTTCGAAGGCGAAGCCGAGCATCCACGTGGAAAAGCTATCGTCCGGAGGAGTGGAGAGTGCGACGTTGTCGATGCTCAGCGAGGAGCCGAAGGTGGCACCGCACTCGAAGGTGACGGTTTCAAATTTCTCATTCGCCGTATTATGGAAAGCGAACAGGTCGGAGGAGGTCGTGTAGGTGACTCCATCCGTCGAGAAGCCCACCGTATACTTCCGACCGACCCCACCGAACTTCCGGCCGATGACCCTGAGGTAATAGGGGGTCTCCGGGGCGATGGTGAGACCGCTGAGCGCCGGAACGAAGGAAGCGGCATTGAAGACCTCGATGGAATCCGTACCGTCCGAATTGGTGAAGAGGCGGATCGTCACGAGATCCCCGCCGTTGTTGCCTTCCATCCGGATCCGGTGGGCTTGGCTTTCACTGCCAATCTGGAAGGCGAAGTCGGTTTGGAAATTCTCCATCGCCCCGGCCGCAGTGGGAGCGAAGTCCTGGAGGATTCCTTGGGAGGTCGCAAGATTCACTGCCGCAGCTCCGCCGCCGTCAGGGAGGAAAGGGGCGACCGAGGAAGGCGCTCCGGTCCGGGTCCAGCCGACGGGGAACGCCCCGCTTCCGCTCGCGGCTTCGAAGTCACCGTTGGCAAGACCGTTTACGGAGGGGACCACGGTGTAGTCCACCGTGAGCCTCGCATCCCGCGCCGGGGTAGGCGCACGATCGCTGCTGATGGATACGAAATTGGTCGCCGGGGTATTGGTCGTCAGGATGAAGTGGATCGAGTTCGCGAGATGCCCGGCAATGAAGGTTCTCAGCAGGCTGTTGGAGAGCGGGATCGTGGCGTCATTGTCGTTGAACGTTGCGTTCCAACTGATCGATTGGGAACCGAGTACCGCTCCGATGGTGCCGCCCGGGGTGGTATCCCCGCTAGCCGGGGAATTCCAACTGTTGTTCGACGGAATGAAAGCAAACCCGTATTGGTTGACGATCACGTTCACGGTGACGGCGCTGCCCTGTGCCTCGAAGACTTTCAGGCTCGCGGAGTTGATGATCAGGTTGGCGAAATTGCCGCCGCCGATGGTGTTGACATCGTTGATGATGGCGGACACGTCGAACTTGACCATACCACGGCTGTTATTCGGCCCGCCGTTGCTGCCGACAATGAACCTGACTCCATCCTCGTTGTAGTTCTGATTCGCAGCCGTTGAGTTGTCGCCCCGGATGTAGGTGTCCGCGGTGACGGTGGTATCCAGCGTGGCCGCGCAAAGCGGGGCGACGGCGAGGAGGAGGAGGGTTAACGTGCGTTTCATGGAAGTTGGAGGTTCACGAACTCTGGCGCGGAACGCTAGGAGGCGAATCCGGGGATGGGAAGCCAAGATACACGGCCCGCGCAGACAAACACCGGTCCGCAGCACCGCTCACTCAACTTCGGATCGTGTGAAGAAGCGGCAGAACCTGAAGCGCGCGAAAGATCCCTTCCGGCCTCCCCGTCCCTTCGTTGACTTGGCAAACTTCCGCCCCCAGCTTCGAACCATGACTCTCACCGGGAAAACCCCGCGCCTCCTGATCGCCGGCCTTTCGCTTGCGTCCCTCGCCTTCGTCGCGGCCGCCGATTCCTCCTGGCCGCAATTCCGCGGACCTACCGGCCAGGGCCTCGCCCAGGGCAAGGGCCCGCTGAAGTGGAGCAAGGACCAGGGCATCGCGTGGAAGGTCGCGATGCCCGCCAGCGGCTGGTCGTCACCCGTCATCGCCGGCGGCAAGATCGTCCTCACCGGCGCGCGCAAAGACGGCGACGCCACCGTCCTCAGCGCCTTCGCCCTCGATGCCAAAACCGGCGATACCCTCTGGAGCGTCGATCTTTTCAAACCCGCCGCCGCGGAAACCGCCGCGATGCACGCCAAGAACAGCCTCGCCAGCTCCACCCCGGTCATCGGCGACGACGGCATCGTCTATGTCCACTTCGGCCACATGGGCACCGCCGCGCTGAAGCTCGACGACGGCAAGATCGTCTGGAAAAAGCAGATCGCCTACAAACCGATGCACGGCAACGGCAGCTCGCCCGTGCTGGTCGGCGACCTGCTGGTGGTGAATGCCGACGCGGAGGTCGATCCCACCATCCTCGCCTTGCGCCGGAAAGACGGCTCGATCGCTTGGCGCACCCCGCGCCAGCAGCCGGTCCGCAGCTACTTTTCCTTCTGCACGCCGCTGGTCGTCGAAAACAACGGCCGCACCGAAATCCTCAGCCCCGGCAGCGGGCTCATCGGTGCCTATGCCCCCGACGACGGCCGCCTGCTGTGGAAGGTCACCTACGGCGAAGGCTACTCGGTCGTCCCGCGTCCGGTCGCGGCCGATGGCATGCTCTTCGTCGCCACCGGCTACAACATCCCCAAGCTGCTAGGCATCCGCCTCGGTAAAGCGGAGGGCGACGTGACCAAGACCCACCAGGTCTGGGAAGCGACCCGCCGGATGCCCAAGACCCCGTCGATGCTCGCGACCCACGGCCAGGTGCTGACCCTCGACGACACCGGCACCCTCAGCGGGCTCGATGCCAAGACCGGCAAGTCCGTCTGGAACCAGAAGCTCCCCGGCAACTTCTCCGCCTCCCCCATCCTCGCCGGCAAGGTCCTCTACGCCCCGACCGAAGACGGCGTCGTGTATGTCGTCCAAGTCTCGCCCGATGGCGCCAAGATCCTCTTCGAATTCGACACCGCGGAACGCACCCTCGCCTCGCCCGTCCTCCTCGACGGCGCCCTTTACCTCCGCACCGACGAGCACCTCTGGAAGATCGTAGGGGAAGGAAGTTGATAGTCGATGGTTGATAGTTGATGGTTTAGAACCTTTGCTCGCCACTGGCTGGAAAACCACTTGCCTCGCTGGACACCCCGCGGTTTCGACCCAAGACGTCTTTCTCACGCTATCAACCCTCAACCCTGGACTCTCAACTTGCCTTTAAAACCACCGCCATGGAAGCCCTCACCTCATCCCTCATCTCCGCCGCCCTCGCCTTCGCGCTTTCCTCGTGTGTCGGCGGTAAATACTCGCGTGGCTTCGATCAAGCCGTCGCCGTCATGCCAAGCCCGGCCGCGACGGCCGACGGCCCGTGGCAGGGCTCGTGGAAAAGCAATGTCAACGGCCACACCGGACCGCTTTGGTGCATCGTCCAGCCGACCCCGGAGCGCCCCGGCTTCTATGACTTCCGCTACCGCGCCGGCTGGGGACTCGTGAAATTCGGTGACTACACCCACACCGTCCCCGCCCGGCCCGCCGCAGATGGCTCGCTGCAACTCACCGGCGAAATGGTCCTGCCCGGCGGATTCGGCAACTACCGGGTCGAAGGCAAACTCACCCGCGACGCCTTCAATGCCACCTACAAGTCCGCCGCCGACCAAGGCACCATGACCCTGCAGCGGCCGGAGGTGCCGGAGTGACTGAGGAACGACTGATCCGGCCATGAACATCGGATACATCGCGATGAGCGGATTGCGCCTCGTCGACGCCGAGCTGCTCGCGCTCGGACTGTCCTTCCCGGCCGTGGCCCGGCGCGCACGCGAGATCGAGGCGCTGCCCTCGCTCGGCTTGCTGACGCTGGCCGGCATGTCGCCACCCCACATCGGGGCCGAGTATCTGGAAGTACGAGATATCTCGGAGGTGCCGGACCGCTTCGATGCGATCGCCTTGTCGACGCTCAGCGCCACCTCGAAAGAGGCTTATGCGATGGCCGCTCGATTTCGCGAGAAGGGAATCCCGGTGATTCTTGGTGGTCTCCATGCGACGCTCGCCCCGGCTGAGGCGGCACGGCATGTCGACGCCCTGGTCATCGGCGAAGGCGAACCGGTGTGGCCGGAGGTGCTGGGCGACCTGGAGCGCGGTAAGCTGAAGCCGGTCTATGATGCCCGCCTGCGGGGACCTTTTGATTTTCGCAAAGCCCCGATGCCGCGCTTCGAGCTGCTGTCGCCCGGCCGCTATCCGCGTTTCACCGTGCAGACCCAGCGCGGCTGCCCGTATGCCTGCGAGTTCTGCGCTGCCTCGATGCGGCTCTCACCGGCCTTCCGGGTCAAGCCGGTGGACAAGGTGCTGGGCGAGGTCCGGCGGCTCAAGGAGCTGTTCGGACGGCCTTTCATCGAGTTCGCCGACGACAACACCTTCGCCGACAAGCGCCACGGTCGCGCGCTGATGAAGGGACTTGAAAAAGAAGGCCTGCGCTGGTTCACCGAGACCGATGTGTCGGTCGCCGACGACGAGAATCTGCTCAAAATGATGCGCGACGCCGGCTGCCACCAGGTGCTGATCGGCTTCGAAAGCCCGCGCTTCGAATCGCTCGACGGCATCGAGAAGAAGTCGAACTGGAAGGCCCGGCGCACCGACCGCTACCTGAAGGCGGTTGAAACCATCCAGCGCCACGGCATCACGGTCAACGGCTGCTTCATCCTCGGCCTCGATGGAGACGGCCCGGAAAGCTTCGAGCACGTGTTTCGCTTCGTCGAGGAAAGCGGGCTTTACGACGTCCAGATCACCTATCTCACGCCCTTTCCCGGCACCCCGCTGTGGACGCGGCTGTCGGAGGAAGGACGGCTACTCTCCGCCGATGCGACCGAGCGTTGCACCTTGTTCGACATCAACTTCCGGCCCACCGACCTGAGCGTGGACGAACTGCGTGATGGCTTCCGCGACCTGACCCGGCGGCTTTACGCGCCGGAGTTCGTGGAGCGGCGGAGCCGGAGCTTCAGGGGTCACCTCAGGGCACGGATGAAAGAGAACCGAAGGGCGCAGTGACCGTCATTACCGGGAAGCTTGCGCCTTGCAGGTGAGCGGGTCTGAATGTCGCCGATGAGGTTCTACGATCCGCTGCTTTTCCTCGCCGGTCACCGCGGCGCGATCGAGAGGATCGCGGCCACGCGACGGGCTTGGGTGATTGGCGCGATTCTCGTTCTCAGTGCCGGCATCGCCCGGAACTACGATCACCTCGACCTGTTGCGCGAGCCGGAGTGGTTCATCGGGCCCTTCGTGGCCTCCGCGGTGTCGATCGTCTTCATCTACCTGTGCATCGCCGGTCGACTGAAGCTCGACGCGGTCGGCAATTATCACAGGCAATGGGGCACTTTCCTCACCTTGGCATGGATGACCGCGCCCTGTGCCTGGCTTTACGGCATCCCGGTCGAGAGCATGACCGACATCATCACCGCGACGAAGTGGAACATCGCCTTCCTGGCCGTCGTTTCGATCTGGCGGGTGGCTCTGATGACCCGCGCGGTGGCGGTGCTGACCGGCGTGAAAGCCCGCCGGGCGCTGGTCCTGATCCTTGCCCCGGCGGCGTTCGAAATGATGGTCGGCTCCGTTTCCAAAAGCATGTCGCTCGTGCAGATCATGGGTGGTGTGCGCCTGCCGCCGCATACCGAGCTGTTGCAGCAGGCGAGCAATTTTGCCGCCGAGGCCTCGTTCTGGGTATTCGTGATCGCAGTGTTTGCCTGTTGGCGCATCAAGGGCGTTGCAGTCACCCCGCTGGATCGCCCGGGCACGATGATCGGAACGCGTCCCGCCATAGCGCTCGCCGTCGCATCGTTGGCGGCTTGGGCACTGGCCGCACTGCCCTTCCACGGGAAGATCGTGAACCGCGACCGGCTCGACGAGCTCGTCCGCGACAAGAAGTTCGCAGAAGCGGTGGCCTTCGCCTCCTCGAAAACGAGAGCCGATTTCCCCCCGGACCATTATCTCCCGCCGTCTCCCGCCCGCAGGAACTTTCCGCTGGGCCTGCTTGATGCCCTCGCTTTGGACGGTCCCGGATGGCTGCGCGAAGAATGGACGGACAACGCGGTCGAGGCCTTCTCGCTGAGACTGGGAATGACCCGTGAGACCTGGGAGGAACTGCTCGAGTCTCATCCCGCCGTGGCCGCAGGCGTGAAGGCCCGGGCGGAAGAACTGCGGGCCCGACCCGACCGGAACATGGATGATAGCGCTTGGCTGAGGAGCTTTGACCGGCTCGGGGAACCCGTGACATCTCCGGACGAACCGGGATCTCCGAAACCACCGGGATAGCTCGCCGGCGGATTTCTTCTGCCACGATTGCCCTATGAACCCGTCACCGCCGTGGATTCACCTGCCTCCGTCACCCGCCAGGAGTTTCAGATCCGGAAACCACTGCCGGAGGTAGCCGCGGTCGATGGCGGCGAGGCGATCGGCCTGGATCCGGGCATGGGCGGCGATGAGAAAGTCCGGGATCAGATGCTCGCGGGGTCCGCCCGCCTGACGATAGCGGTGAAAGGTCTGCCCGGCGAGGTAGGCGGAATCCGGTGAGAAATCATCAAAGCGGAGCTGGATACCTTCGAAGTCCTGAACGGCCGCAGCGCTCGAAGGGTATCCGCCCGAACATTCGGCGAACACCACGGGACAGATCACCAGCGGGCCCTCGGTCGCCGCCAGCGTCAAGCGGTCGCGCCAGATTTCCCATCCGGGCTGGCGCCTCAGCAACTGGATCAGGACGGAGGAATCGAGGGCCGTGATCATCGTGGATCCGTGGAGAGCGGGCTTTCCACAGGTCCGCGGAGTTGATCGAGGACTTCGCCCGTTTCCAATCCGGGCCACGGATCCTCCCAATTCTTCCCGAACGCTTCCCAAGCCTCCGGCGCGATGGCCTTGCTGGCTTTCAGAAACGGCGCGGTCTCGTCGAACTCGAGGACATCCCCAGCCTTGAGATGGAGGCGGCTGCGGATCTGCACCGGAATCGTGATTTGGCCTTTGCTGGTAAGGGTTGCCTTCACGAACTATAAGTAAGGTGGTTTGGTAAGGAAATCAAGGGTGTGAAAAACTGGCGGGTGAATTTCGCGGCTTCCAACTGCAGCGGTGTGACAGACGTTCGAGCCCGCCGAGGTGATCGAATCTTCCCCGCCGCCACTGCGGCCTTTCCGCGGCCAGCGGGAGAAGGGTGCTAGGATTCAATCCCGTACCTTCAAGGCGAGATCAGAGTGACTTCCGGAAAGTAGGTCTGATAGCGATCGACGTCCCTCGTCAGGATCGGGACACCGAGCGCGGCGGCGTGGGCACCGATGAAGAAGTCCGGCAAGGGTGAGGTCTTGGCCCCGCCGCGCTGGCGGTAGGCGCGGAAGGCTTGTGCGGCGAGGAAGAGCGACTCGCGGGAGAATTCGCGGTAGCTTAGTCCGAGGTAAGCGACGAGCTGGTCGGCCTCTTCTGAGGAGGTGAGGAGGAAGCAGAGCTCGGCGTAGATGACGGGATTGATCGCGAGCCGGCCCGCGAAAGCCTCGAGCTGTCCGGCGGACCATTCTTCCCACTGCGAGTCGCGGCCGGTGATGTCCATCACCACGTTCGAATCAACCAGGACGAAGGCCGTATCAGTCATCGCCTCTCAATTCCTCCATGATTTGATCGGTCGTCTTGCCCTCGTAGTGGTCCTTCCAGATGCCGCTGACGGCTTTGAGGCGCTCGCGCATTTCCTCCGGGGTGCGGAGCGGGGCGAAGGCTTCCGGCATGGCGACCGCGGCGGCAAGGATTTCCCGAGCTTCGGCTTCCATCGAGCGTTGATGGCTGGCGGCGCGGAGACGGAGCTTCCGCTTCACGTCTTCGTCCAGATTCCGGATCGTCAGGGTGCTGCTCATCTTATGCAAACTAGCAGTGCTAGCATTGCAGTCAATCGGGAATTGGAGATGGAAAGTAGGGTTTCCGGATGATGGAGTCCGGCAAACGCGGAATCGACGACCGTCATGAAAAGCTCCAAGACCCCGAAGAAAGTGGCCGCGGCCGAGCGCGAGGCTTTGCTCGCCACATTGAAGGCTCGCTTTGACAAACATGCGAAGCGCCACGAAGGGCTGGCATGGTCAACGGTGCAGGCGCGGCTGGAAGCCCGGCCGGAAAAGCTGTGGTCGCTGAACGAGATGGAAGACACGGGCGGCGAGCCGGGTGTGACTGGCTGCGACCCGAAGACCGGAGCGCTGATCTTCATCGACTGCTCGCCGGAAACGCCGAAAGGCCGCGTCAGCGTGTGCTACGACCGCGAAGGCTGGGAGTCGCGCAAGGAGCACCGGCCGAAGGACACCGCGGTGGACATGGCGGAGGCGATGGGCATCGAGCTGCTGACGGAGGAGGAATACCGCGGCTTGCAGCGGCTCGGGGAGTTCGACTTGAAGACCTCGAGCTGGGTCAAGACACCGGCCGACATCCGCAAGCTCGGCGGCGCGCTGTTCGGCGACCGCCGCTTCGGCCATGTCTTCATCTATCACAACGGCGCGCAGTCCTACTACGGTGCCCGGGGTTTCCGCGGGGTGCTGAGGGTGTGACGGCCGCCTGGAAGAGAAGTGGATGGTTGAAAGTGGATGGTTGATGGTCGATCCAGAAGATTCGTCGCCGTGAGTTCACCCTATTCCGGGTGAGCCTAAAACGTGGCGCCGTCTTCGAATTCTGAACTATCAACCATCAACTATCCGCTCTCAACTCGGTTAGAATCAGAGCTCCTTGATCCAGATGTTGGCGAAGTCGATGTGGCTGCCGTGGTGCTGGAGGGCGATCTTGCCTTTGGCGGCGACGCCGGGGAGCTGGGCATTCTCGATGACGGTCTGGCCGTTGAGGGTGACGGTGAGGAGGTCGCCCTTCATCGTGATCATCGTGCGGTTCCACTCGCCGACCGGCTTGTCGGCTTTCGCCTTCGGGGTGACGCCGGCGATGACCGCGGCGGGTTGTGACTTGTCGGTGCGGTAGCCATAGACCTCGCCGGAGCCGCAGGGCCAGTTCCAAAGGTTGACCTGGCTCTTCGAGTTGCCGCGGAGGTAGATGCCGCTGTCGAGTTCCTGCACTTCGACCTGCTGGCCGGTTTCCTTGCCGTCGAAGCCGATCACCGGGCGCTTCATCACCGGGCCGGGAGCCGCCCAGCGCCAGTCGAAGACCAGGGTAAGGTCGCCGTATTCCTTCTCCGACCAGAGGTCCTTGGCCTTGCCGTCGTATTTGAGGATGCCGTTGACCGGCTTCCAGCTTTCAAGGTCGGCGGGCTGGTGAGTCCATCCGGCCAGCGTGCTGCCGTCGAAGATCTTGGTGAATCCGCCCTGCTTGGCGGCTTCCTCGTTCGCGGCGGGCGGGAATTCGGTGATCTTGATGTTGCGGAAGGCGACGCGGTCGCCGTGGCCGCAGAAGCCGATGTGGCCGGAGCGGCGCTTGGCACCCTCGTGCTTGGGGAACTTGGTGTTGAGCTCGCTGAGCTTGGCCTCGGTGATGACGCTGCCGTTGACGGTCACCTGAATGTCGTCGCCGTTGACCAGAATGCGTTCGCTGTTCCACTCGCCGACCGGCTTGAGCGGGGCTTTCTTGGCGACCACCATGGTATAGATCGAGCCGTGGAACTGGTAGGGCTTGAGGGTTTTGTACTGTTCCGCGGAGTCATCGAGCACCTGGACTTCCATCCCGACGTAGGCGGCGTCGCCGGTGCCGGGGTAGTGGATGCCGATGCCGTTGTTTCCGCCGGGCGGGAGCTTGAATTCGAAGTCGAAGGCGTAGTTCGAATAGAGGCCCTCGGTGATGAGGTTGCTGCCTTGCGGAGTGCAGGTAATGGCACCGTCCTCGACGATGTAGCCGGTACCTTTCCAGCCGGTAAGGTCCTTGCCGTTGAACAGCGGGACGGGCGTGAGTTCGGCCGTGGCGGCGAGGGGGATGAGGCAGGTGAAAATAACGGTGGATCTCATGAGATGGGAGTAAGTCTACGGGTGGTTTCGATGGATTTCACCGCCAAGACGCCAAGTGCGCCAAGTTTTTCGAGCGGTGGGAGAGAAGTTGAGGGTGGGATCCAATTGCCATGGAACTCCAACTTGGCGACCTTGGCGTCTTGGCGGTTCCATTTTCGTCAGTTTAAAGCTCGATGGTCTTTCCGGTGCGGAAGCTTTCGTCGGCGGCGGCCACGATGCGCATCGAGGCGATGGCGTCGTCCATGTGGTCGGTCAGGTCGCTGTCCTCGAGGATGGCCTTGAGGAAAAACTCCTGCTCGCGGTGGCAGAGGCCGTCGTGGTCGGGCTCGTCGTGCAGGGCGATCCGTTCGTCGGGCTTCGCGAAGTTGCCGTCCGCCCCGAGCTGCGAGTGGTGGAGCTTCAGCGATTGGGTTTGAGTGTGGGCGTCGACGTTCGAGCTCTGGCCCTCCGCCGCGGCCTTGTCGGCGACGATGGACACGCAGCCTTTCGGGCCGACGACGTCCTTCACGAAGAAGGCGACCTCGCTCATCATCGGGCCCCAGCCGGCTTCATACCAGCCGACCGAGCCGTCTGCGAAGGTGACCTGGAGCGCGCCATAGTTGACCATGCCCTCCGGCAGCTCGTCACTGAGCCGCGCGCCGATGCCGGACACGCGGACCGGCTTCGAGCGGGTCATCTGGCACATGACATCGACGTAGTGGACGCCGCAGTCGACGATCGGCGAGATGGACGCCATCAGGTTCTTGTGGATCCGCCAGTTGTCGCCGAAGGACTGCTGGTTGAGGTTCATCCGCATGACCAGCGGCTTGCCGAGGGTCTGGGCCATCTCGATGAATTTGATCCAGCTCGGGTGGTGGCGGAGGATGTAGCCGATGACGAGTTTCTTCCCGGTGGCTTTGGCCTTGGCGACGATGCTTTCCGCAGCGGCGACGTTCTCGGCGAGCGGCTTCTCGATGAAGACATGGCAGCCGGCGTCGAAGGCGGCTTCGGCGTAGGGGGCGTGGGTGTCGGGGTAGGTCGAAATGCTCACCGCGTCGGGCTTGGTGGCCGCGAGGGCTTCGTAATAGTCCGCGAATTCCGCGTAGCCGCCGCCGAGTTCGGCATTCAGCTTGCCGCGGCCTTCCGGCGAACGGGTGACGATCCCGCAGATCTCAAAGCCGGGAATGCGATGATAGGCGAGGGCGTGGGAGCGGCCCATGTGGCCGGCTCCGACGCAGAGGACGCGGATAGGATTCTGCATGATCGGGGCGGTAAAACGAGGTGAAGTGACGGGATATTTCAAATTTCGCCGAGGGTTCATGACCGGTGGCGAGCGTGCAATCGCCGGAAGATGGCCGGATTTCGGGCAGATGGGAAGCCTTGTCCGGGGCTATCGTCGAAGGACATCGTCGAAAGACAGGCATGGCCTGCTCGGCATGTCGCCGCATCCGGATCGCCGTGATGGGTGAGCCCAGCACACCGTAAAGGGCTGAACCACAAAAGTTCACGGCGGGACCAGAATACCGGCGCCCCCCGACACTTCGATCCTGATCCCGCCTGTGAAAGTTGTTTTGGCTGCTTGTGAGCCACCGGTGACGTCCTTGCGGATGGGACGGTCCTACCGGAAAATCTGTTGCTTGGGCAACTTTGGGTTTCGCCGTCAAAGTTGACAGGGCATGGGGGATCTGGGAAATCGTAAGTTGATTGCCGAGCCATTTGCATTTCAAATGGCTCGGCCATGGAGATCCGCCAGTTGGAAGTTTTCGCCACCGTCGCCGAAGCCGGCTCGCTGACCGCCGCAGCGGCACGTTGCCACTTGTCGCAGCCGGCGATCACCCAGCAGATCAAGGCGCTGGAGGACGAAATCGGCGAGGCCCTGTTGATCCGCCGCGCCCGCGGTGTCGAACCGACCGCTGCCGGCCACACGGTGCTGGAACATGCAGTGCGCTTGCTGGCGGAGCGCGACAAGCTGCGGGACGCTTTCGCCGGCCGCCGCCAGCTCCAGCAGGGCCGCGTTTCCTTCGGCATCATCCCGACCATCGCGCCCTATCTTTTGCCGCAGTGGCTGGGGCCCTTCCGCGAGCGCTTCCCGGGCATCGCCATCGCCGTTTCCGAATCGCGGACCGGTGAACTGATCAGCCAGCTTGCCGAGGGAATGATCGAGTTCGCGGTGCTGAGCGACGTGCCCGAAAGCGAGGTCCGGAAAGGGTCGCTGCACGTGAGGGAGCTGTTTCGCGAGCCGCTGCTTTTGGCCGCCCCCGCCCGGCATCCGCTCGCCCTGCGCAAGGCCGCGCCCGCGCCGTCCGACCTCAGGGCCGGGGAGTTGATCCATTTGAAAGGCGGCCACTGCCTGGCCGACCGCACGCTGCGCCTCTGCAAGATCCGCGAGCCCGACCCCGGCCTACAGTGCGACCAACTCGGCACCGCCTTGTCGATGGTCGCCGCCGGCCTCGGCGTCACGGTCGTGCCCAAGCTTGCCACCCGGAACCGCGCACTCGATGGCATCGTGCTCCGCCCTTTCGCCGGCAAAGGCCTGCACCGCGTGATCGCCCTGCTCAAGCGCCGCGGCAGCAAGGACACGCCGGCCGCGGCGGAGTTGCTGAAGATGCTTTCGGTTTGAAGGCAGAGCGGGGCTGGCGAGATGGATGCCGCGCCCCGCCGCGAAGGCGACCTGACGGTGCGCCACGGGACGGGCGAGCTTGAGCTCGAATTCCGGATCTCCGAGGGGCCGATCCACACCAGCACGGCCTATCAATTCTTGCCTGCCGCAGCCCCGCCCACGAGTTCCTTGACCTTGTCTCCGATGGCTTCCGCCCAGATGTCATAGCCCTTGGTGGCAAGATGAAGGGAGTCGTGCATGACCTCCTTGCTGATGGTGGTGCCGTCGGGCTCGAGGAACTTGGCGCCGATATCCATGTAGTGGATCGTGCCACCCTGATATTTCGAGATCAGTTCGTTGGTGGCAGCGATCTTGTCGCGGCCGGGATTCGGCTTTTCGCCACGGGGGAAAATGCCAAGCAGGAGGATCTTGGCCTGAGGCTGCTTGGTCTGGATCAAGTCGATGATCGCCTTGACGCCGGCCGCCGCGTGAGCCGGTTCGGTCTTTTTGTCGAACAGGTTGTTGGTGCCGATCATGACGACGAACAGCCGTGCCTCGTAGCCTTCCAGCTCCCCGTTCTGGAGCCGCCAGAGGACGTTTTGCGTCTTGTCGCCGCCGATGCCCATGTTGACGGCCTTGTAGGAACTCCAGTGCTTGTCCCATGTCTCTGCTTTCCAGCGCGCGGTGATGGAGTCGCCGACCAAGGCCACATCGATCTTGCCGTTCATCTTCTTGATGTCGTCTAGGATCCTCTCGCAGTTGCCGTTCCACCATTTCTCCCCGTTGGTTTTCGCGGCCACGGGTTGGGTGGTCTCCGGTTCGGCGGCATGCGCGACGAGTCCTGCGAGCGCCGACAGGGCGAGGATGGTGAGATGGGTGCGAAATGATTTCATTGGGGATGGTGGGATGTGGCAGTTGGAAATGAGGATGGGATAAGCTTGTTCAACCGGCTGGAGAGTGGGGTGAGGGGTCGCACCGTGGAAGGAGAAAGGGGCCTTGGATCGGATTCAAGATTCAGGAACGGACACCCGATATGAAAATTGACTCGGAGCCAAGTGTGATACAAATTCGTATCACGATGAAAACGGCAACGATCCGTGACCTCCGCAACGCGTTTCCCACCGTGGCCCGGTGGATTGAAGAAGGGGAATCCGTGGAAATCACCCGCTCGGGCAGGCCTTTCGCCCGTTTGGAACCGATCGGTCCGGACCGCGCCACCCCCTTGGTCATGCCGGATTTCCTGGCCCGCCTGCGCGAACGCTTTCCCCATGAGAAGCCCGGCACGGGTCTTTCCAGTGTGGTGGACTACGACCGCGGCGACCGATGAACGCTTACGCGGACACCGGGTTCGTGGTCGCCCTCTATAAGGAAGAATCCACCAGCGCCCGGGCCGCCGCCCTGATGGCAAGGCAAACGGCGGCGGTGCGCTTGTCGCAGCTTGGCGAACTCGAGTTCCACAACGCGCTTCATCTGGCGGTGTTCCGGGGCGACCTCTCGGCAGGCTATGCGGCCCTCAAGAAGCGCCTGTTTCTGGAAGACGTGGCGAACGGGATTTTCATTATCATGCCGGTCCCCGCTTCCGAGCTGTTCGCGAAATCCGTCGAACTCGCGGACCGCCACAGCGCCCGCCTCGGCACCCGCAGCCTCGATCTGATGCACGTGGCCGCCGCGCTCTTGCTGAAGGCTGAAACGTTTTTCAGCTTCGACGAGCGCCAGCGCAAGGCCGCCAAGTTGGAAAGGCTGAAGGTCAAGCCCTAGGAAAGCCGCTTCCGTCCCCCTGCGGCACCGCGCCACCCGCGGTGTGCCGTCCCCGGGACCCTGCCCGGGCTTGCTGAGGGACGGGGCAATCTTGTGCCTAGGACATCGGCGATGCCCGCCGTGGCGTTGGGCCGATGCTTTACGGGCATGGGGGCGTTATCTCAAGCGCCGCCAAGCGGAGCCTTCAAGCCCTCGGCAACGGCGAGCCCGTTCTGATTCCCATCGAAGGAGAGAAAATCCTTCGCATCCAAATCGATGGCGGTGGCCACATGGAGGATATCGAATCCGCGGTGCCCGCCGGCCAAGGTGCGCATTTTCGAAATACGCTCACCGGTGACGAGGATGTTGGTCATGTCGATTTCCACAACCGTCACGAGACCATCGCGGATATCGTCGCCGAAATCGGCGAGCATTTTCTCCGCTTCACGGATCGGATAGCCGACCTGCGAATTCTTGCTGTGGCGGAATGCCTGGAAGCGGACGGATTGACGGAACTCCCAGATCAGCAGGCGTGTGACGTGCAAGGGTTCCGACATTTCCGCGCGGTGGGTCAAGGCACGTTCGGAGTTGTCCTGACTGCGATAGAGGGCGCACAGGAACGAGGTGTCCGGGTAAGCGATCAACTGTGGTCCCCGAGTTCGGCCTCCCGCATTTCCCCCACCTCCGCCGCGGTGAAAACCCGGTCGCCCCAGGTTTCCTGCATCCGCCGGCGATGGGCATCGGCATCAAATTGGCGGACGGTCACCGGTCCCGGCGGACAAAGACGGGCGACCGGCTTGCCGTGCTTGGTGATCTCGATCTCCTGCCCATCGGCGAGCCAAGCTTCCACCTTGCCGAAATCGTAGCGTAAGTCTCTTACCGTCAAAGATTGCATCGTTGTGATGTTTTGTTTCATCACAATCTATCGTTTTGGTGTTGGCCGTCAAGTCCGCTGTCAAATGGGTTTCGGCGGAAGCGAATTTCAGAGGGACAGGTAGAATTTTACCGAAGCGGCTGAGGAAATACTTGGCTTTGAACTGCTGCAACGACTCGCGTTGGCCGTCCATGGCGAGCACCATCATCTCCTTGCAGAAATGGTAGTCGGAGTAATACCAGTTTCCATCCGACGCCCGTGCGATGAAGATGTCGTGGATCTTCGGGTCCTCCTTGTGGCATTGGGCTCGATACGCCAGCCATGAAGCGTCACCGCAAACGATGGTATCGGCCGTGAGCCATTCGGGTTCGGAGGTGTCGAAGTCGCCGCGCGGCTGCGGGATCTCGCCGAAGCGTTTCTTGAGGTGATCCGGGTCTTTGAGATCGTTGTTGATCGCGAGAATGACGGCATCCTTCCACAAGCGGCGTTCGGGAAAATAATGCACGCCACGGCCCTTCTTCGTGGCGAAGTAGTAGGCTCCGGCACCGAGGCAGAGGATCGCAAGAAGGATGACCGCGAGCTTTCGCATCTTGCTTCAGGGTGATCGGCGGTTTGTCACCTTGCAAATCTCCTTTTCCCAACGCTTCTCCGCCTCCCAGCCCGGAGATCGGATGACCACTTGACCTGCCTCGCGATGATCTCCATCCGGGAGTCCGCACCTTGATCAAGGGCTCGGACTGCGATCTCCCACGGAGCGGGGTTGGTTGGCTTCGTCGCCAGTCGTCGCCAGCAGGCTGGCGACGGGAGAGCGGCAGCGGGCTGCACGCAGTCCGTGGGGCTGCGCCCGGGGCGAGGGCTCACCCTGAAAACCGAGTTGAGAGTCTATGGTTGATTGTTGATAGTTCAGAATAAGAAGCTTGTGCCGAACTCCTGGATCACCCGGAGGATGAGGTCCCATTCCGACGTAAAGTTCCGGATCAGCGATCAACCATCTACTCTCAACTTCCCTTTTCGGTTAAAAAAAGGCCGCCGCGGTTTCCCGGGGCGGCCTTTGGATGGGTGGAGCTTTGCGTGATGATCACTCGCCGGCGGGCTTTTCTTCGGCGGCCGGGGCCTCGGCGGCGGGAGCCGGGGCGGCGGGTTTGGCTTCCTTGGCCTGGGCGGCGATCTTGGCGACGTCGGCGGCGGGCAGGATGACGGGGGTCACTTGGATCTGGCCGTTGCGGCTGCCACCGCCCTTTGGCTGGCGGAGGACGGAGATGCCGAGCAGCTTGCCGCTGGCGAGGAAGACCGGGCAGCCGATGGCGTCGGTATTGACGCGGTAGAACATGCGGGGACGGACAGTGAGGCCGGAGATCTCAGTGGTGAGCAGGCTGGGCTCGCGGTTGAGCGACTCGTCGAGGCGGCCGAGGGCGATGCACTCGTCAAGCAGCGCGCCGGGCGCGGAGTCGGCGAGGTCGATGGCCTTGAACTCGACGCCCTTGGCTTCCTCGCTGTCGCTGCGGACCTTGATGAAGGCGAGGCCGAGGTCCTCGTCCTTCATGACGAGGTCGGCGGGGACTTCGGAGCCGTCGGCCAGGATGACCTTGATCTCCTTGATCTCGGACTGGGCCTTCAGCTTGATCGGGCCCATCGGGGTGTTGACCGTCTGGCCGTCGACCATCGACGACTTGTCGAGTCCGCCGAGGGCGGTGACGATGAGGCCGGACGCATCGATGACGGTGCCGGTGATTTCGCTCTTTTCTTCCTTATCCTGACCGGCGAGCGCGGCCTTGACCTGGGCGGGTACTTCGCCTTCGGCACCCATGCTGGTCTTGGCCAGCACGGAGAGCCAGACGACGGCGTCCTTGTGGGAATCGGAGAGCTTCTTCCCGGTCTCCCGGAGTTCGGCGGTGGAAGCGGAGGCGAAGGCGGTGGTGGCCGCGAGGGCGAGGGTGAGGTGGCGGATCATGGTGGACGATGGTGGATTGAAGATTGTCGATTGAGGATTGTGGATTGCTGATTTTCAGAATTACCAGCGGGGTTCGATTTCGAGGAACTGGGTGCGGGGGCCGCGGCGGATGCCGAAGACGACGCTGCGCGGTTTGGTTTGGGCGAGGGCGGCGAGCTTGGTTTTGAGGGCGTCGATCTCGTTCACCGTGCTGCCGTCGATGGTGAGGATGATGTCGTCCGGCGCAAGTCCGCCGAGGGCGGCCCAGCCGCTGGGCTCGACCTTGAGGACGGATAGGCCGGCGGGTTCCTCGCCTTGCTGCTCCTTGGCCTGGTCGCGCTGGGTGGCGGAAAGCTGGCGGGCGGTGAACTCGAAGAGGACGTCCTTGTATTCGAGCAGTTCGCTGTCGTCGATCGGCCGCGGGGCGAGGGCGACCGACCAGGTCTGCGGCTGGCCGTCGCGCATGCCGGTGAGCTCCAGAGTGGAGTCGGCCGGGTAGGCGAGGATGAGTTCGGGCAAGACCTCGGAGTCTTCCGGGCGGCGGGCGTTGATGATTTTGCCGTCGAGCTTGAGCAGCAGGTCGCCTTCCTTCAGCCCGGCCTTGGAAGCGGGGGAATCCGGGGCGAGGCTGATCACGCGGACGCCTTTCTTGCCGGGGATGCCGAGGGCACTGGCGAGTTCGTCGGTGATGACCTGGGTGGCGGCACCCATCCAGGCTTTCTCGGCGAGGCGGGGCTTCACGGGGTCCTTGGCCGGGCCGACCTTGACGACGGTGGCGAGCTGCTGGTTGAAGCGCTCGAACTCGACAAGCAGCGGCTTGGGCTCGGTGAGGCCCTTGGTGAAATCGGCGGTGACCGCTTCGAGTTCGGCGCGGTTTTTGACCGGCTTGCCGCCGACGCGGATGATGACGTCGGAGCCTCGGAGGGGCGGCTTGGCTTCGGAAGACGGACCGCCGCTGCGGACGGTATCGACGAGCACGCCGTCCTTGGTATCGCGGAATTTTTCAAGCGCGGAGACCCTGGTGAAGTCGCGGGCGGTCAGGCCCCATTCGCGGAGTTCGTTTTCCTTCGCCATGTTGGGCTCGCGGACCACGGTGGTCATTTCCCAGGTCTGCGGCTTGCCATTTCGGACGCCTGTTAGAGTCACTTTGGTGTCGGGGCCGGTGCCGAGGACCATCGCGTTGAAGATCGGCAGGTCTTCCGCGGCGTGGCAGTCGGGCAGCGCGGTGCCTTGATAGGTGGTGATGAAGTCGCCGGGCTCGATGCCCGCCTTGTCGGCCGGGCTGTCTTTCCAGACGGAGGAAACGAGCGCGCCCTTCTGGTCGGCCATGCTGCGGAGGAGCGGCTGGACTTCGACGCCGATCCAACTGCGGGTGATGCTGCCCTTTTCGATGAGCTCGGCGGCGACTTTCTTGGCGAGGTTCGACGGGATCGCGCCGCCGAGGCTGGCGATGCCGACTTCGTTGACGCCGATGATTTCGCCGGCCGGATTGACCAGGGGGCCGCCGGAATTGCCGCCGTAGATCACGGCGTCGTGGCCGATCCAGCGGACCAGTTCGCCGACCGTCTCGCCGTCGAGCGTGAGGCCGATCTGGTGGCGCGGGACGATCATCGCGGTGTTGGCGACGATGCCGCGGGTGACCGACTGCGAGAGGCCGCCGGGGCTGCCCATGGCGTAGACGACGTCGCCGACCTTGAGCTGGTCGGAGTCGCCGAAGGTCGCGATGGCGAGCGGCTGGTCCTTGAAGCGGCGGGTCGAAAGGTCGAGCTTGAGAATGGCGAGGTCGGAGAGGGCGTCGGTGCCGACCAGGGTGGCATCGACCTCGTCATGGTTCGAAAGCGTGCAGACGAAGCGGGTGCCGCGACCGGCGACGTGGTGGTTGGTGAGGACGTGGCCCTCGGCGGAAATGATGGCACCGCTGCCGCTGCCCTGCATTTTCTTCATGCGGCCTTCGGAGCCCTCTTCCATGACCACGTAGATGCGGACCAGGGCGGGGTAGACCTTCTTGATGGCGTCCTGCACTTCGGCGGAGAGCGGCGGGGCGGCGACCTCGGCAAAGAGTGGCTGGAAGGTCGAAAGGGCGAGGACGAGGAGGCCGGAGCGGCAGGTTCGGGAGATCATGAGAGATGTGCGGGGCGCGCGGGGAAGCGGTGGGGGCTGTCGTCCTTGTTCAACTTTCCCTGCGTGCGGGGTGGGACCCGATTCTTGCCGCAGTCAGCACCCGGCCGGCGGCCAGGCCGAGGCCGGCGAAATTGGCGATCAGGTCCACCGCGTCATCGGCCTCGAAATCCTGGAGCTGGAGATTCGGCACGACTTCGGACAGGCTCGCGAGGAGCACGGCGAGATGCCAGGCATTCCGAAGCCCGGTGGCAGGTCGAACACGCACTCGACCCGATGCCAGCCGCGGCTGCCGGAGGCATTGATCAAATCTCCATCCTGCGGCCAGGAACAGGTGCCGTCGGGCTGGCGGCCGCCGAGGGAGACCCGGGCGCTCCACCAGGAGCGTTCGTCCTTGCGCGTGACATTTTCCCAAGTGGCATCCATCGCCACATGAAGAAACCGCTGCTTCGCGAGTCCGGGAAGCAGCCCTTCCGCGCTGGCCACGGCCGGGCGGTCGGGAGGGCTTAGCGTCCAGGTATCACGATCGATTTTGAAACGCTCCGGGGAACGGAGCACCCAGCCGCGGGTATCGGTGCCGATCCGCAGATTGGCGGCCGGCGCGGAGCGCTCGAAACGGAACTGCCACAGCAACCCGCTGAGCACGGCAAGCAGCAGTCCGGAAAGAACGAGAAGCAGGTGGCGTCGCGTCACCATGCCGGAGCCTACCCGACCCGCTGACCCGGTGCGATGGAAAAGCCGGACCGGCGGGGCGCGGCTATTTGGTCTCCTTGTAAGTCGTCTGGATCACCAGCGGATCGCCGGACTTGCCGAACGCGTGCACGACGAGTTCGCGCTTACCTTTGCGGAAGGTGAGCTGAAGGGTGATGCTGTCGTTGAAGTTGATGGACGAGCGGCTGGGGGAGTCGAGCGAAAGCCGGGTGGCCTCGTCTTCGAAAAACTTCGAGATGTCCTCACTGCTGTCGGTGGTCCGCGCGGTGAGGATGCCGAGGATCCGCGAACGATCTTCGTCGTGGAAGACGGCGTGTTCTTCCGTGGCTCCCGGATAGCGCGGGACCCAGGCGGGGATCTTCGAGAGGTCACCCGGTCCGGGCGGGAGCAGGGTGCCGGCGGCGTCCTTGAAGGGGATCTTGCCCTGGCCGATCTCCGGGTAGCCGAGGGTGACGGTTTCGCCGCTGTCTTTCAGGAGGAGGGTCATCCGGCCGGCCGCGTCGTCCATGGCGATCTTCTCGAGGCCGGGATGCCGGGCGACCATGTGCTCCGCGGCGGCCTTGGCGGGATTCGAGGTGAGTTCCGAGGCCATCTGGATGCCCTTCTTTGCACAGGTGCCGACCAGCAGTGCCCCGGCGACCACGGCGAGCAAGGCGAGTCCGCCGCAGCCGATGCCCGCCCAGGCGAGCGGCGGCAGGCCTTTCTTTCTTGCGGCTTCGGGAAACTGGGGAGGTGGTGTCATCGTCTGGATAAGCTCCGCGAAATGCGGGGGGACCGCAAGTTCAGGCGCGCATCGAGCTTAGAAAGCCGGCGAGGTGGGCACCTTGAATTTTCGGAATCGATTCCGGATTTACAAGGCAAGGGCCGCCGCTTTGACAATCCTTGTCAATCCCTGTAGTCTCAGGCCATGCACATTTCCCTCACTCCCGAACTGGAGAATGCGGTGAAGGCCAAGGTCTCGTCCGGACTTTACAACAACGCCAGCGAGGTGGTCCGCGAGGCGCTCCGGCAATCGCTCGCCCGGGATCAGGACAATCAGTGGATCGCCCGCGAAGCCGCCATCGGATTCGCCCAATTGGAAGCAGGCCAGACGGTGGAAGTCCGGTCGGAACAGCACTTCATCGACCTCGTACGCGGCGGCGCATGAAGCTTGTTCTCACCGAGGCGGCGCTCGACGACCTCCGTTCGATCCGAGCCTATACCTTGGAAACATGGGGGGAGGAACAGGAGGAGCCCTGAGATCTTTTTCTGGATTGGCCGAACGGGCGAATCCGATTTTGACGAGTTCAAGTGAACAATTGCTTGCCGGATTCGTTTCAGAGTGCTTCTAGAACGGCGAACTCATGGCCGATGACTCCCAAGACAGGTTTCAAGAACGTGGAAAGGTCGTGCGCGACTCGGTGCATGGGTTGATCGCGATTCGGCCTGACGAGCGGTACCTGCTCGATCTCATCAACGCGCCGGAATTCCAACGCTTGCGCCGGATCCGCCAGCTCGGGGTCAGCAACATGACTTACCCGGGGGCCGAGCATACGAGGTTTTCCCACAGCCTGGGCGTCCTGAATTTTTCGGGACGGATGCTTGACCATCTAAAGCGTCGCTACGCGGACCACTCTGAAATCGCCGGGTTGGTCAGCAAATACGAACGCACTATCAAGGCCGCGGCCCTGCTTCACGATACCGGGCATGGGCCGTTCTCCCACATGCTCGAAAGAGCATTCCCATCGACCGCGTCCCATGAAGCCCGGACAGCCCAGATCATCACTGGTAAGGAGTCCGAAGTCCGCGCCATCTTGCAGCACCACAAAATCGAGCCGGACGAAGTCCGGGCCGTGATCGACGGGACTTTTTCGGTCCGCTTTCTCAGGGACATCGTATCCAGCCAGCTCGACGCCGATCGGATGGATTACCTGCTCCGGGATTCCCTGATGACCGGAGTGGAATACGGATCCTTTGACGCCGAATGGATCATTCATGCGCTTTGCCTTGGCACCGATCCACTCCAGCAAGCACCGGCTGGCGCAAATCACCTTCGCCTTTGCCTCGACCGCGCCCGCGGCTTGCAGGCTGCGGAACAACTCATCGTGGCGAGGATGCACATGAGTTATCAAGTTTACTACCATCGCGCGACCCGCGGGTGGGAGGCGCACCTGCTTTGCCTTTTTCACCTGGCTGGGATTCTGGCCGAGGCGGGGCAACTTCCGGTTACGACGCCGGAAGTCGTGCATCGCTTCCTCACCTCGAAAGGGGAACTGACTCATGCCGATTTCCTCGAGTTCGACGAAACCGTCATGATGGCCGCTTTCCGAAGCTGGTCGAAATGGACCCCGGGATCCGAAGATCAAGCCGCACTTGTGAACCTCTCCACCTGCTTTCTCGGCAGGCGGAAGGCTTTCAGCTCCGTGCCTCTGCCCGCCGCAGACCCGGTCGAAGGCTCGTTCCGAAAACAGCTGGAACTCGAAAAGAAGGGGTTGCGCGAGCGCGTCGACTTCTATCATGACGAAGCCAAGTTCCGCGGCTACAAGGACTTCGGATCATCCGTAGTCCACGAAGGCAGTGACGACGACCCACAGGTCACCGGATCGGATGGGATTTTCCTTGGCGACGGAGATCCGGCCCATCGGGCTGTCCCGTTGGAGACCGATCCCCAAGCCGTCATCACTCCGGCCCTGGCGCAACGCAAAGCTTTCCCGCTCAATCGGATCTATGTCCGGGATAGTCCATCGTCAATTTCCACGCTTCCAATCACTCCAGTAATCTGAAAGAAACATTCCACAATCATGAACGCACACCCTGTTGTCCGCATCGGACTCCTCCTTCGCCGGGTGAAGGTCATTGAAACCCGCAAGAAGGTCCAAAAGATCGTCCACATCCTCCAAGCGATGGGAGCGCCATTCCCCGAGCGCTTCGATTTCCACCACTACGGCCCCTTTTCGTCCGAACTCTGGCGGGAGATCGAAGCGTTTGAAGCCGAGGGGCTCGTCACCGAAGCCGAGATCCAAGGGAATCTCCCTACGTTTCGATTGGAGCCGACCGGGAAGCTCCTCACCTTGCTTGAAGAGGATTCCGGCGTGGCTGATGAGCCCTGGGTCGAGTGGGCGGAGGAACTCAATTCCAAGCGCCCCCGGAGACTCGAAGGCATCTCGACCCTGCTCTACTTCCACCAAAGATTGTGGCCGGTTGAGGCATGGTCATCCAAATTCAAGGAGCTCAAACCCCAGTTGATGGATGAATTCGAGCAGTGCTACGCGGAGGCGATGGAACTGCTCCAAATGGCGGGAAAGAGTGCGGCGTGAGACATTCCCAACCCGCTCTCCTCGGTAGCGCGGGGATTTCGCTGAAATGACGGGAAAGCCGCGCAAGGCGGTGGGAAGGAGGAAGGATTGGTTCGAGTCTCCTCCCACGCTTGTCCCACCCCTCGCTCAATCTCACGTCCATGAGAGCAAGGGCACCCGGCTTCGGGATCAGCGGAAACCGGAATGCCGGCAAGGTGCCAGGAGGATCGGCCCTATCCTCAGGCGGACGAATGCGCTTGCGGGCATGTTCAGGGAAACCTAATGAATCGAGGTCACGCACCGGATCCGTCTTATGACTCCTCCCCACACTTTCCTCGATCTCTTCTGCGGCTGCGGCGGCTTCAGCCTCGGGCTCATTCGGGCCGGCTTCCAAGGCCTTGCCGCCATCGACTTCAATCCCGAGGCGATCCAGGTTTCTTCCGAGGCACTCCGCTTCGTCCGCAATTCCTGAACCAAAGCTCCCATGTATACGACGCTTCAGCGATACTTCCCGGACAGCGAGGTGTCCATGGTTCATCAGGACGGCTCGAAGACACCGGCCGATAATGGCTTGGAGGTCGTTTTGTTCACACGCGAGAACGAAACCGATCCGTGCTGCGCGGAACTCTCCAGCGAAGACTTCGGTGCGGAGATCGGTTTTACGTTTGAGGGAAGTAAGTTACTCGACTTTGACGGAGCTTTCAGCCTGCCGGGAGAAGTGGCCCGCTTGCTTCGCGAGCTGGGCTACGTGGTGCCGGACGAATTCCTGGCCTGAAATTGAACTTTAAAGCCATCCCGGAACAACGTGGACAAATCAGTAATTGAGCGCTGCATCGACGATTTCGCTCAAGCGGGATTCGAATGCGAGGAGGAGTTTCTCAGACGGTTTGTTGCCTCGCTTGCCGCCAAAAGATTTGTGATTCTCACCGGCTTGTCCGGCTCTGGGAAAACCAAACTGGCGCAGGCTTTCGCGAAATGGATTTCGCCAACTCAAGTGAGACCAGATGCCTTCGAGAAGGGTGTCCGGATCGGAAACAGCTATCGAGTAATGGACTCTGACAGAATTGCCGTCGAGTTCTGGAACCCTGATGACGAAAAGGTTGTTTTGCCTCGAAGGCTCATTGATGAGTGGGCTGACTTCATCGAACTCGATCCTAGCCTTGCTTCGCTTCCCTCCCAAGAGATTCGATCCAAGTTTAAGGAGCAGTGTGACACCAAGTTCGCGAAGCATGCGATTTTTTGGGACACTCACTTGAAACCAGCTGCACTCGCCGTCTTAGAGAGTAGGAAAGCCTCTCAGATGTCGTTCCGTTGCCACGAAGTGGTTGCCGTCGGGGCTGATTGGACCAGCAATGAGCAAGTGCTTGGCTATTCGGACGGTTTGGACCGCAAAAGGTACGTTCGTACGAAAGCGCTCGACCTAATCCTGAATGCCGCGGCGTCTCCCGATGTTCCCCATGTCCTCATCCTGGATGAGATGAACCTTTCGCACGTGGAGCGCTACTTCGCGGATCTTCTCTCTGCGATCGAGTCCGGGGAACCGATGCACCTTCATGGCGACGAAGGAGACGGTGGGGGCACTGAAATCCGGAGCGGTGTGCCGCCGAGGCTCAAGCTTCCGGAGAACCTCTTCATCATCGGGACCGTCAACGTCGACGAAACGACATACATGTTTTCGCCAAAGGTGCTGGATCGGGCCAACGTGCTTGAGTTCCGAGTCACGGAAAAGGCGCTTCAGAATTTCCTCGGGTCGCCGAGCGGCATCGACGATTCCCTCATCGAGGCAAAGGGTGCAGCTCATGCTTCAAGCTTTCTTAAGTTGGCCCGTTCGGACCACGGGTTGACGCCCGACGAACTCGTTTCCGTGAACCGGGAAATTCTACTGTTCTTCAAGGCGCTCCAACCCGCGGGGATCGAGTTCGGATTCAGAGTCGCGAAAGAGATCGTGTCGTTCGTCGGTCAGCACAAGCGACTCGCCGGGGACGCATGGTCGCTCCGAACTGCATTGGACGCCCAAGTGGTTCAGAAGCTCTTGCCGAAGCTTCACGGTGCCCGTCACAAGCTGGAACCGATATTGTGGTCGTTCGCGCTCTTATGCCACAGCCCTCGCGTGGAGTCCGGTGACGCGGAGGAAGTGAACAACGGCTTCCAGGCAATTCTCACGAGAGCGCTATCCGCGTTCGAGATGAATGACAATGCCTTCGATCCCCTTGGAACCCGTGGGAATGGGGAGCGAGTTCTCCTGCCAGCCGAAGCTCATTTCCCGCTGAGCTTTGATAAGGTTGTCCGCATGTTGGCTTCGGTTCGGATGAACGGCTTCACCAGCTTTGCCGAGGGTTGATCGAATGGACTCGCACGACGCCTTGCTCGATTTCTTGGACGAGCGAGGCTCGGTGATCGGAACACTCAGGATTGTTCAGGCCGACAACGGACCGCCGGGCCTCCGGCTCCTTTCGCCGCTGGAAGCGAGGGAACACGGTGAGGAACGCGTCCAGTTGATCGAGGCACGGGCTTACGACTTTGAGCTTCAGAGCGGTCGTCATGGGATCCGCATCTGCCTGGGAGGGATTTGCAAACCGAGTTCGATTCGTCCGGAAATCGGGCGGATTGAACCCGGACTCGAAACCGGCCTTTGTGAGATTTGCCCCGAAGATGCGGCCAGCGGGACAATTATCTCACGCGCCGCCATCGAGGTCGTCTCGTCGAAGATTGATTACCGGTCGGACTACCGGGGAATGCTCGGTTTCATTGCTGCCGAGTGCAGCCAGCTCCTTTTCGATATTCGTGCCAGCGGCCGGTTGCGGCTGGTCTCATCAAACAAGGTCGATTCGGCCAACCACTTGCGGCAATTCGAGTTTCTGAGTGCAGAGCTGACTTCTCAGCGCTTCAAGGCCGCGCTGAAGAGGATCATGGCCATGCCCCACCAAAGGCTCGAACCCGTGGCACAGCGGGTGAAGGTCGAGAGATTGCGCCGAGGCGGGAAAGAGTTTGCGCGCCAGATCGGACTGTCCGGTTCACGGCGTCCACTTCTTGGCGAATCGACCGTCGCCCGGTTGATGGCGGACCTTGATGTTCCTGAACCGTCTCTTCCTGCATGGATCGTCCAGCGAGCCCAGATCGAGTCTCTCGACACACCCGAGAACAGGTTCGTGAAGCACGTGCTGGTCACTTTTTCTGCCTTGTTGGATCGCATTGAAGCGGCATTGAAGGCCCGGCCTACTTTGGCGCAATCGAGGTTGATCCGCCGCGTGGAGCTGCTCCGGCAGATACTGAATGAACCGCTTAGGCATCAGGTGCTCAAGAGCCTCCGCGAGCCACGGATGCTGCCAATGGGCAGCCCGGTGCTTCAGCGGAAGTCCGGTTATCGTGAGGTGCTTGAGGCGTGGCTGAAGTTTGAAATGTCCTCACAGCTCGCATGGCACGGGGGAGACGACGTTTACTCGGCGGGGAAACGCGACATCGCCACGCTCTACGAGTACTGGGTGTTCTTCCAACTGCTCCGGCTGTTTCAGGACAAGTTCGGCTCCAACAATGCCGCGGCGGCAGCGCTATTCGAAGCCAGCAATGGCGGCCTGAGTCTCCGATTGAAGACGGGCGAAGCATTGGGAATTCACGGAAGCTGCGTCCGCGGTTCCCGGAGACTTTGCGCCAGATTGAGCTTCAACCTGACCCAAGGCGCGAGCCGCGCCAGGGAGGTTCCTGGCTCGTGGACACGCCGGATGAGGCCCGATTACACGCTCTCTTTCTGGCCCGAGGGATTTAGCATCGACGAAGCGGAAGCTCAGGAGCTTGCCGTGCATGTCCATTTCGACGCTAAGTACCGCGTCGAGAACATCAGCGACCTATTCGGCCAGGAGGATGATTCGTCGAGTATCGAAAAGCGCGACGAAAGCCGGGGCAACTACAAGCGCGCCGACCTGTTGAAAATGCATGCTTATCGGGATGCGATCCGAAGATCGGAAGGTGCCTACGTGATCTATCCGGGTGATAGCCATGCCTCGGCGCGCTTCCAGGGATTCCACGAGATTCTCCCGGGCCTCGGCGCGTTTGCGATCAAGCCAGGTCCGGATGGGCAGGGTCTCGGACTTCAACAGCTTTCCCGTTTCCTCGATGAAGTCAGCGATCATGTGTGCGACCGGACCACCGCTCGCGAACGGCACAGCTTCCATCGATTCGACACGTATCGGGAAGCTGCAAAGGCAGCCGGTCCTTTGGGGATCATGCTTCCTGAGAGGGACGAGGAATCCGGCCAGAGAGCAACCCCGCCAGCGGAGCACCCTGTTCTCGTGGGGTGGTGCGATGGTTCAGCGCAACTTGATTGGATACGAAAGAGCGGGCTCTACAACCTCCGGGCCGGAACCCGGCGAGGATCAGTCCGGCTCGATCCAGCGATCACAGCGGCTCGCCATCTTTTGTTGCATTCCAACGAGGGTAAGGCGCTTCCCGGACTCTGGCGCATCAAAGTGCTTGGACCGCGGATCTTCACGGCGGACGAACTGCTTCGAACAGGCTATCCGTCAAAGCCCGATCCCGATGCGATCTACGCCGTCTTCGATGTGGAGGTGGACAAGTTCTATTCGGAGTGGAAGTGGGACTACTCGCGGCTCGCGGGACGCATGGAGGGCCGTGCTTCCGCTGCACCCTTTGCTGTGAGCTTGGCAGCCGTGCTTTCGATGCATCGACCTTGAAAGCAAAGCCGTCGTGACAATGGGATTTCCGCGACGGCGGAACTGGTGGCGGTGACAGAGAGCGGCAGCAGCCATCTGATCCAACTGCGGGATTTTCAGATTGTGATTAGCGGGCAAACGACCGCGACGATCCGCTTCCACCAGTCGGGGCGGGACTGGGGGAGCCGGAAGTCCGGGCAGTGTTCGTGGCCGTGCCAGAAGCAGCCGTGGAGGAAGACGACGGTGCGGAATTTCGGCAGGACGATGTCGGGCCGGCCGGGCAGCAGGCGGTTCTTCGGGCCGGCGACGGTGAAGCGGTAGCCGAGCCGGTGGAGCATGGAGCGGACGAGCCGCTCCTGCCGGGTGTCACGACCGCGGATGCGGGACATGACTTCGGAGCGCTTTTCCGGGGTGAAGACGTCGGCCATGGGACAAGCAAGCCTGGAACCCGGCCGCAGGCCATGAAAAGGACGGGGCGGAGCGGGCGGGGCCGCCGGGGGGCATGGGAGCGCTGGCTTTCCCGGCCTTCGTAGCCATGGCGAAGTAGGCAGCCGGCTTGGACGGTCGGGCTGGGGCGGCCGACTGAAGTCAGCGCTCCCGCCGGGGGACCGGCGATCCGCCCGCAGGCCATGAAAAGCCCGGGGCCGGTCGGAAGGAGGAGCGAAGAGATCGAACCCTTCTTCGCGATCCCACTTCACGAGAGCTTCGTGGGAAAGGCGCTACGAAGGGCAGGCCGCGGAGGCACGGAGGTCGCGGATGGACAGCCATTCCAAGGACCGAATGTCTCGTGGCTTATCCCAAACGACAGCGATGCAAGGGACGATTGCGACTCGCCAAATGCGTTCCCCCTGTCAGTTTGCCGCCATGACTCAGCCTTCCGCCGTCGTTCACACAGCCGAAACGCCCCGTGGCACGCTGATGTGGCGCGTCGTGCCTTTGGCGGAGGCGGATCGTGATTTCGATCTTCATTTCTGGCAATCGCAGCCGCCATCCGTCCGCTTCGCCGCGGCGTGGGAGTTGGTGGAAAACGCCTGGGCAATCAAAGGCCGCCCCGCTCATGAACTCCGACTTCAAAGAACTGCTCACCATTTTGAACGACTGTGAGGTTCGTTATCTGGTCGTCGGAGGTTATGCATACATCCACTACGCCGAGCCCCGATACACCAAGGACATCGACCTTTGGATCGAGCCCACTCCGGAAAACGCGTTGCGGTTGCGCGAGGCTCTCGTTCGGTTCGGCGGCTGGGTCGATGGCATGACCTTGGAGCACTTCACCACCGAGCGCACGATGTTTCAAATCGGCCTGCCGCCCTGCCGCGTGGACTTCCTCACCAGCATTCCCGGCCTGGATTTCCGTCTCGCGCACGCGGCCCGCAAGACCGCCGACATTGAGGGCATCGCCATTCCCTTCCTCTCCCTTGCCGATCTCATCACCGCCAAACGCACAGCCGGTCGCGAACAGGACTTGCGCGACATCGCCGGTCTGGAGCGGGTCTTAGGTGGGGAGGAATGAGAAAGCCGCCAGACCTAAAGTCAGCAACAGTCGCACTGCAGGCCGAGCGACAAATTCCCGCCTCGCCAGACGGCTGAAGTTGTGTCAGGTTATCTTCGTCCCATGACAACGGAAGTTGTATCACCGAAGAACCGGCCGAAGAAGAAGACGACGATGGTGAGCCATGCGAAGAGTTCGCTGGGTAAAAGCGCGACCGACAAGCAGGGCGAGGCGGTGGTGGAGGAGCTTAGGAAAGCGAAGAAGCTGGTGATCGACGAGAAGGGTGCGGTGACCTATCGAATTTGAAGCGGTAGCCGAGCCGGTGGAGCATCGAGCGGATGAGCCGCTCCTGCCGGGTGTCACGACCGCGGATGCGGGACATGACTTCGGAGCGCTTTTCCGGGGTGAAGACGTCGGCCATGGGACAAGCAAGCCTGGAAACCGGCTGCAGGCCATGAAAAGCCCGGGGTCGATCGGGCGGGCCGGCCGACTGAAGTCAGCGCTCCCGCCGGAGGACCGGCGATCCGAATTCACGAAAGGTTCGGGGGACGGGCGCTGCGAAGGGCAGGCTGCGGAGGACGGGGAGAGGACGTGCGGAGGCGCGTGTGCTCCCCAGCGCCAGCAGGCTGGCGGGGGAGAGCGGCAGCGGGCTGCACGCAGTCCGGGGGGCTGCGCCCGGACCGGATCGATCAAGTCCAGTCGAGCACGACCTTCCCCGACTGGCCGGACATCATCGTCTCGAAGCCGGTTTTGAACTCGGCGACCGGGAAGCGGTGGGTGATGACCGGCGAGATATCGAGGCCGGCGCGGACCATGCTGCTCATCTTGTACCAGGTCTCGAACATCTCCCGGCCGTAGATGCCTTTCAGGACGAGGCCCTTGAAGATGACCTTGTCCCAGTCGATGGCGACCTTGTCGGGGAAGATCCCGAGCAGGGAAACCTTCGCGCCGTTGGAGGTGTGGTTGAGGATGTCGTTGAGGCCGGACGGGTGGCCGGACATTTCGAGGGCGACGTCGAAGCCTTCCTTCATGCCGAGCGACTTCATGGCATCGCCGACGGATTCCTCGGCGACGTTCACGGTGCGGGTGGCGCCGAGCTTTTCGGCGAGCTTGAGGCGCCAGGGATTGACGTCGGTGACGACCACGTGACGGGCCCCGGCGAAGCGGGCGACGGCGGCGGCCATGCAGCCGATCGGGCCGGCGCCGGTGATGAGGACGTCCTCGGCGACGAGGTCCCAGGACAGCGCGGTGTGGACGGCGTTGCCCAGCGGATCGAAGCAGGAGATCACCTCCTCCGGGATGGCGGGGTCGACCTTGTAAACGTTGCGGTAGGGGATGGAGAGGTATTCGGCGAAGGCTCCGGGGCGGTTGACGCCGACGCCCTGGGTGTTCGGGCAAAGGTGCTGGCGACCGGCGAGGCAGTTCCGGCAGCGGCCGCAAACGATGTGGCCTTCGCCGGAGACGAGCTCGCCAGGGACCAGGTCGGTGACGCCGGAGCCGACCGCTTCGACCACGCCGCAGAACTCGTGGCCGACATGCATCGGGACCGGGATCGTGCGCTGGGCCCAGGCGTCCCATTTCCAGATGTGGACGTCGGTGCCGCAGATGGAGGTCTTCTTGATCTTGATCAGCACGTCCATCGGCCCGACTTCGGGCATCGGGACGTCCATCATTTCGAGACCGGGACCGGCGGTGGCTTTGACGAGCGCTTTCATATGATTCGGATGCGGAACTGAGGGAGCATCACCGGGTTCCGCGGGCTAGGGGAATTTCGAGTCGGACGAAAAAGTGACTAATTCCGGCGATCCGGGGATCGGAATCGGTCCAAGGCCTGCTCGAGGTAGCGCCAGCAGAGCCAGGCCGCGCCCCAGGAGGCGAGGAAGAAGACGAGGAGCTGGAGGGCGAGCGGAAAGCCCGGCCGCCAGAGCCAGGGGAGGACCATGCCGAGGAACAGCGGCATCGGGGTGTGGAAGAGATAGAGGCCATAGCTGAGCTTGCCGAAATGCTGGGCGGCGGGGTGCTCTAACACTTTCGCGAGCGGCCGCGGCAGGCCGGCAAGGGTCGCGGAGATGAGGCCGGCGAAGACGACGGAAACGAGGGTCTGCTGGAGGTGGCGGAGGCCGGGGACGCTGCGGTCCGATTCATCGAGCACGTAGAGCACGACGTAGGGGACGAAGGCGAGCCAGGCGGCAATCGACAGGCGGCGGTCACCCGCTTTCAGCCCGCGGTCCATCGCCCAGGCGAGCAGGGCACCGGCGCCGAGGTAGTCGAGCGCGCAGGTGGTGATCGCGCCGGGGTGGTGGATTTGCGGAAAGTAGGCGGGGATCAGCGCGCGGGAGATCGGGGCGAGGGCGATGGTGCCGAGGATGAGCGGCGCGAGCCAGCGGCGGGGGGTGAGGTAGATCAGCAGCGGCCACAGCAGGTAGAACTGCTGCTGGATCGCCAGGGTCCAGTAGTGCGCGGTGCCGGAGGGCCAGCCGGGCATCAGCGCGATGTGGAAGTTCACCGTGTGGCTGAGGTAGATCAGCGGGTGCTCGCGGATGTCGGGCGCGCCGACCAGCCACGCGAAGAGCATCGCGACGTAGCAGGGGACGAGGATCCGCAGCGCGCGGCGCTTTTGGAACTGGCGGTAGGTCGCGCCGAGCCAGGGGGTGCCGGACGCCTCGCCGGCCGACTTTTCACGCAGCAGGATGCGCGTGATGAGGAAGCCGGTGAGGGTGAGGAAGAAGTAGAGGCCGATCTCGAAGGGCAGCGCGCCGCGCCATTCACGGGGTGCCCAGTGCAGCCACATCACGCCGAGCACGGCAAAGGCGCGCCAACCGTCGAGCTGGGTGTTTCGCGGGGTGGACAAGGCTGGCCGCAGGCTGGATTCCGGCGCGGCGGCTTTACAGGAAATT
>NEUO01000028.1 GCA_002304315.1 Verrucomicrobiia bacterium Tous-C4TDCM
GGTCGAGCCTGCGGAGTTGAATCTCGTGGGTGAAAAAGCCGGTCTGGATCATAGGTCGAGACATGCCAAAGCAGGACGCAAGCCATTGATGGTCAATAAAGTATTATTTTTCGGAGTGCCCTTCCGTCGAAGGTGACCAAGCCATCCCGGTTTGAATCCACCGACACCTCTGCCGGAACGAGTAATGCCAGCGTCTGGGCACCCTCGGGATCTTGACTGATTCGAGCCACTGCCAACCCTGTATCTAGAATTTCAAGTATTTCCACCTCTGCAGGTGGCGGAGTGCCCATCACCGCGGTCAAAGGATGCCATTCGCCATTAGCCCTGATCCGGTTGTTGGCTCTGTCGAGCGCCCAGCCTTGTTGGGTCACCGCGTCGATTCGGACGTTGCCAATCTCGCCGTTTCCTTTCCTAAATGCGCCGCCATTCTCCGATATTGAAACTCCGTGGGTTCCCGCCACGAGATTCCATTTCCTGACCGACGCGCTGCCGGGTTGCTCCTCGACGATGGTCGCGGAATGAACCGTAGTTTCCTCTGGAAGCTCGGCCCGGTTTTCAAACCCTCCTGCCAGGGCGGTTTTCCGCCAGTAGCCTCTTTCAGAAACCACGTTCCCGTTTTTTTCGATACGTGCTTCGTGCGAACCAGGGTCACCGTCACCCGGCAAAGGCGTGCCATCCGGCGAAAAGCGAATGGTGGCCGGTTGTCCTCCCCCCAGCCAGTTATGACCGATTATAACGCCATCCCGGCTATCACGAATATCGTCGTGGTAGCCTGTGGGACAGTTCCAGGGGGTAAAGGTGGCAGTCCCCGGATCCCATACGGATTCGACTTGTCCCGCCACGCTGCCTCCCGGGTGATGGAACCCTGGAATTTTTCCATCTACCAGCACCGGTCCGTAACCGAAGAAAGCACCATCGGCCGGAGTTGTTCCTGCTGAAAAATGGTGGGGGAAAGTGTGCATCTTCAGCTTCCGATCAATCACCACGCGTTCTTCGGGAGCGTTATTCTGTATTCTAGTGAAGAGTATCGTGCCGTCGTCGTGGAGATCGTCGAGCCACAGTTCGTCGGGATTTTCCAGATCAAGCTCGATGATCGCGAAACGGGGTATGGAACCGGGTTTCCAGTTGATCACGCGGTCATTGCGATCCGCGTCGAAAGCGTTGTCCGCCTCGTCTCCATCGAAGTCGGTGAGCGTGGCGTCCGGATGAGCCTGAACGCCAGCCTCGAACGCCTGCACGTTGGTCAGGCCGCCTTGGCCGAACTGAAAGCCGCCGATGGCGGGATCATTCGGGTCGAGACCGTGGGCTACCGCCCACCCGTCTGGAATCCCTGTGTCGGATGTGGAAAACTTGAGAGGATGGGACTTCGGCGTTCCTTCCACTTCCTCCAGGTTCGAGCGCCCGTCGGCGTCGGTGTCCCAATCCTCCAGCGTGACGCCGGGGGGGCAAGCTTCGTCCGTGTAATGAAGCCGGTAGAAGCCGCGCTGCCCCGTTCCGCCCACTTCGTGGCTGATTGGCACACCGGTGCCGCTGTCGATGATTGGCATCCAGTGCCATTCGACGAGAGGAGCGCTGCCGACCGATATCTGAAGGAAGTAAGTTCGACCGGGACGACCATTCCAGCACAAGTATTTGTCGTCCGGCGGGACGATAAAAAGTTCGGAGTCTTGGTCGCCGCCCGGCTGCTGCGCGAAGATCGGTGGTGCCGGGGCGAGCAAAAGAAGGCAAAGCAGGAGATTTTTCATCGGAGTGACGTTGAAGCTGCTTAGCGTGCCCTTGCTCCGGGTGCCGGTTCCGCGAGGTAGCGGCTGCCACGGTGCGGACGAATCCAGAAAGTTTCGTCGCGCGGCGGGACCGGGTTGGCCTTCTCCCAAGCGGCCCGGGCCTTTCGGTGGCGTTCGAGATCGGCTTGAAAAATCTCCAGCCGGCTCTTCTCGTTCGCGATGAGTTCTCTGATCATCTGGATTGGTGCGCATAGGCCGTGGCTCCTAGATGGATCGCATGTCGCCGCCTGTAGGCGTCCCGTGCGAGATCCTCCGCGGTGCGTTCCCGCAGGACTTTCGGCGGAGGGTCCAGTGAAGCCGGGATGTCGGGCAGCGTGGATGGCTCGCCACGGAGGATCGTGAGGGCTTTGCCGTTGCCGGAAGGCACCGTGGTCGCTGCTTCGACCCGCATCACAGGGACTTGCTTTGGCGGGACAGGTTCGGGAGGAACGAATTCCGCGACGACCAAGGATCCAGAAATGGTGGCCCGGTCTGCGGTCGCCGGAGCCGGATCTTGGCTTCGAAGTTGAAGCGGGAAAATTACCGCGAAGCAGATGGCAAAATTTACAGGCTTTGGTTTCATTCGAGGAAGTCGTTCAAAGAACCCTTCCTGGTGGACGGGGAGTGATAAAGTCGCACGAAGTCGACCGCAACGGCCTTTGGCCGACCCGAAGGGCAGCTTGGACATGCGCCGCCGCCTCCCCGGCCCTTGGGCCAGTTAGGCGGCATTGTTGCGGTCAATGCCGACCGCTTCGTGCGAGGTTTATAAGGCTCCGTCTTCCGGTAAGGGAAGATCGCGCAGGTTACGGAGCGTCACGGCTCCGTCGAGAGGATTCTCTTTTCGAGTAGTGTAGCTCGAACACATCCTCACCGCGCAAACTTGCAGAACCGCCGACTACCTCGCCTTCTAGTCCCACTGATGCCGCCGGGCACCGATCCAAGCGGCGATGAGGCCGATGGAAATGTGGGCGACCAGCACGTAGATGCAGGCCTCGCGACCCGACAGCGAGGTGTCGATCACCGCTTTCACCGCATCCAGGACCTTCGGCTCCAGCGCGCTGACGCTGCCGGACCAGGCCCAGTAGGCGGAAATGAAGGGCCGGGTGAAGACTTCGACCGCCTCCGGAAGGGCTAGCACCGCGCCGGAAAGCGGGAGCTGGAAGCCGACCAGATAGATCGAAAGCAGCGACGCCTGCTCGGCGGTGCGCATCAGGGCGGAGATGCCGAGGCAGATCGCGGTCATGCCGCCGTTGACCAGCAACAGGAACAGAATGTGGCTCTCGAAGCCCCCGGTCCCGCCGCGGAAAGGCGCGAACAGATTGACGAAAACCGCCATCCACAGCGACTGCGCCAGCACCAGGCAGGCAAGGAAAGCGACCTTGCTGGCCAGATAAGCCGACGGCCGCAGACCTCCGAATTTCTCCTTCTCGAAAATGGGCCGCTCGCCGGCAATCTCGCGCGCGGAGTTGTTCGAGGCCATCAGCGACAGCAGGATGACCTGGAACATGATGATCCCGGAAATCGACGAGCCCACCCGGACTTGGTCACGCTTCACCGTGGATTGTTCCTGATATTCTTCCATCAGGTTCCCCTGCCGGGTATCGGACAGATTCGCGATCTGGCCCTTTGCATTCTCCGAGAAAAGCGTCACCAACACCGGGAAACACAGGAGGATTGCGAGTTGAAGGAACACCTGGCCGCGGTCGCGGAAGAAAATCCGCCAGCGGCGGGACAGCAAAGTCGTGAACTGGGTGAAGAATCCCGGCGTGCTGGCCTTCTCGACCTCCGGCTTTCCCTCCTCGCCTTCGGCCAGAATGGCATCGGGCTCCGCGGGAAGATGCAGTCCGCCGGAATCGATCTGCTTGCTCCGGTTCTTCTCCAGCTTCAAGTAGTAGGATTCCCGGTGCTTCATCCAGGAACTCTGCCAGCGCTCGGAAGTCTGCGTCGCCAGCTTGGGATAGACCTCCTCGGTGTCGTGGACCGAAAAGTAGTGGGTCATTTGCTCCGGCGGGCCGTGGTAGGCGACCCGGCCTTCGTGCAGGACCAGGATGGAATCGTAGAGCTCCAGGTGCGCCAGCGAGTGCGTCACCGACAGCACGATCCGGCCCTCGCGGCGGGAAAGGTCGTGTAGCAAGCGCACGATCTCGCGCTCCGAACGCGGGTCGAGGCCGCTGGTGACCTCGTCGCAAAGCAGCAGCTTGGGGTCCGAGACCAGCTCCATCGCCAGCCCCAGCCGGCGCTTCTGGCCGCCGGAAAGCACCTTCACCTGGCGGTCGGCGATCGCCGCCAGCCCGGCTTCCTCAAGCACCCGGTCGATCCGCTGGTCGAGTTCTTCCAGGTCACGGACCTTTACCCGCAGCCGGGTCGAGGCCTCGACCGACTCGTCCACCGTCAGCGGATCATAGGCGATGGAGAACTGCGGGACGTAGCCGATTTCCGAGGGATCCAGGTCGCCTTCCTCCGAGAGGTTCCGGCCTTCCCACATCAGCGCCCCGCCCGACTCCGGGTTCAGGCCGGCGATGGTCTTGAGCAGCGTGGTCTTGCCGCAGCCCGACGGGCCGACGATCGCCATGAAGTGACCGCGCGGGATCGTGAGGTTGACCTTATCGACGAGGTTTACGGCCTCGCCGTCTTTCTGAATGGTGAAGCAGACGTCCTGGAGTTCGAGCACGGCGGATGGGGTGAATAGGGGGGGGGCTACGGAAGAAAGCGGCGAAATCCTGCGAGGGCGAGCAAGAAACGATGTCAATGCCTGGAATTCCCGCCAATTTCCACCAATCGCTCTCCTCTCTGGAGTAGCTCGAGAGCCTGATCCAGATGCAAGAGAAGCAACGCCTTCAACGCGTCCTCCGATGTATTCCCACAGGTGAGCCAGATGACCTGCGGCGGGCTGCCGAAACGATCGAGCAGTTTTAGGAAATCCGCATCCTTCGTGATCACAACCACGCCGCTGGACCTCGCTGCCAGATAGATTTTTTCATCCGAGGCGTCCCGCAGGCCCAGGTCGCGCAGCGGGACCGCATCCAAATTGAAGCGTTCCACAATCCAGCGGGCCAGGCGGGGCGACAAGTGCGCATCAAGCCAAATGGTCATGCAGCCAGCACCGGGTGGTCGATTCTCCGACTGACATACTGAAGACAAGCCTTCAAATCCTCCGGTTCGAGGTCGGGGAGTTCCTCGAGGATTTGCCTGCTCTCCAGCCCAGCGGCGTACAGGTCGATCACATCCTTGACCCTGATCCTCATTCCACGGATGCACGGCCGGCCTCCACACTGGAGGGGATTCACGGTGATCCGCTCTACCAAGTCACTCATGGGAGAACCTTAGCGTCCAAGGCCCGTGCCTTCAACGCCTGTTTTACTCCAGCGGCACGATCCGGATTTTCCCCGCCGGCTTCTTCATCGCGTCGGACAAGGTCGGGCCGACCGGCACCACGGGAGTCGCCGGGGTCTGGTCGAGCGCGTTCTTCAAAGCCCCTTCCACCAACTGCCCGCAGTGGATCTTCATCGGAGGCAAGGGCCCCAAGCCCCCGGTCAGGTCGTTGGCGGACAGTTCGCGGGCCTCCTCCGCGGTTTTGCCCTTCAGCAACTCGGTCGCCATCGACGCCACGGCGATCGCCGTCTGACAACCGAAGGACTGGAACGAAGCGCGGTCGATCACCCGCTTGCCGTCCTTTTCGGTGAATTTCAGCCACATCCGCAGCATGTCGCCGCAGTCCGGCGAACCGACCGTGCCCACCGCATCGGCGTCGGCGATCTCTCCCTGGTTCTGCGGGGAGGCCAGCGCCTCGCGGACTTTCTCTTCGAAATCGCTCACGCCCCGACGATGCTGCAACCGGGCGTTGATTCAAGCTCTGGAAAAAATCGAACCGCCAAGACGCCAAGTTCGCCAACGATAAGGGCGAATGTGCACTTCCTCGCCAATTGCTTCTAACTGGAAGGAAGAGGAACCGACAAAAGTCACGAGGACCCTCCAAAAACTTGGCGTTCTTGGCGTCTTGGCGGTTCCCCTTTCCCAAGCCCAAGCTTGCCAAGCCGCGCCCGCCCGGAAAGTCTAGCCCCGCCCTTCCGGGCACCCCTGCGGCATGCATTTTCTGGGAATCGAAATCGGTCATGCCGGCACCCGCGTGGTGGCGCTGGACCTCGAAGCGGCCACCGTCGCCGCCGAGGCCACGGCCGCCCATGCCTGGGTCGAGGGCCTGCCCGACGGTTACCGCGAGCAAGACCCGGCATGCTGGATCGCTGCCGCCGACCAGGCGATGCGGCAGTGCCTCGCCAGCCTCGGAAGTGCCCGCGGTGGAGTCGCCGGGATCGGCATCACCGCGCCCACCGGCGGGATGGTGGTGCTCGATGAAAACAACCGCATCGTCCGTCCGGCCAAGCTCGGCATCGACCGCTCCGCCCAGCGCCAGGCCGACGAGATCGCCCGCGCTTTCGGCGGCGCGCCGGGGCTGATCGAACTCGCCGGCAATCCGCTCGATGCCGGCTCTCTCGCCGCCCAGTGCCTGTGGCTGAAACAGCACGAGCCCTATCATTTCCAACGCGCCGCGCGGCTGATGACACCGCAGGATTTCATCGGCTACTGGCTGACCGGTGAAGCGGGCATCGAGGCCGGATCCGCCGCCACCACCGGCCTGTTCAATGTCCCGCAGCGCCGATGGAGCGCGGAGTTGTTAGAATTCATCGACGGTCGCCTGTTCGACATGCTGCCGCCCGGCATCCCGCCGTCGCAACCCCGCGGCCAACTCCGCCCTGCACTCTGCCAGGCCTGGGGCTTGCCCGAAGGCGTGATCGTCGCACCCGGCTCCGGAGCCGCGGCCCTTTCCGCGCTGGCCGTCGGTGCGGCGTCCGATGGCGCGGTGGTCGCCGACCTGTCTGCCGATGGCTCGCTGTCCGCCGTCTCCGACAAGGCCTGCGTCGACTTCCGCGGGGAAGCCTCCACCCTTTGCGATGCCTCCGGCCGCTGGCTTTCACGGCTCGGCATGTCGAACGCCGTCGCCGCGCTCGAGCTGATCCGCCGCCACTACGGGTGGTCCAGCGCGGAATTCGAGAAAGCGCTCGAAACCACCGAAGCGGGCTCGAACGGCCTGCTCTTCCTGCCTTACCTCCGCGGCGAGTCCACCCCACGGCTGCCCGATGCGTCCGGCGTCCTCCACGGCATCACCCTCGACAATTTCACCCCGGGAAATCTCGCCCGCGCCGCCGCGGAAGGCCTCGCCCTCGGCTTCGGCTATGGCTTCAGCCGCCTCCGCGACCTCGGCTTCGAACCCGCCGGCGTCCGCGTCGCCCGCGATGCCGGCCCGGCTTTCCAGCAGCTCCTGGCCGATGTCTTCGGCGTCCCGGTCGTCGCCGTCGCGGGCACCGGCGGCCCGCTGTTAGGCGCGGCGATGCAGGCGGCCGTCGTTTATTTCCGGCTCAATGGCGAGTCGCTCGGCTTCGACGAGATCGCCGGCTACATCGTCACCGTCGACAACTCGACCCGCCGCGACCCGGACCCGCAGCGCCACGAGTTCTATCAAGACCTGCTCGCCCGCCAGCAGTACCTCGTCGAAACCCTGCACGCTGGAGGTTTCCTCTGATGGCCGGCGACCGCAGCGAAATCCGGGGAAGCGCCAAGGCCACCTTTCTCGGCAATGCGGCCGGCCGCCTGATCCAGGCGTGGTGCGCGACACTTCGCTTCGAAATCATCGACCGCTGCGGGGTCACCACGCCCGGCGGGATTCCCGGCCCGGTGATTTACTGCCTGTGGCATGGTCGCGGTTTCACCTTGCCAGCCCTCTGGCAGAAGGCTTGTGGCAAGCACCGCCGTGCCGTGGTGCTGGCCAGCGCCAGCCATGACGGTGCCATCCTCGCGCGGGCGGTCGGGGTCTTCGGCATCGGCTCGATCCGCGGCTCGTCCTCGCGCCGCGGCATCGCCGCCTTTGTCGGCATGAGGAAAGCACTGCGGGCGAACATCGACACCTGCATCACCCCGGATGGCCCGCGCGGCCCGAGTGGCGTCGTCCAGCCGGGCATTATCAAACTCGCCGAGGCCAGCGGCGCCCTGATCGTCCCGATCCACGTCGGGTATTCCTCCTGCCGCGAGCTGAAGACATGGGACCGCTACGCGATTCCAGCCCCGGGCAGCAAGGTCCGCGTCATCTTCGACGAAGCGCTTGCCGTGCCCGCCGACCTTTCCGAAGAAGACTTCGAAACATGGCGCCTCCGTGTTGAAACCACGCTGCACCGAGGCACCGAAAATCTTTCCCACGACCTACGATGAGTTCCGTAATTGATGGCAAATCCGTCGCCGCCGCCGTGCTCGAAGAATGCCGCGCCGAAGTGACCGAACTGAAGTCCCGAGGCATCACCCCCGGCCTCGCCGTGGTGCTTGTCGGCGAGGATCCCGCTTCTCAAGTCTACGTCGGCTCGAAAGCCCGCACCTGCATCGACCTCGGCATTTACTCCCGCAAGATCGAGCTGCCCGCCACCACCACCCAGGACGAGCTGATCACCGTGGTCCGCGAGCTCAATGCCGATCCCGCCATCCACGGCATCCTGGTCCAGAGCCCGCCGCCGAAGCACATCGACGAGGAAGCCGTGATCCGCGCCCTCGACCCCCGCAAGGACGTCGACGGCTTCCACCCGGAAAACGTCGCCAAGCTCGCGCTTGAGGACAAGACCGGCTTCGTCCCCTGCACCCCCGCCGGCTGCATGCGCCTGCTCGCCGCCGCCGGAGTCCCCACCGCCGGAGCCGAAGCCGTGGTCATCGGCCGCAGCATGATCGTCGGCAAACCGATGGCCCTGCTCCTCATGGCGAAAGGCTCGGACGCCACCGTCACCGTCGCCCATTCCCGCAGCAAGGACTTGCCCGCCATCTGCCGCCGCGCCGACATCGTCATCGCCGCCGTCGGCCGCCCGGAAATGGTCAAGGCCGACTGGGTGAAGGACGGCGCGGTGGTCATCGACGTCGGCATCAACCGCATCGAAGACCCTTCGAAAAAGAGCGGCTACCGCCTCGTCGGCGACGTCGCCTACGCCGAAGTCGCGCCCAAGTGTTCCGCCATCACCCCCGTCCCCGGCGGCGTCGGCCCGATGACCATCGCGCTGCTGATGAAGAACACGCTGCAGGCAGCGCGGCAGCTCGGATAGCCCGCCCCATGCAAGCCGCAGGCCCTCGGACTGCGGCGATGATTCGCAGCTCTCCGAATGAACGGTTAAGTGATCCGTTCTGGCGGGACGCAGCGATCCCCCAAGGTCGCCTCCACCCACAGGAGCAGCCCCGCCCCACCCTCCACTCAAAAAGCTGCGAATCATCGCAGCAGTCCAAAAGCGGCTACGCCGCGGTCATCAGGGAATCGTCGTCCTCAACAACACCGCACCACTGCCCGCCAGCAACGCGCCCCCGCCCTTCGGCAAAAGAAAGAAATCCCCCTTCCCGAACTTCGCATCGCCACACGCAATCTCCCCCTCCACGACCGAAAAAATCGAAAACCTTCCCGCTTCCCGATTGCCCGCGCACTCCCCCGCGCGCAGCTCCAACTTCTCCACCCGGAAGAACTCGCACTCCGCGATTACCGCCCCGTCCGGATCGTCCATCCCCGGCTCGAAGTCCTCGAAGTCGATGCTCGCCAGCGATTCCTCCACATGGAGTTCGCGCGGCTTCCCGTCCAGGCCCACCCGGTTCCAGTCGAAGACCCGGTAGGTCGTGTCGCTGTTCTGCTGGATCTCGTGGATCAAAAAACCGCCGCCGATCGCGTGCAGCCGGCCGGAAGGAATGAAGATCGACTCCCCCGCCTTCGCTTTGATCGCGTGGACCCGATCCGCCACCGTCCCCTCCCCGACCGCCTTCTCGAAATCCGCCCGGGTCACCCCGCGCTTCAGCCCGACATAAAGCTTCGCCCCGGGATCTGCCCCGGCGATGTACCACATCTCGGTCTTCGGCTCGCCGCCAAGTCCCGCAGCGAGATTCGCCGGAGGATGCACCTGGATCGAAAGGCCTTCCCGCGCATCCAACACCTTGATCAGCAGCGGAAAGCGCCCGCTCTCCGGCAGGCTCGTGCCGAACACCTCCTCGCGGTGCCCCGTCCACAGCTCGTGAAGCGTCTTGCCGGCCCAGCGTCCGCCGCGCACCACCGACTGCTCACCCTCCCGGTCCACGATCTCCCACGACTCCCCGTAAGGAGCGCCATCCGGCAACTCGCGGCCATATTCCCGCTCCAACTCGCGCCCGCCCCAGACGCGCTGCATGTAAAGGGGCTCGAAAACGATCGGTTCCACGGGTGGAAAGATGCCGCCCACCACAAAAAGCGAAAGCCCCGCGTGTGGCAAATCTCTGAACACATCTCAGATTACTAAAGAATTACGGATTTTCCGGGATCTGAAATCAATCTTGCCCCCCTGCCCCTTGGAGGGGATGCTGGCCGGGGAGAATTCCGGCATGGCAAAGAGTGACAACCGCAAACGGGGCGAAGTGCCCGAGCCACCTAAATGGTCGAACGAGGTCGTCGGGATCGTACTGATTTGCGCCGGCCTGCTCGCCTTCCTTTCGGTGATCTCGTTCACCACCCGCGACTTGCCGGCGGACTGGGCGAAATGGACCGACATCTTCGGCAAACCAAACCATAACCTGATCGGTGGCCTCGGCGTCGCCCTCGGCTTCATCCAGGTCGCTCTTTTCGGCGCGGCCGGTTACATCGTTCCTGTCGCCCTGATCTGGTTCGGCATCGCCAAATTGGTCTTCGACGCCCGCTTGTGGCCGCGGACGATGATCGGCTTCATCGTCCTCACCCTCAGCGGCGCGGCTTTCATGCATGCCTGGCAAGGAGGCGAGAAACTCGACATCTCCCGCCACGCCGGCGGCGTCAGCGGCCACCTGCTCGGCAACTACGTCTTCCTCCCGCTGCTCAACAAGCTCGGCTCGATGCTCCTGCTCGGTGCGACCTACCTCGTCGCCCTGATCCTCCTCACCGGCCAGAAACCGGTCGGCTTCATCAAAGGCTGCTCGCGACTGCTGCTCGACCTCGTCGCCCGCTTCCGCGAAAAGCGTGAAGAGTCCCAGATCCAAGCCAGCAAGGAAGACCTCCGGGCCACCGAACGGGAGCGTGAACGCGAACGCCGCCGCAAGGAACGCGAGGCCACCAAGGCCGCGGAAGTCCCGCCCAATCCCCAGCAAGAACTCCCGCTGCGAGAAACTCCCGCGCCGCAAATCATCGACTCCTCCCAGCGCCGCATCGAAGCCCCGAAGCCCGGCGAACGGCCCTTCGAACGCAAACCAAAACCCGAGGGCCACCTCTCCCTCTCCACCGCCGGCTTCGAGGACTACGACCTGCCCGGCTTCGACCTGCTCGATCCCGTCGCGGAAAACGAGGCGCCCGAAGCAAACCGCGACGAACTGCTCGCGACCCAGCGCATCATCGTGGAGACCTTGCGCGCCTTCGGCATCGAGGTCACCCCCGGCGACATCACCCGCGGCCCGACCATCACCCGCTACGAAATTTATCCGTCCACCGGCCTCCGCGTTTCCCGCATCTCCCAACTCGAGGCCGACCTCGCCCGCGCCACCTGCGCGGAGCGCATCAACATCCTCGCCCCGATTCCCGGCAAGGACACCGTCGGCATCGAACTCGCCAACTCGCAGAAAGTCTCCGTCCCTCTCCGCGAACTACTACAAGACCCGGAGTTCCGCTCGGCCAAGAAGCGCATCCCACTCGCCCTCGGCAAGGACGTCTACGGCAAGACCGTCATCGGCGACCTCGCCGCGATGCCCCACCTCCTCGTCGCCGGCGCCACCGGCTCGGGCAAGTCGGTCTGCATCAACTCGATCATCGCGTCGATGCTCTTCAAGTTCGGTCCCGACGAGCTGCGCTTCATCATGGTCGACCCGAAGGTCGTCGAGATGCAGATGTACAACAAGCTGCCGCACCTCGTCGTGCCCGTGGTCACCGATCCCAAGAAGGTCGTCGCCGCGCTCAAGTGGGTGGTGAACGAAATGGAGAAGCGCTACCGCGTGTTCGCCAAGACCGGCGTGCGGAACTTCGACGCCTTCAACGCCCGAGTCCGCCCCGAGAAGCCCGAAGCCGCCGCCGCAGCCGAAGAAGAAACCCCGCCGTGGAATGCCGACGAGGAAGTCGATATGGAGTCGATCGAATCGATCGCCGCCGCCCTCGAGTCCGGCGAACTCGGCTCCGAAGCGGAGGAAGATGAACTCCCCATCGAAGAGGATAAGATTCCCGACCGCTATCCTTACATCGTCGTCCTGATCGACGAGCTCGCCGACCTGATGCAGACCGCGCCGGCCGATGTCGAAATGTGCATCGCCCGCATCGCACAAAAAGCCCGCGCCGCCGGCATTCACCTGATCATCGCCACCCAGACGCCGCGTGCCGACGTGGTCACCGGCATCATCAAGGCGAACATCCCCTGCCGCATCGCGTTCCAGGTGTCTTCCGCCCTCGACTCGCGCGTCATCCTCGACAGCAAGGGTGCCGACAAGCTGGTCGGCAAAGGCGACATGCTCTATCTCCCGCCCGGCTCCGCGAAACTCGAACGTTCGCAGGGTGCCTTCGTTTCCGACGAGGAGGTCGAGCGCCTGGTCAACCACTGCGCCGCCCAGGCCTCGCCGAATTTCGAAAGCGACATCCAGCGTTCGATCGACAACGGCGGCGACGACGGTGACGACGAGGACGATGTCTCGCCGGCCGACGAGGAGCTCATCATGCGCTGCATCGAGGTCGCGCGGCAGGAGCAGAAGTGCAGCACGTCCCTCCTCCAGCGCCGCCTGCGCCTCGGCTACACGAGAGCGGCCCGCATGGTCGACATCCTCGAAGCAAGAGGCGTCGTCGGCCCCGGCGACGGCGCAAAGCCGCGCGAGGTGTATTTGAAGTAATCTCCCGCAGGGAGGGAGCGCTGACTTTAGTCGGCGAGACCATCCAAGCTGACTAAAGTCAGCGCTCCGCCACTACCCCTCCCATCCACACCCCGCCGAAGAAAACCTCCACTCTTCCGGCGTCCTACAAAGCCCCGCCTTCACCGGATTGTCCCGGATGTAAACCCGGCAATTATGGAAGTGATCCATGTCTCGCACCAAGCGGTCATGATACTCCCGCTGCCACAGTGTCCCGGTCCGCCCCAGCACTCGGTTGATCTCCAAACCGCCCGATCCCTTCCAACTCTTCAAGATCTCCCAGAGCGTCGAATCGTTCTCGAGCTTGAGCAGGACATGCACGTGATTCGGCATGATGCACCAGTCGATCAGCTTGTAGTCCTTTCCGTGCCCTCCGGTCAGCTTGGACTGCAGGACTGCGGCGCATTCCGGCAATCTGAGAACAGCCTCGCCATGACCGCCATCCTCGTAGCGCGCGATCCGGCGATGGAGTTCCTTCTGCCGCGCCGTCTCGTCGGGAATCCCGGCGAGTTCCGCCCGCCATTCCGCGACGAGCGAAGTGGGAACTGAATCGGCCAAGCGGAACGTGACCGCCTGCAGCGCCCCCGCGAAATCCCAGTGGGGCAAGTAACCGCGGGTATAGATACCTTTTCCCATGACTCTCGAAGAAAGACCGATCTCAATCCCCAAGTCAATCTCCCCTAGGGAGAGAGCGCCGCAGGCGGAGCGCTGACTTTAGTCGGCGAGACCATCCACGCCGACTGAAGTCAGCGCTCCGTCCAAACCCACCGACTCCTGCTCGAAGTCCCCCTTCGTTCCCGCCTCCAGCATCGCCCGGAGTTCTCCATGAACATCCGCCATCGAATCACAATCTAACAACCTCCCGATCACCCTCCGCTCATCCACCGTCAAAGGCGGCGCACCCGCCATCGGCCGGAACCGCATCATCACCGGCCGGAAATTCCGGCCCGTCTTCTCCCGCAAATCACGCAACACGTCGAAACCCGCCGGATCGCTGTCGCCGAAATGAAGAAGTTCCAAGTCCACCGGCAATCGCTCTAACAACAAGCGCGTCGCCGCTCCGGGAAAACTCGTCTGCACCAACAGCACACCCGTCCGCCGCTTCGCGAGCTCCAGGAACACGCTCTCGTTCTCCACCGTCAGGCAAAGGTGCGCCGGGCACTGCAACGACTTCGCCGCGGCCAGATCAATCGCCGAAACCGACACCGGCCCCGCCAGCAACCCGAAGTCGATGTGACCTTCGGAAAGCTCCAGCACCAGCGGACCATGGATCAGCACCGAACGCGGCTTGTCCGAAATCCCGAAGTCCTCCAGCAACACTTCCCCCCGCCCTGTGATCTCGCCCAATGCCGTCAGCAGGCGAGGCCGGAGATTCTCCAGCGCCTTCGAGTCGCGGCAAATCACCGCGCTCGCATAACGAACCAGCGATTCCTCCCGCCAGTTCAGCACGCCGGCCAGGGCTTCTAACAGACTCCGGTTCCCCGTGGCATCGTCCCGCCTGAACGGTGCCACCGAAGCCCCCTCGCGAGCCCGGGCGGCGAGGCCTTCACACCACGCCCGCCATGCCTCACCACACGGAACCGCAATGCCCGCCGCACCTTCGAAGAACCCGCCGAGCGACTCTCGTTCCTCCGCTGGCGAGAGCAAGCCGACCGCAGCAAACAACCACGCCTCGCCGCCCTCGCGCTTCAGCCGGATCACCTGCTTTGCTCCCGTCCGCGGATGGCGGTCGATCACCAGCATCCCGCCCGACGCCCGCTCGGCGACGAGCAGGTCCTGCTCCGCCAGTTCGCGGTCATCGCCGTCGTGAAGTCCTGCCGCACGGAGGAACTTCTCCCAATCGAGCGTGTAGTCCTTCAAGGCACCGGACTTCGCCGGAGACGACTCCCGATAAATCGCGGCCAAGGCATGGATCGAGGCATTCATTCAAGCGAGCGTCCTCAGGTGATCATGAATTCTCCCCCACGGCTCCGCAAGTTCTGGCGGCACCGGGACCGCGGACTTTAGTCCGCTCGTATCGATAGGTGTGACGACCGACCCGATCGCTTCGAGCGGACTAAAGTCCGCGGTCCCGGTGCCTTTCCCGTGGTTCAAACTTATCACGCTTCCACCGCCTGCTGCTCGCTCTCCGAGATCCACTTCCGCCCTTCCGGCGAGTCGCGGAACAGCACCACCGGCACGTTTCTAACACCCACGCGGGTCCCCCGCCGCTCTTCCTTCCGCGAAATCACGATCAACTCGTCGCACTGGCTGAAGGCATACGGGATGTTGCCGCTCGACATCGAGAACATGCCCTGCAAGTCCAGCTCGCTCATCGCCTGAATGCAGTTCTGGATGCGTTCGCCGGACAGCTTCGAGAAGGCCTCGTCGATCGGCACCAGCGCCAGCGACGGCTCCTTGCGGCGGCTTTCATGACGGTTGTAGGCGTGCAGGTAGCTGGCGAGGATGGCGACGAAATACGGGCTCTGGTTCTCGCCGCCGCTCATCTTGCCACCCTGCTTGTCGACGCTGATCGACTTGCCGTCGGAATCGCGGATGTCGGTCACGGTGAGGTCGTAGTCGAAATACTGGCGGTAGTCTAACAAGCGCGCCGCCTCCGGGCTGCTGGCGTTCTGCACGAGGAGGTTGAGGAAGCCCTTGAGCGCGTCCTGCAGCTCGCCGCCCATGCTGGCGAAGAACAGCTCGTCCTCGTGGTGGAGCGCGTTGAGGTCGATGAGGTCGCGGTAGATCTTGTACTCCGGATTCGGCCGCCGCTCGATCTTGTAACGGTCGTGCCCGATCGGCCGCTTGAGCTGGTGGTTGAGCAGCGTGATGATGTTCTCGACGTTCTTCAGCGCCTGCTGCATCCGGCTCAGCACCTGCGTCCGGAATAGCGCCTCCCAGCGCTTGCGCTCGGTCACCGACTTCTTCTCATACTCGGGAATGTTGGCGTGCTCGATCTGCTGGAGCCGCGACTCGTAGGGCGTGGTGTCCGCGCCGTCCTCGGGCAGGTCGTCGAACTTCGGCGCGAAGGTCTTCTTGAAATCGAGCATCGCCACCTTGAGGTCGCCGATGGCTTCCTTCGCCGCGATCTCCGCCGCGGCGGCGGCCTTGCGGAACTCGTTGGCTAACACGTCCGGTGCGGGCGTGTATTCGGAAGCTTCCTTCTTCCACGAAAGATAGCGCGCGTGATGCTGCTGGATGTCGATCCGGAGCTGGACCTTCGAGAACTCATCCTCGCGGCGGCTGGCGGTCTCCTTGAGAAGGGTCAGCAGCTTCTCGGTGTCCTGGATTTCGCGGATCCGGCCTTTTCGCAGGATCGAAGTACGCTCGCCATCGTAGGACGAGAGCTGCTCCGCCAGCACCTCGATGTCGTCGCGGATGCGGTCGAACTCGTCGGTGGCGATCGCCTCGAGCTGCTCCATCAGCTCGGCATGCTGTTCCTGCTTCTTCGGCAGGTCCTCGATGCGGATCAGTTCCTTGATGACATCCTCGTGCTCCGGGATGGCGCTGGCCCGCTCGCGGATCAGGCGTTCGATCTCCAGCTCGATCGGCTCCAACCGACGCAGCGAGGCCTCGATCTCGCCCAGCCGCTGCCGCTTGATCTCGAGCTGCCGCTTGAGGCCTTCTTTCCCGATATAGGGCGTTCCGTTGTAAGGCGCGGGCCGTACCAAAATCCCTGCTCGCTTGTGCAAGCCATCGGGCGTGATCGCGGCTGGATGGCGGTCGAGCTGCGCGGTATCCGCGACGCGGACCATGTCGCCGAACAGCGCGTCGATGCAGGCCCGCGAATCGGCATCGGTGGTTTGCAGCAACTCGGCCAGCGAACCCTTTTTCGCCGCGGGCTTCGCAGCACGGACCGCGGTAATGTCAATCAAGCGCTGCGCCCCGGCACTCGTCAGGTCGGAAAGCGGCAGCTTCTTCAGAATGGCCGAAGCCTCCGCGTAGTGGGTCTCCGCGACCAGCACGGCGAACTTCTCCTCGAACACCACCTCGGCGGCGGCGCGCCACGACTCGTCGCTCACCTCGCAGACCTCCCGCAGGGCCCGCGGCGGCGTTTGATTGGGCAGCAGCGGAAGCTGGGATTTCAGCGCGGCGAGCAGCGGCTGCGGGCCGGGCGAAACACCGCGCTGGAGCAGGTCAATCTGCGCCTGAAGGTCGGACTTCTCCGAGCGCAGGCGGCGGAGTTCCTCGCGGTCACCATCGAAGCGATTGCGGATCGTCTTCACCGTTTCGTTGGCGGCTTCGGCGAGGAGGGACAGCGACGACGCCGTTTGCTCGCGCTCGCAGCTTTCGAGGAAGCCGATCGCGTTCTTCAGCCGTGTGGTGTCGACGATCGGATCCAGCGGCGCCTTGCCGACCTGTTCCATCCACGCGCGGGCCGACTTCAGCCGCTTGCCGAGGCCGCCGTCGAGTCGGCTCGCGCGGTCGCGGAGCTGCTCGATCTCGGCTTCCAGCTTCGTGAGATCGGCGACGAGCTTGTTGTAGAGCCGGCCATCCGCCGACTCGTTCAGCAGCGCCTGCAAGCCTTCGCGCTTGCGGGTTCCCGATTCCGTCAGCTCGGCGATCTCGGCGAGCCGCGCTTCGTCGGCTTGGTTGTCGACCTTCAGCCGCTCGAGCCGCTCGCGCGTTTGCTCCGCCTCGCCCGACGCATGGACATGGCCGAACTCCGCCGCGAGATAGGTCGCCACCGCATGGTCGCGTTCGGCCTCGCGCAGCCTTGCAGCGTGGTCGCGGATCCGGGTCAGCCGGTCGAGCTGTGCCTTGAGGCTGGCGAGTTCGCGCTCGTACGATTGGAAGTCGCGGAATGACGAGACCACGTCATCAACCGGCACCGCCTCGGCGGGCAGCACGAACTGGCGGCAGAAGTCGTCGAAGCTCTTGAGGTTGGTGAACGACATCGCGCTCGGCAGCAGGCGCTGGAGCACGTCCTTGTTGAAGTTGAGATGGCTCGGGTTCGCCATGTCGCGCAAATACTCGCGCGGCGAGCTGAAGAGCCGGCCGCCCTTCGCATCGATCAATTTCTTGAATGCACCCAGCGGGCTCATCCGTGGCTTGCCGTCCTCGGCTTCGGTCAGGAAATCGGATTTCGCCAGCGAGGCGGGGCAGAAGAACGGCGTCGTGGTGCCGTCGTTCTCCGCGGCGGAGCGGAACTCGAAGCGCAGGCCCCAGGTCTCGACCCGCTTGCCGTCCGGCCAGGTGAACTCGGCGGCGATGTAGGTGGTGACGCCCTTGTCGTGGAAGTACTGGGTCTGGCCGTTCTCCTCGCGCTTGGTATCTAACAGACAGTAACCCTTGATCGTGCGGTCGCTTTTGCTGCCGGTGGCCGAGCGGTTGAAGTGGTGGTGGGCGCGCTCCGGCCCGACCAGCACCAGCATCAGCAGGTCCATCAGGATCGACTTGCCGGAACCGGTGACCCCGGCGAGCACGAGGTTGCCCTGCACGGGCAGCGAATCGCGGTAGCCGTACCAGTTGAGCGCGTGGAGTTGGGTGAGGCGGATGGCGCGGCTCATGTCGGTTCGTCTTCTTCGGTTTCGTCCTCGGCTTCTTCGAGCGCGTCAGGCCGGAAACTCGCGGCGGCTTCCTGCCAGGCGGCGAGTTCGCGGAAGGGCAGCACGCGGCGGATGGCGGGCATGACTTCGATGCCGGTCTCTTCAAAAGACTCGGCGTGGGTCAGGCGGATCAGGTTCAGCCGCGCGGCCTGGCGGAGGATGTCGCGCAGCCGGCCCTTGGGAATCAGCGCGGTGGCATCGGGCAACAACTGGTCCCGTAGTAGATCGCCGAGCTCGGCGACGGAAAGGAAGGCCTGGTCGGCTCCCTCGTCGCGCCAGCGAATGTCGCCGGCATACCACAAGGCGAGCCAGACCAAGGTCGCGTCCTGATTGAGCCGCAACCGCAATCCGGCGGCGCGCGGGATGGCCTGGATAAGGCGTTCCTCGTGGTGGACGGCGACATCGAGGCCGTTGAGCGCGGCGATCTCGCGCAGCCAGTCGTCGTGCTGGCGCGCCCAGTGGTAAAGCGGGGCGCGCGAGGAATCGAGGCCGTTGATCGAGCCGCTCGAAAGCAATTCCTGAAGCGCTTCCGACAAGCGGTCGCGGTCGCTTTCCGACAGCGCGAGCAAGGTCGGCGCGGACTCGGTGACGAAGGCGCTGGGTTCTTCGGTGCTCATTTCTTGATGATGGCAAATCGCTCGACGCGGATCTGGTGAAGCGTGTCGGTGGTCGGCGGAGCGGACTCGTCGGCGACGCGCTGGACGTCGAGCCGGTAGCGGGCGTCGGGGGCCTCGGCGTGAAGCAGCAGCGCGATCAAGTCGGCCGGCGAGTGCGTGGTTGCGAGGTCGAGCTGGTGGCTTTCGATGCGCTCGCCTTTGCCGCCAGGCAGCGACTGGATGAAGCTGTTCGCACGGGCGACCGAAAGCGACTCGCGGATGGTCCGCTGCATGTCGTGAAGGCCGGATTCGCGATCGCTGTCGGACACGGCATCGTCGAAGGCATCCTGCTCCAGCGCCGGCCGGCGGGTCGGCGGCGAGTAGAGCGAATCAAGCCCGCCGGGCAGCTTCACCGCGGGCAGCAGCAGGTCCGGCAACTCGGGCAGCGTGCCATTCACCCGCTGGAGGCGGCGGCCGGCGAGCAGGCGGTTGGCGGTCTCGAAGAAGGCCTTGAGCTCGGTGCGGCGCTCGCCGGTGACGTCTTGCAGGTAGCGGAAGCGCGCCAGCGACCGCCGCGTGAAGTCGGCGGTGCGGCGGTCGATCTCGTCCGCCATCGGCAGCACCTTTTCTAACAGGTCGATGAGTTCTTCCAAGGCCGCGGCAACCCGCGCTCGTGCGCTTTCGGCGGAGATCTCCGGATGGCGGAGCAGCACCTCGGTCTGCATGTCGGCCAGCGTCGCGGGGTCATCGGCCAGACGCTCGGCGATCCGGCCGACCGCATCCGGCAGCCGCAAGGGCAGCCGCGCGCGCACCAGCGCGGCGTAGCAGGAATGCGACATCTGCTCCGAGTAGTCGTCGAAGACCACCGCAAGGTTGCCTTGCAGCGTCTCCTCTTCGAGCTGCTTGCGGGTGAAGCGCTGCACCGACTTCTGCATCGAACGCAGCTCGTTGATGCCCTCGCGGACGTTCGACAGGCAGTTCTCCACCGTCTGCCACGGGCGCTCGGACAGCTCGACCTCGTTCGCCAGCATCGAGCACACACCCGTCAGCTTGTCGGTGAAGACCGCCGCGTCCGGCCACGCGATCTTGCGCAGCGCGGACAGCAAGGTGGCGCCGTGGGCGTCGAAATGGATCTTCCGCCGCCAGTCGCGCCGCGGTGGTTCTTCCAGCCAGTGGCACTTGAGCAGGACTTCTAACAGCAGCCGCGCCCGTTCGCGGAAATCCGACGGCAGCGACTCGGCATCCGCCTCATCGTCGAACTCGAATCCGGGATGGCGCTCCAGCGTTTCCGCGATGATCGCCACCGCCTCCTCGCGGGCGATCCCGTCCGGACGGTCGGCCGAATCGCGTTCGAGCGAGTCGAGCACGTCGACGTAGAACGGCGCGTTCCTCCCCGCCAGCACCCGGAAGAATCCGGGGCCCCGCGTTTCGCGGAACAGGGCGGTGGAGAGGAGGTCGGTCATGGAATGCCCGGTGGATCGAGCACCCGCGGGTTCAGTGAACCCGCGGGCCCCGGGAATCAATCCTGGGCGGGCGCTTCATCGCCGCCGTCTTCGGCTGGTGCCGCGTCGAGCACTTCGCCGGAAGCATCCTCCCCATCCGGAATCACCAGCGAGATGTCCTGCAGCTTCTCGCCTTCCTTCAGCGTGAGGAGCTTCACCCCCTGCGCCACGCGGCCGGTCTCGCGGATCTCGCTGACCCGGATGCGGATGCTCTGGCCGGTCGAGGTCATGAGCATCAGCTCGTCCTGTTCGGTGACGGAAACGGCGTTGACGAGCTTGCCGGTCTTGTCGGTGACATTGAGGGTCTTCACCCCACGACCGCCGCGGCGGAGGGCTCGGTAGTTGGAGAACGCGGTGCGCTTGCCGAGACCGTTCTCCGACGCGACGAGCAACATCGTTTCCTCCGAGACGATCGCCATGCCGACCACGTAGTCGTCCTTGCGCAGTCGAACACCCGTGACGCCGGCGGTCGCTCGGCCTTGCGGGCGGATCTGCGGCTTGCCTTCGTCTTCGGAGGCGTCTTCCTCACCGGATTCCTCCTCGACGGGCTCTTCCCCTTCGGCCGGCTCGCCCTGCGGCCTCTTGTAAACGCCTTCGGTGAACTTGATGCTCATGCCATCCCGCGTGACGAGGACGATCTCGTCCTCACCGCTGGTGAGGCTCACACCGATCAGGTCGTTGCCTTCGTCCAGGTTGATGGCGGTCAAGCCGGCCTTGCGGTAGTTGCGGAAGTCGTTGAGCGAGGTCTTCTTCACCTTGCCGCTGCGGGTCGCGAAGAACACGTAGCCGGCCCCCTCGCGGAAGGTGTTGTCGTTGCCGTTCTCGTCGGTGCTGCGTTCGAGGCGGAGCAAGGCGGCGATCTTCTCGTCGGGCTTGAGGTCGAGCACGTTCTTGATGCTGCGGCCGGTCGAGGTGCGCGAGCCTTCGGGCAGTTCATACACCCGCTCGACATAAACGCGGCCGGTATTGGTGAAGAACATCAGGTAGTCGTGGGCCTGGACCGAGAACAAGTGCTCGATGAAGTCATCCGCCTGGTCCTTGGCGGTGGCCTTGGTCTCCATCCCCTTCAGCCCCTTGCCGCCGCGGCCTTGCAGCCGGTATTCGCTGGCCGGGGTGCGCTTGATGTAACCGCGGTGGGAAAGGGTCACGATCATCGCGTCGTTGGCGATGAGTTCCTCCATCGCGATCTCGCCGGCCTCGGCGAGGATCGGGCACTTGCGCGGGGTGGCGTGCTTGTCCTTCAGCGCGCGGAGTTCGTCCTTGATGATGGTCAGCACGCGCTCCTCGCGGGCCAGGATGTCGAGCAGGTCCTTGATGGTTTCCAGGATCTCGTCGTACTCGCCCTTCACCTTGTCGCGTTCGAGACCGGTGAGCTGGTAGAGACGGAGTTCAAGGATGGCATTGACCTGGCGCTCGCTGAAGACGTAGCGGTCGCCTTGGATCGCGGCCTGCGAGCGGATCAGGATGCCGAGACCTTCCGCGGTGGCGGTGGAGAAATTGTAGGCCGCCAGGCGTTCGCGGGCCTCGTCACGGTTCTTCGAATCGCGGATGATCTTGATGAAGTCATCGAGGTGGCCAAGCGCGAGCAGGAAGGCCTCGAGCAGTTCGGCGCGCTCTTCGGCTTTTCCTAACAGGTAGCGGGTACGCCGGATGATGACCTCGCGGCGGTGCTCGATGTAGGCGTCGATCGCCTCCTTGAGCGAAAGCTGCTTCGGCCGGCTCTTGTGGATCGCCAGCATGTTCACGCTGAACGAAGTCTCCAGCGAAGTGAGCTTGAAGAGCTGGGCGACCACGACCTGCGGGCGGGCGTCGCGCTTCAGCTCTATCTCGATGCGGGTCTCCTCGTCGGAGAGGTCGCGCATCCCCGAGATGCCGGTGAGGACCTTCTCGTTGACCAGTTCAGCAATGCGTTCCTGGAGCACGGCGCGGTTGACGCCATACGGCACCTCGCGGATCACGATGTGGGACTTGCCGTTCTCGTTTTCCTCGATCTCCACCTTGCCGCGGAGACGCATCGATCCGCGGCCGGTACGGAAGTATTCCTCGATCCCGCGGATGCCGCGGATCTCGCAGGAAACCGGGAAGTCCGGCCCCTTGATGTGCTGCATCAGCTCGGGCAGCGTGATCTCCGGGTTGTCGATCTGCGCGCAGATGCCGTCGATGACTTCGCCGAGGTTGTGCGGGGCGAGGTTGGTCGCCATGCCGACCGCGATGCCGGTGCCACCGTTGACCAGGAAGTTCGGGAAGGCCGAAGGCAGCACGGTGGGCTCCTCCTGAGAGCCGTCGTAGTTCGGCTGGAAATCGACGGTGTCCTTGTCGAGGTCCTCCATCATCGCCATGCCCAGGTGATGGAGGCGGGCTTCGGTGTACCGCATCGACGCCGCGGCATCGCCTTCGACCGAGCCGAAGTTGCCCTGGCCGTCGACCAGCATCTCGCGCATCGACCACGGCTGGCCCATGTTGACGAGGGTCGAGTAGATCGACGAGTCGCCGTGCGGGTGGAAGTTACCCATCGTTTCGCCGACGATCTTGGCGCACTTCACGTGGGCTTTGCCGGGCGTCACGCCGAGCTGGCGCATGGCGTAAAGGACGCGGCGCTGGGACGGCTTGAGACCGTCGCGGACGTCGGGCAGGGCGCGCGAGATGATGACCGACATCGAGTACTCCAGGAAGGAGTTCGACAGTTCTTCGGCGACGTTGATGGGCTTGATCGAGTCTTGGGACATGGAGAAAATTGGGGCGGCTAGTCTTCCGGGTCGGGCACGGGTGAATCGTAAACGTCCTTGCGGTGACCGACGCGAAGGATGACGACGCGTTCAGGAGCGGCGAGGATGGCGAAGACCACCCGGACATCACCGACCCGGAGGCGGCGAAGTCCGGCGAGCGGCCCGGAGAGAGGTTTGTGACGTTCGGGTTGGTCGCTGAGTTCTTCCGCGATGGAAAGAGCCACGCGGAGCGACTCGGCGGCACCGAGACGCATGAGTTCCTTGATGACCGATTTTTTGAAAACGAGCTTCACGCTTTCAGGTCGCGGATCACCGCGTCGAGTTCGATCTCGGATTCGGCCGATTGAAGCCGGTCCTTCGCGATCTGGAGATCCGCAACCTCCTCGAAGTAATATTCGAGCGCTTTCTGGAGGTGGTAGGATTTGCTGCGCTCGGTCTCGCTCGCGATCAGGGAAAGGCGGTCGGCAAGTTTTTCGGGAAGTCGGAAGGATAGGGTTGTGCTCATGGCTAGGAGATTACAAGAGCGTGAGTGTCGTGCAATGTATTACACCGCCTGAGTCAGGCGCGGGAGAGCGCGTTGGCGGAGACGAAGAGATTGCGGACCCGGAAAGCGGCGGGGCTTTCCTGGAGGATGATGGATTTGAGATTGGGGGTTTTGGCGGCGAACCAGGGGATCTTTTTCACCCGCTCCTGACGGGTTGCCCAAGGCGGACAAGGGAAGGAATTCACGCTCGCCAACTGCTCCGCCACGGCGGCTACCCAGGCATTTCATGGCTAACAGATACTCGGCCGTGGGCCTCATGATCCGCAGGTTCGCAAAAACGGGCATGCCCGCCGCGGTCACCTCGCCTTGATTCAAAACGAATCCCCTCACGCCGTCATTGAGCCAATCCGGGCGCAAGGTCATTTCCTCGCCGACTCTTGAAGCCGCCTCCAGCATCTCGGTCTTCGGGACGAAGATCGCATCGACGTCGCGGGTGGATTCCCGCGCGTCAAACGCCAGCACCATCGCGGCTCCGCCGAAGATGCAAAGCTCGCCGATCACGCCTTTTTCGCGCAACAATTCGTCGAGCCGACGCAATGCGGCCATGATCTGTTCACGGCTGAGCTTGTCGGGTTTCGTCTCCATCGTTCAAACATCCAGATTTCGCACGTTCAGCGCGTTGTCTTCGATGAAGCGCTTCCGCGGCTCGACGATGTCGCCCATCAGGACGTCGAACATCTTGTCGGCCTCGACCGCGTTGTCCTCGTCCAGCCGGACGCGCAAGAACTGGCGGGTCTCCGGGTCCATGGTCGTTTCGAAGAGCTGCTTGGCGTTCATTTCGCCGAGACCCTTGAATCGTTTGATCTGGACGCCGCGGCTGGCGATTTCGAGCACCCGGACCAGCACTTCCGGCAAGGAGAACACCGGATGGGTCTTCTGCTTCTCGCCGTCGCCTTCGAGTAGTTCGAAGAGCGGCGTGTCGTCATCGGAGAACTTCGTGGTATCGATCCCGCACTCGTTGAGGCGCGAGAAAATCTTCGCCACCGCATGGGACTCGTGGAGTTCGTGGAGGTTGGCACGGCGCGAGGGGCCGCTGTGGGCGGCCGTTTGCTCGTCGCTGAGCTGCTCGTCAAAGAGGCGCAGGTCGCGGTTTTCGGCGGCGTAGATGCGGAGCGCTTCCTCGTCGGAGAAGTAGAGCACCGACTCGTCGTTGCCGATGCGCACGCGGACCATGTATTCCGGCAAGCGACCGTCGCGGCGGGCGGCGAGGTAGGCCTTGAAGCTGCCGCCGTTGCCTTCGATCGAGTTCGAATAACGGGACAGCGACGAGAGGTTCTCGAGGATCACCTTGAGCTCCTCCGCCGAGAAGACGCGCGACCGGTCGAAGGTCCGGACCTCGACCTCGCTCGACCCGAGTTCGATCAGGATCTTGTTCAGCTGGTCGTTGTCCTGAACGTACTCGGAGCGCTTCTTGCGGGTGACCAGGTAGAGCGGCGGCTGCGCGATGTAGAGGAAGCCGCGCTTCACCAACTCCGGCATGTGGCGACAGAAAAAGGTGAGCAGCAAGGTGCGGATGTGGGAGCCGTCGACGTCGGCATCGGTCATGATCACGACCTTGTGGTAACGGACCTTCTCGATGTTGAACGAGCCGTCCTGCTCGCCATCGCCGATGCCCGCGCCGATGGCGGTGATCAGGTTCTGGATTTCCTTGTTCTGCAGCGCGCGGTGGAGGCGGGCTTTCTCGACGTTGATCAATTTCCCGCGCAACGGGAGGATCGCCTGCGTCCGCCGGTCGCGGCCCTGCTTGGCGGAGCCACCGGCGGAGTCACCTTCGACAATGTAGAGCTCGGACTTCGCGGGATCGCGCTCCGAGCAGTCGGCCAGCTTGCCGGGCAGGCCGCCGCCGGACAGGGCGGACTTGCGGACCGTCTCGCGGGCCTTGCGGGCCGCTTCGCGGGCACGGGCGGCATTGAGCGACTTCTCGATGATCCGCTTGGCGATCGCCGGATTCTCGTCGAAGAACTGGACGAGTCCTTCGTAGACGATCGACGACACCACGCCTTCGATCTCCGAATTCACCAGCTTGCCCTTGGTCTGCGAAGAGAAGCGCGGGCTCGGCATCTTGACCGAGATCACGCAGATCAGACCTTCTCGGACGTCATCGCCGGTCAGGGCGGCATCCTTGTCCTTGAGGATCTTGTTTGCCTTTGCGTACTGGTTGATCCCGCGGGTTAGCGCGGTGCGGAAGCCGGTCAGGTGGGTGCCGCCGTCCGAGTTCGGGATCGAGTTGGCGAAGCACAGGATCTGGTCGTTGTAGGAGTCGTTGTACTGGAACACAACGTCCGCAAACACATCCTCTTGCGACTGCTTGCCGTCGTAGTCGATGTCGATCTGGCGCTTGCCATTGAGGACCACGGGGTCTTCATGGACCAGCGTCTTGGTCAGCCCGAGCTCCGTCACGAATTCGACGATGCCCTTCGCATAGAAGAAGGTCGTCTTCCGGGCGGACTCGGGGCGCTCGTCTTCGAGATCGATGGTGAGCCCGGGGTTGAGGAAAGCGAGCTCCTTCAAGCGGGTGGAAAGCCGGTCGAACTTGAACTCGATGGTATCGACGAAGATCGTCGCGTCCGGGAAGAAGGTGATCGTGGTGCCGGTACGCTTTGCATCGACTTCGCCCACGATGTGAAGGGGCTGGGTCGTCTTGCCGCGCTCGAAGCCGATGGCGTACACGTTGCCATTCCGGTAAACCTCCGCCTTGAACCAATCGGACAAGGCGTTGACGCACTTCGCGCCGACCCCGTGAAGACCGCCGGAATACTTATAGGCACCCTGGCCGAACTTGCCGCCGGCGTGGAGATTCGTCAGCACCAGTTCGACCGCCGGGATGCCGAACTTCGGGTGCATGTCGACCGGAATCCCGCGCCCGTTGTCCGCGACCGAAATCGAGCCATCGACGTGGATCGCAACCTTGATCCGGCTGCAATAGCCGGCGAGGTGCTCGTCGATCGAGTTGTCGAGAACTTCGAAAACGCAGTGGTGGAGACCGCGTTCGTCGGGGTCGCCGATATACATCCCGGGCCGCTTGCGGACGGCTTCCAAACCCTCGAGTTTGTCAATCTGGGCGGCGTCGTAAGCCTGCTCCCCGCTGACGTTCGTATCGGCCTTTTCATAATCCTGGTGCTCTTCAGACATGGACCCACACAAGGTCTGAAATGCAGGCCGGGGAGACAAGGCCGATTGTTGGAAATCGGGCGATTCACCGAAGTCGATTCAGCCCCTTCAATCGACTGATTCCAAGTCGCTTGGCCCGGCTCAAGAACCGTCAATCCATCGCCAAGCAGGATCGCTGCCAGCCGAGTAACGCCTCAGCCGGATCAACCTCACCATCGGCGATCGATTCGATGATTGAACGGGGTGCGATCAACGATGCGTCGATATCAAGTTCCACCGCCTTGGCATCGCGGACGGAGATCAGCCGGGCGACCCGCGCGTCGAACTCCGAATCCCGGCGACGGCGCAATCCGCGGGGCTTTTCCGGCCACTCGTCGGTTGCCAGGGCGCGCGCGGTGTCCAGAATGTCGGTCAAGCGCTTGCGGCGCTCCGGTCGGTAGTGCGGTGGAATCTCGATTCTTTGGCCGGCCGCCAGTGACAGGCTCCAGTCGATCAACTGGCGATTCGTGACCACCATGAACGAGGGGCGATCCCACGCGGCCGCCTCCACGTCGCGCCATTCCCAGAGGAACTTGAGGTAATTCAAACCGGCCCGATCCAAGCGACCGGACCCTTGGATCCGCCAGGCTTCTGCGCGGGCTTCGTCGCGGTCCATCACCTTGAGGCGAGCCGCCTCGCAACTTTCGATGAACCAGTCGAACCGTCCTCTGGCCTTCAGTTCATCGCAGATTCTCCCCCCCATCGGCAGCAGGTAGCGGACGTCATTGAGGGCATACTCCATCATCTTGGGAGACAGCGGGCGCTTCCCCCAATCGGCCTTCTGGGAGGACTTCGAGAGAACCACGCCGAAGTAAAGCTCGACCAGATCGGCCAGACCAAAGCGGCGGACGCCAAGCAGGCGGGCACCGATCTGGGTATCGAAAACCACTGGTGGCAGCGTGCCGAAAGTGCGGCGCAGCATCGTCATGTCATAGTCCGCCCCGTGCATCCAAACCGGACGGGAACCGAGGAATTCGCCCAGCGGTGCCAGATCCTCGATCTCCAACGGATCGATGAGGACGTTATCCGCCTCACATGAGAATTGGACCAGACAAAGGGACTCACGGTAGCGGTGCAGGCTGTCCGCCTCGGTGTCGATGGCACAAACGGACCCCGAACCAGGTCGGGCGAGGAAGGAGACGAGTTCTTGAGAACTTCGGACCAGAGAGGGGGAAGACATTTTCTGGAAATACCGAGAACCTCCGGTGGAGATGAAGCGGGTTGGAACGGCGGTTGAACGAAACCAGCGGGGATGTGCCGGACACTCGCCTCGCAACGCCTTCGAAGTCAGAGCGCCAGCGGGTTCACAACCACCTTGATCGTGGGCAGCGGAGCAGTCGGATCAGCAACCGGGCGGACACTTCGAAGTACGATATACTCATGGTCCACAAAAACGGGGGCAGGTGGCAGGCCTGCTGAAATCGGCACACCTCTGACGACGAGTTGCTCGCTTTCGGTCACGCGGGTGATCGTCCAGTCCTTACCGGGCTTGATGGCCTTTGCCTTTGTCTTCGTGCCGGTCGTTGTCTCTTGGAGGAATTGATACTTCAAGCTAGTGCCGCTCAGCGGGCGGACCGAGGCTCTCACAACGATGTGATTATCAATATCGAGTGCAGGCGCTGGCAATACCGGCGTCTTCCTCGCATCGTTTGCCGCCGGCTTTCCAAACCCGAGAGTAACGGGGTCCAATCCGAGGGATTCGATCAACTCGCTGGTCGGAAACTCCAATCCGAATTCGTTGATGTTGGTCATACCGTCCCCGTCCTTGTCCGCTCCCGCGGGGGTAAGTGCCGTAGACGTCCCCAACTCGTAGTAGGTTCTTGCGAAACCATCGTAACTATCGACCATCCGGACCTTGGCGCGGAAATCCCTTTCCGAAGTATCGAATGCCACCCCGGTGGTCCGCAAAAGTCGCTGGAAATCCACGTTGATCACCCCTTCGTAACCCACTGCAAAGAAGTACGGCGGCAGCGTGTATTCCTGAACCGTCGGATCCGAAAGCTGCACCGGATTTTGCGTGTCAAGAGGCGGAAAATCAATGAAATCCTCGTCTGCGTTGACAATCGAGAAATAGATCTGATCACCCCGGAGGATGTTGGACTGGTCGTTTCCGGTCCAACGGATGACGTGGATCAGACGCGGGTCCATCTGATAGAAATCCCCATCCCACTTCCCGCTGGTAAAGCGGAAACCGCTGTTACTGCGGGCGCTGCGGTCCAGGGCCTCGATCATCGGGGTGATGGTGCCGGGGATGATCACGGGACTTCCCTGGTCGGGACTGTTCAAGCGGGGATAGGAAAAAATATAAGTTCCTGTCGGCAGCTCCTCCCGCATCTGCTTGGAAGCAGCAGCGGGAGCCTTGAACGCCCCCTCAACGGTGTCCTGGCTGGGATCGATCGGCAATCCGTCTCCAGTGGCGGTTCCGGCAAACACTCCGATGTTCAGGGTCGGATCGTTGCCATCCGCAACTCTCTCCGTAAGGCTGATGATCGTCGTAGGATCAGCGGCGGGATCGGGATCGGCGCCGCCGACCGAGTAGAAGTTGGTGACCGCCGGGGTCGCATTGAGCGCGAGCCGGATACTTGTGGCCACATCAGAACCGGTAGCACCGGCAGCCACCGCGACCGGTATCGACAGGGGTGAACCCGCGATATCCCGCCCGGTAATCACGACGTTCAGGTTCCCGGCAGTCAGGATTCCTCCGAGGGTGTTCGTGGTCTCCACTTGGGGAACGGAACCGTAGCGGATCGTCATGAAATAACGCGTCACGTCCAACTGCTCCATGTCGGTCCGGAAGATGTTGTAGAAGACCACCAGCGAATCGTCGATGAACGCCGGCAGCGGACGCACAAGTTTGGAAGGAGGTGCTGCGAGGAGGGTTACAAGGTCAGGCCGCGCCGGCTCGATGATCAAGGCGCGGACCACACTGTCGATCGACCAGTAAAAGCTATCGTCGCGGAATCCGTCGCCATTGACATCCCCGAACGCGATCAGACCCGTGGTTCCGAGCGGACACAATGGGTTGGGGCCGACCGAGAACAACGAGGGTTGCAACCCGCAGGGCGCGAGGAACACGAAACCATCCCGTATCCGCACATCAAAACGCCCTTGGTCGAAATCCAGCCTGAAGGCGTCCTGCTGATAAAAGGCTTTATCGACCGAGACGGTCATCGCCACGTCCGCTCTGGCAGCCGGGAGAAGAACAAGTGCGAGCAGTGAGGCGCAAAGGCGTCGGGTTTGCATGTCGGGAACCTTCCGCTTGCCCTCCGGTTTGACAAGCAGATTTCTCTGACGGAGACAGGTCGCCGGAAGACCTGCCCGGGTCACGTGGAAATTGCCGTCCGCGCCGCCTGCGGAACCGGCCCCGCCGGGTCATCGCAAGCCCCTGAGCAACAGTTCGGCGTTGGTCTTGGTCGCGCGGAGATTCTTCAAGAGGGTCTCGATCGCATCGCCGATCGGCAACTGGGCGAGCTGACGCCGAATGTCGAGGACCTTGATGAACTCATCCGGATGGTAGAGGCGGTCGTCGTTGCGGGTTCCACTCTGGGGAATGTGGATCGCGGGGTAAACCCGGCGCTCCGCCAGTTCGCGGTCCAGGCGGACTTCCATGTTTCCGGTTCCCTTGAACTCTTCGAAAATCACGTCATCCATGCGGCTTTCAGTTTCGATCAAAGCGGTGGCCAGAATCGTCAAGCTGCCGCCTTCCTCGACGTTGCGCGCATTGCCAAAGAACTTGCGGGATTTCTGCAACGCAACCGGGCTGACCCCGCCGCTGCCGATCGGCCCGCCCTGGTTCGCCGCGTTGTGACCCCGGGCCAGGCGGGTCAAGCTGTCCAGCAGCAGCACGACATCCTTGCCCCGCTCGACCAAGCGCCGCGCGCGCTCGATCACCAGATCGGCGACCTGGGCATGGCGCTTGGGAGCTTCGTCAAAGGTCGAGGCGTAGACCGTGGTCCCGACGGTTTCCTCGAAGTCCGTGACTTCCTCCGGCCGCTCGTCCAGCAGCACGACAATGAGTTCCACTTCCGGGTGATTGCGCCGGATCGCCTTGGCGATCTGCTTGAGGAGGATGGTCTTGCCACCCCGGGGCGGGGCGACGATCAGGCCGCGCTGGCCCTTGCCGAGCGGGGCGACCAAATCCAACACCCG
>NEUO01000029.1 GCA_002304315.1 Verrucomicrobiia bacterium Tous-C4TDCM
CCTGCTGGTCCCGCTCGGTCTCGGTGTCGCGTGGACCAAGGATGCCTTCTCGCTCGGTTCGCTGACGCGGAAGGGCCTGTTGGACAGCCCGGCCGACAGCAGCTCGCTGTTCCTCGGCTCGGTCATGCCGAAGCTGACCAAGGAGATCATCGAGAAACAGCATCCGAAGAACGACGCGGGCTACCATACCTTCGGCTTGATGGAGCTTTTCTTCAGCAGTGGCGATCCCGAGATGCGGGAGCTTGTGGAAGGCATGCAGGTCGAAACCGAAGGCCGCATCGTCACGGACCCGGAGGGCGGCGCGAAGCAACGGCGGCTCTACCGCCTGTTCATCACCTGCTGCGCCGCGGACAGCCGCGCGATCCCGATCATCGCGCGCTTCAAGGAGGGCGAGGTTCCCACGGTCGAGGAGAACACCTGGATGAAGCTTTCCGGCACCATGCGCTACCCCGACGAAGGCGAAGGCTTCGTCCCCGTGCTGGAAGTCGACCACGCCGCCGAGGCCCCGCCGCCGCCGGAGGAGTCGTTCATGCGGTCGAATTATTGAGGGTGCCAGTCAGGCCTCTTCCCACGGGTTGAAGGTCTTCACCTCGTGGGGGAAGTCCCTGGTGTTGCGGGTCACCACGATCAGACCGTGGGCGATGGCGGTAGCCGCGATCAGGCTGTCGAGAATACCGAGATTGAGGCCCTTCGCCTGATTCTTGCCGCACAGCCTACCCCAGTGCTTCAAGACGAATGTGTCGAGTGACAGGCAAACGTGCGCGTGGTCCCGCTCGATTCCTTCCGCCCAAGCGGCATACGTTTTCTTCCGCTTTCCTTCGGGCAGCAGATGAATCCCTTTCCAAATTTCGCCGAGTGTCACGCATGACAAGGCGCACTCGGCCATGTTCGATTCGCACCATGCCAAAACCGCCGGCTCGGGCTGCCGCGCCATGGTCTCGGAAACGACATTAGTATCGAGGAGGTAGGTCATCGCGGTCAGTCGAAATGAATCGTGCGGGCCGTCTCCTTGCTGCGGGGCGGGATGATCTCAGCCAGATCCACAGGGCATTCCCGCAGCGCTTCGAAAAGCGACTTCCGCGGTTTTTTGGAACTCTCATATTCCTCGACCGACACGATCACCACCGCCGGCTTCCCGTGCTTGGTCACCGTCTGGGCTCCACCCTTCATTGCAAGTTCGACCACTTCGCTGAAATGGTTTTTCGCTTCCTGAAGCTGCCACGTTTTATTGGCCATGCTTCAATCTAGAATCCGCGATCTGGCCTGTCTAGCCAGAATTCCGCAACAGCAGCCGCAAGCTGTTGAGCACCACGATCACCGTCGAGCCTTCATGTCCCAGCACGCCGAGGGGCAGCGGGATCCACGAGCCGAGGGCGGCGATGCCCAGGAGCACGACGACGCCGAGCGAGATGGCGAGGTTTTGCCGGATGATCGCCCGGCAGCGGCGGCTGAGGTGGAGGGCGTCGACGATGCGCTCGAGCTTGTCCTGGGTCAGCACCACGTCGGCCTGCTCCAGCACGGCGTCGCTGCCGCGCAGGCCCATGCCGATCGAGATGTCGGCGGCGGCCAGGCTCGGCGCGTCGTTCACGCCGTCGCCGGCCATCGCGACGACCTCGCCCTTGGCCCGCCACTCCTTGATCGCGGCGACCTTGTCCTCGGGATGCAGGCCGGCGCGGAAGTCCTCGAGGCCGAGTTCCTTGGCGACCAGTTGCGCGGACTCCTGCCGGTCGCCGGTGAGCATGGTCACGCGGATGCCTTCCGTCGCGAGCAGCCGGATCAGCGGCGCGGCCTCGGTGCGCGGGGCATCGCGGAGCAGCAGGCGGCCGCGGAGATCGCCGGCTTTGACGAGCACTTCGGTGAGGCCCGGTTCGGGATCGGGGAGGGCGGTCAGCCAAACGTCGTCGGTAAACATCGCCCGCCGCCCTTGGCTTGCCGGAGTGCCGGCGACGGTGGCTTTCAAGCCCTGGCCGGCCAGCGATTCGAAATTCGTCACGGTGCCCGCCTCGGGCAGGGAACGGTGCAGGAACTCCTTCACGATGGCACGCGACAAGGGATGCGTGGAGTTCTCCGACAGTGCCGCGGCGATCGCCAGCAGCTCGTCCTCGCGGCCGGGCGGTGAGGTTTCGCTGCCTAACAGCTCCAGCTCGCCTTTGGTCAAAGTGCCCGTCTTATCGACCGCCAGCCGCTGGACGGTGGCCAGGTTTTCCAGCGCCACGCCGCCGCGGAACAGGATCCCGCGCCGTGCCCCGGCGGCGATCCCGGCGAGGATCGCGCTCGGGATGGAAATCACCAGCGCACAGGGCGAGCAGACCACCAGCAGGGTCATCGCGCGGTAGAAGGCGGAGCGCTCGCCGTGCTCGAGGAAGGCGGGGATGCCGGCGATGAAATGCCAGTAAAGAAACATCGCGAGGGCGAAGCCGAGGATACCTACGGTGTACGTCGTACCAAAGCGGTCGGTGAAGCGCTGCGACGGAGCCTTGCTGGCCTGGGCCTCGCGAATCAGCTTGATGATGCGGGCCTGGGCGCTGTCGCCCGGGGCGCGGGTCACCTCGGCCTCGATCACGCCCCAGGTGTTCAGCGTGCCGCCGAAGACGGTGTCGCCGGGCGTTTTTTCCACCGCGATGGATTCGCCGGTGAGGGTCGATTCATCCGCGGCGCTCTCGCCTTTCGTGATCCTGCCGTCGGCGGGAAACTGCTCGCCGGGCAGGATGCGGATGACCGTGCCGGTTGTTAGATCCGCCACGGCCACTTCCCGGGTGCCGCCGTTTTGATCGACCACCAGCGCCTGTTTCGGAGCGTCGCGGAACAGGCTGCGGATTTCGCGCTCGGTGCGGGCCATCGCCATCGCTTCCAAGGCGCCGCTCAGCGAGAACAGGAACAGCAGCGCGGCACCTTCCCACCACGCGCCGATCATCGCCGCGCCGGCCGCTACGGCCAGCATCAGGAAATGGATGTCGAGCCGCAGCCGGCGCAGCTTGCCGAAGGTCTCGATCGCTGCCTCCCAGCCACCCGCGAGGTAGGCGGTGGCGTAAAGGCCGGTGGCGATTTGCGGAGCCGCGCTGGTCCGCTCGAGCCAAATGCCGGCCAGCGTCGCCAGCCCGCAGATCGCGGCGGAGCTGAGCAGCCAAGGCCAGCCAGCGTGTTTCTCTTCTTCCATGGCTCATCCTGTCCTTGCCCGCCCCGGTAGAGCAAGGCGCGGCCTGCCATTTGTGCGGCGTGCTTTGCCCAAGAGTTACTTCATCGATCTTGTCCGCAACAAGTCCTTGTGCTAAAGGCCTCGCCGTCATGGTCCTTCCTGTCATCCGCACCGGATTCGCAGCGCTGCTCGCGCTGTCGCTCGCCGCGTGCCGGAATCCGCAGCGGGATGCGATGAAGGAACTCGAAAAGCGCGGAATTGAGGCTTCCGGGCCATCGCTGCTTGCCGCGGTGGAGGCCGGCGATGCCGGGCTCGCGCGGCTGCTGCTTCAGGCTCGTGTTTATGCCGGCCAGCGCGACGCCGCGGGAAACACGCCGCTCCACGTCGCGATCGACCGGGGGAATCTGGCCATCGCCTGGGGCCTGATTGAGAACGGGGCCGATCTCGCCGCGGCGAATCCTGCCGGGGTCACGCCGGTCTCGCTTTCCGTGTACCGCGGCGAAACCGCGATGGCCGACCGCTTGCTCGATGCCGGTGCGCCGCCCGAGGGTCTGACGCCGGACGGCGACATGGTCCTGCCGTGGGCGATCCGCAACGGCCGCCTGGTCTTCCTCCGCCGGCTGATGGAAGGCGGCGCCGATCCGCACCAGAAGGACGCCGCCGGGAATCCGCTGCTCCACGTCGCGATCGAAGCCGGCCGCCGCGATCTCACCGACGAGCTGCTCAAGCTCGGTGCCGATGCCGCTGCGGTGAACGGCGCGGGTGAGTCCGCGGTGATCGCCGCCCTGCGGAAAGACTGGCGGGACATGATCGCGCCGCTGGTCCGCGCCGGGGCCGATCCCAATCTCCCTGATCGCGATGGCCGGGTGCCCTTGGACGCGGCGATCGAAGAGCGCGACCTGCCGCTCGCCAAACAACTTGCGGGTCTCGGCGCGCGCCCTCCTGGCGGCTCGTGGTCGGCGGCCTTGTGGAAATCCATCGACGCCCGCGATATCGACGTCTGCCGGCTGCTGCTCGGCCTCGGTGTCTCGCCGGAGACGCCCGGTCCCGGTGGCCGACTCCCGCTGGAAGCCGCGCTCAATGCCGACCGAGCGGACCTGCTCCACCTTTTCCTGTGCTACGGCGCGGACGGCGATTCGCTTTACTACGAGGCCTCCCGTAGAAAGCTCGGTCACCATGTGAGCCTGCTGCTTGCCCACGGCGGCCAGCCGCGGCCACTGCCCGCGCCCTTCCTCGACACCCCGCTCGGCCTCGCGATCCGTTACGGCGATCATCGGGCGGTGGCACTTTTGCTCGACCGCGGCACCCCGCCCGACCAGTTGGTCGCCGAAGGCCAGTCGCCGCTGCACCTGGCGATCGTGCTCGGCCGCTCGAAGATCGTGAGGGAGCTGCTGAAGCGCGGTGTGGATGCCAACGCGCCGCTCGGCCCGGCGGTGTCGGACGCCTTCCTGAAACTCGTCCGCGGCGGCACCTTGCGCTGGCTGCTGCGCAACGACCGGAACATCACGCCGATCATGCTGGCCGCTGACTGCGGTTGCCCGGACACCGCGCGCGCCCTGCTGGCGGCCGGGGCGCGGACCAGCGTCTGGACCCGCCGCAACCACATGTGGCCGATCAACATCGCCGCGCGGAAATCCGACGTGAAGATGATGCGCGTGATCCTCGGCCAGGACCCGCATGTCGAGCAACGGCGCATCGTCGTCGATCTCTCCGACCAGCAAGCGGTGCTTTACGACTCCTCGGGCTTCGAGCTCTACCGGACCAAGATTTCCACCGGCAAGAAGGGCTACGCGACACCAGCCGGGACCTTTGCCATCACCAACAAGTACCGCACCTGGACCTCGACGCTTTACGACGCGAGCATGCCCTGCTTCCAGCGGCTGAGTTGCAGCGATTTCGGTTTCCATCAAGGTGTGGTGCCCGGCTATCCGGCGTCCCACGGCTGCATCCGCGTCTCGGCGGGGAATGCGCAGAAGTTGTTCTCGCTGACGGAACTTGGAGACCGGGTGGAGATCCAGCCGTAGCTCACTCGGCAAGCTCGACCTTCACCCTTGCGAAACGCCGCGGGCCGTCGGCGGGCCAGGTGAGGTTGCGCTTCACGAAGCCGGGAACGGCGGGGGAGAAGGGCGCGGTGGTGGACGAGGCACCGGCTGGCAGCGTGATGGCACCGGCGAGGGTCGCCGGGGAGGTGGAGGTTTCCACGAGGTACGAGATTCCTCGTATCACGGCGTCGGATCGCTCGGGATAGGACAGGGAAACGGTGCCGGATTGGTGCGTCATCACGGGTAGCAGCGGGTGACCGCCGGGGAGGGTCATCGCGCCGCTTTGCGGGTCACCGCCGAGGGCGTATTCGAGCAGGTTTTCCAAGGCATCGCCATCGGGGTCGGCGGTCTGGCCGGGTTGCGCGAGGCCGGTGGACCACTCGGCGTAGGACGGGGCGAGGGTGAAAGAGGGATTCGCGGTGATGGCGGGTGCCGTGTCGGCGTCGGCGCTGATGCCCGGGTTGATCGATGCCAGTGCGGGCAAGGCGGTCCAGGTCGCGGTGAAGGCGAGGCTCGCGCTGGCGGCGAGGGTCGCGGCGCGGAGGTTCCAGATGCCGCTGCCGCCGGACTCGACGACCCAGCCGGGCGCGCTGAGGGAATATGGCTGCTGGCCGACCGGGAAGGCCACCGTGACGGCGAGATTGCCGGTGAGTTCCGCGCCGGTGTTGGCGACCGAAAACGCGATTTCGCCGGGATGGGATCGACGAAGCGTGCCGGGGCTGGCGGAAGCGGAAGGGATTCCCAGGGTGGTCGCGGTGAAGTTGACCGGTGACATCCGGTAGCCGGAGCTTTGGAGCTGGGTGTCGACCTGCACCACGTAGTGAGGGACGAAGGTGTCGTAGTTGGAAATGGTGGAGCCGACGGTATCGGCCGTCGTGTGGACGCCGACCAGCGCCGGTTGGCCGCCAACCATGGCGAAGCTCGGCGAGCCGGAATCGCCCTCCACAAAATGGCAATCGTTGGCTCCGCCTGAAACCGTGTTGTAGTCGAAGCGGAAGAGGCGCGATTCGTCGAAATACGGGCCTCCATCGACGTTATCAAACCCGGCGATGGAACCCCGGCCGCCCTTCGCAAAGAAACCATGCACCGTGATTTTCTGGCCGATGTAGGCGGTGTCGTTCGCGAGGTTCAGGTAGGGATAAACCGCCACGGTGGATGGCAACGGGGCATCCAAAGTACAAAGCGTGAGGTCCGAAGTGCCGGTGGAGGGATGCGAGATTACGGTCACGGTGGCAAAGGTCCGCGTGATCACCGTGCCGTTCGCATCCACGAAGCGGAGCTGCTGTCCCGGGTCCGGCTTATTGTGGGTGGTGCACACGACATGCCGCGGCGTCACCAAGGTGTACTGCCTGCCGTCGCCGCCGGCGGTGATGTATCCCACTCCGGTGAATTTTGACGCGTCGTAGATGAATCCCGGATTCATCACCGGGTTCGCCTTGAAGCCCGTGAAGCGGTCGTGGTCGGTGGCGTTGTAGCCGCGGATGAACAATCCTTGCGCGGGCAGGATCAGGGCGAGCAGCAGCAGGTGGGACGGGTGCCTCACGCGGGGAAAGCTAACCGATTTTTCGCCGGATGCCAGAGCGCGATTGCGAGGGAGCGGGGCGCCGCTCGGCAGGGGCGAGCGGCGGGCAGCGGTTGGCGCTGCGGGCTGGCGGAGGTGGCGGGCTTTCGGGGACCATTCGAGCCGGTCGCAGACCGGCGCTCCCGGGGCTAGCGGCGCCGTCCGCGGAAGCGGCTGCGCGGGTCTTCCTCGGGCACTTCCTTGTCGCGGTAGCGCAGGATGCCCTGCTGCTTGAGGTTGCGGACGAAGGCCTTGGCGTCGTCGGACACCTCGCGGTCGTAGGCCAAGGTGCCGAGCAGGCCGTCGCCGCTCTCCACCCGCTCGAGTGCGGCGCCGGCCTTGTCGGCGGCGCGGGAAAGCGAGGCCACGGCTTTCGGGACGTCGCGCAGGGCGGGCTCCAGCTCGTCGATCCGCTCGGTGGCGCTGGCGAAGGTGTCGTTGGCACCCGCGGCGGCTTTCTCGATCGCGGTGATGGCCTTGCGGGCATCGGCGACGGCCGGCTCCAGGGCCGCGCTGGTCTTGGCGAAACCCTCCAGCGAGGTGTCGATGTGGGCGAGGTTCTTATCGGAAAGGATCGAGCGGTTGACCTTGTCGAGCGTCTCCGTGAGATGCCGGGTGGCCACGCGGAATTCGTCCACCGCGGAGTCCACTTTTTTGAACGTGGCACCGGCGTCGTTCATCAGGGCGCGGGCGTCGCGGCTGATGGATTCGGCGTTGTTCTGGATGGCATCGAGCCCCGACGGCCCGCCGCCGCGCAGCACGCTGCCGGGCTGGAGGAAGCGGCCGTTGTTGGCGTCGCCCTCCGGCGGCGTGATGACGATCATCTTGTCGCCGAGGAGGGTGGCGGAGGCGATCTGGATCATCGAGTTTTCCGGGATGCGGATCGCGTCGTCGACGCTCATGGTGACCTGCACCTTCACGCTCGGGTTGAGTTCCGGGTGCTCGGCCACCTTGCCGATGCGGGCGCCGCCCATGCGGATTTCGGAGCCCTTGATCAGGCCGGAGGCATCGTCGAAAACCACGACAAACTGGTATTTCCCGCGCATCCGGTCGCCAAAGCGGCCGAACTGGACGATCAGCCCGCCAAGCAGCGCGAGGCCGATGAACACGAACACCCCGACCCAGAGTTCCGTTTTCCTGTGCGATTCCGCCATTCGTGGGAGAGTTTTGCCGGTCGGACGGGCGGGCGCAAGGGCAAGATCACTCCCAGGGCTCGCCCGAGTCGCCGTCGACAAAGGGCCGCAGCACCGGGTCGCGGGTGACTTTCAGCTCCTCCGGGCTGCCGGCCCAGTGGATGCGGCCATCCTTGAGGAAGATCACCCGGTCGGCGATGCGGAAGACGCTGCGCATCTCGTGGGTGATCACCACGTTGGTCATGCCGTGGTGGACTTGGAGGTCCTTGATCAGGTGGTCGATCGAGTCCGCGGTGATGGGGTCCAGCCCCGCGTGCGGTTCGTCGTAAAGCACGCAGGCCGGGCGGCCGACGACCGCGCGGGCGAGGGCGACGCGCTTGCGCATGCCGCCGGAGAGATCGGCCGGCATCTTGTCCTCTTGGCCGGGCAGGTGGACGATGTCGAGGGCTTCGCCGACGCGCTTCGAGATCGCGGCCTCGTCTTTCTCGCCGGACTCCCGCAGCGGGAAAGCGACGTTTTCGCCGACGGTCATCGAGTCGAAGAGCGCGCTGCCTTGGAACATGATGCCGACCTTGCGGCGGTAGGGCGCGAGCTGGCGTTCGTTGAGGGCGGAAATGTCCACGCCATCGACCTCGACCGTCCCTTTCCACGGCCGCATCAGGCCGGGCAGGTGTTTCAAAAGCACCGACTTCCCGCCGCCCGAGGTGCCGAGCAGGACGAGTGTCTCGCCGCGGATCACGTCGAGGTCGATCCCGCGCAGCACGACTTGCGAGCCGAACTTTTGCTCGAGCCCGCGGACGCGGATGAATGGGTCGGCCATGGGGGAGGTTTCGGGGAGGAGGGGGCCTTTGGCAAGACTTGCAAAGCGCCGCCGCTTGCGGATGCTTGGCGAATGGACACGATCAAGATTCTACTGAGCCTCACCGTGGCGCTGCTGCTCGGCGCGCTGGCGATGTCGTGGAAAGGCTTTCAGCAAGACCAGAAGGAGACGCCGCCGAGTGAGCTGGCGGAGGTGCAGCGGGAGATCGAACAGATCCGGGTCGAGCGGGAACGGCTGAAGCTGGAGCGCGAGCGGCTGCTGATGGGTGACCTCGCGGGCCGGGCCGCCGCGGTGCCGGATCCGATCCCGGTTCCGATGGTACCCGATGCGGCGGTGCCGCCGATGGCCGTGATTCCGGAGCCTTCCTTCGGTGCGCCGCCTGCCGCACTCCCGCCGCCGCCGGCGAATCCGCCGCCTGCCGCGCTGGCCGGGGGCGACGACCGGGCGAAGAAAATCGCCGCTGCTCCGGTGGTGGCGAAGATCACCGAGTGGGTGGAGGATCCGCAGCTCGGAGCCTTCGCGACGATTGAGGTGAAGGACCCAACGCTCCGGGCGGGAGTGACGATTTGCGTGCGTCGGAATTCCGGGATTCTCGGCCGGCTCAAGGTGGCGGAGGTGACTCCCGAAGGCGGGATTGCCAACGCGATGGGGCAGTTTCCCGGCGTGAAACCGCAGGCGGGGGACGACTTGATTCTGGAGCCTTGAACCAAGCGGTCGAGATCGGGTCAGGCTGACAGGCCGCGGTCTGTATTTTGGCAGGGCTTTGCCTCGGGGAGATGCTGCAAACCGATGCATCATGTCTCTGATGGACGCGGAGGCGATGGGGCGCTCGCTGTGGCCGCGTGATCTGCTGGCGGGTCTATCTTGGCGCCTTCCGATGCTTCCAAACAGGTTTGGTAAACGGCGGAAGGTTTTTCGAAGGTCGGAGTGACCGGCGAGGAATCATTTCGTGAAAAAAATAGCGAAGATCTTGTCACAGGCAGCGGCAAAGCGGGCATGGCTTTATTGCAACACCCCCCGTCCTGTTCCGCCGCTGGTCTTCGTCGATGGCGAACTTACAAAATCCTTGAAAGCGATGCTCGTTAAATCCCCTCCCGTTGGACGCGCTCATGACCCGCTTTCGAGGAACTTGTATCAAAGGTCCGGCGGCGGAACCGGCCGGGGGGCGGACGACTACCGGCGGCGTTTCGCCGCGGTTTTCTGCGCCGGGCTGGTGATGGCGACCGGACTTCCCGCGCTTGCCGGGGGAACGGACGGAAGCGCTGGTGGGTCAACTTCGGCTAGACCTACTGCTGAAGCGGCGGCTACCGATCAATCCTTTCCCCAGCTTCACCCGAACACCGCCGTCCAGTGGGTCGGCATGTTCGGCGTCCTGCTGCTTCTGGCGCGCGGTGCTTTCCGACGGTGAGTGAAAGGATGGACGCGGGACGTGGCCAAACCACTCCGCTCACGCGAGCAGCTCCGCGAAGCCGCAGAAGACCCGGGAACCTTCTTGCGGGGCGGGGGGCATCGGGTCGTCACGGTCGAGGTGGTCGCGGCAGGCGGAGTGGAAGTCGTCGGGCGTCTTCGCGCGGCGAATTCGGAACTCGAAGTCGGGATCGTGGCCCTGGGTGACGAAGACCATGGTCTTTTTCATGCGCTGGACGTGGCCGAGCTCATCGAAGCGGGTGGCGGAGGCGGCGAGCTCGTCGTGAAGGAGCAGGACATGGTCTAACAAATCACGGCAGGTCGGTGCGGGCGGCGGGGTTCCTTCCAGGGCGGCGCGGAGCTGGGCGAAGAGCCAGGGATTGCGGATCGCGCCGCGGCCGATCATCAGGCCGGCGGCACCGGACTTTTCGAGGTAGGCGAGGCCGGTGGGGACATCGACGACGTTGCCGTTCGCAATGACCGGGCAGGGCAGGCCGTCGACGGCGAGCTTCACGCAATCGGGGTGGACGGGAGTGCTGTAGCGCTCCTCGACGGTGCGGCCGTGGATCGCGAGGGCGTCGATGGCGTGCTTGCGGAAAATTTCTAACAACTGCGGAAACTCGTCGTGATGATGGTAGCCGATCCGCGTCTTGACGGTGAAGCGGCCGGGGATGGCATCGCGCAGCGCGCCGAGGATGCGGTCGACCTTCGGCAGGTTCCGCAGCAGGCCGCCGCCGGCTTCCTTGCGGCAGACGACGGGCGCGGGGCAGCCGAGGTTGAGGTCGATGCCGGCGACCGGATGTTCTAACAGCTCTTTCGCGGTGCGGACCAGCGCGTCGATTTCCTGGCCGATCATCTGGGCGAAGATCGGCTTGCCGGTCGGGTTCTCGTCGATGGAGCGGAGGATCCACGCGTTCGGCCGGGACTCGGGATGGACGCGGAAATACTCGGTTACGTAAACGTCCGCCCCACCGCGGGGGTGGATGACCTTGAGGAAAGGCAGGTCGGTGACGTCCTGCATCGGCGCGAGGTAAAGCGCCGGGCGATGGGTGGGGAGGAGGGACGTCATGTGGATGGAAGTCATTCAACCGCAGATGAACTGGATGGACGCAGATGAAAGGCAGGGATGAGAGGCCCGGGAGCCGGTTGGAATGCGAGGCGGGAATAACGAAAGGGACAAAATTAACGAAATTTCAAAGGGGATGAGTGGATGAGGATTGGACAGTTGATCGCCGATTTTCCCGATAGTATTGTTCTCGGGAAGTCGTGCCGCTTCCGTCGTCACAGGGATCTTGCTCCTTCCCATCTGCGTCCATCATGTTCATCTGCGGTTGAGAGTCTTGACCGCTCTCACCGCGGCCGCGGGAGTTCGAAGAGGTCTGCGGTGCGGCAGTACCAATCGGGCACGGCCATGCGGCCGATGGGGTGGTAGTTTTCCTGGCGGATGCGGAGGGTGACGGGGTCGATGAGTTCGTCGCGGACGTGGACGCGGTGGACGATGCCGAGGATCAGGCGGTTGGCGCCGATTTCCTGGATCGAGTGGACCTTGCACTCCAGCGCGGCGGGAGCGGCGGCGAGCCGAGGCGGGGCGATGACCGACGAGGGCAGGGTGGCGAGGCCTTCGTGCTCGGCTTCGCTGACCCCGGGCAGGTGGGCGGCGGAGGTGCGGACCATGACTTCAGCGAGGCCGGAATCGACGAGGTTGATGACGAACTCGCCGGTGCGCTTTGCATTGCGGGCACTGTCTTTCGGCGTGCCATCATCGCGGTCGCCGGGGGCGAAGATCACGAGCGGCGGGTCGTCGCCGAAGACGTTGAAGAAGGAGAAGGGGGCGGCGTTGACGGTGCCGTTTTCGTGGAGCGTGGTGACCCAGGCGATCGGCCGCGGGACGACAAGCCCGGCGAGGATCGGGTAGGCGCGGTCGGCGTGGGCGCCGAGCAGGTCGAGTTCCATGGAGCTGAGGATGGGGGACGACGGAGCGGGGGGCAATGGCGGGATGATCGATGTTGGGGATCTCGAGGAAAATTCCCCGACTGGCCGGCGGACCTCATGCCGGAGGATCGGAAAGAATGGGATGCCCTGGTCCTGGCTGGCCGTGAGAATGGCAGGCCGCCGGAGCCGCCGATCTATTTCGGCAAGTGGTTGACCGCGGACTCCGCCTCCGACTTGCCGCTGCTGATTTCACCGGGCTACCGGCAGGGCGGGAAGCGGGTCCGTCAGGTGCTCACCGTCGGCAGCGAATTGGTGGTGATCGACGACGAGGAAGTGGATACGTGGATCGACAACGCGATGGCGGCGGGGAAGCGGTGAACGGCTACCCAGATGCACTTGTCACTTCCGCCTTAGTCCGAACGAAGGATGCCTCCGGTCATGGCGCAGAACCAGCACCCGGATCCCATGGTCGGTTTTTCGATACAAGAAGTGGTAGGGAAATCCGGGAATATCGGCACGCCTCAATCGGCCGGAGACAGGATGAAAATGTTCCGGACTGCGTCGCGCACGGTTCACGATTTCAAGAAACGATTCAAAAAAGCGGTCGGCCACCAGATCACCCGCCTCGCTCTGGTAATAGCGCAGCACTTCGTCCATGTCGCGCTGGACCAGATGTTGGAAAACCAAGGTCGGTTCCATCACCTTCCGAGCGCACTTCGGAACTGATCAAGCGTCATTCCTGCGGCCGGATTCCGGTCCAGTTCCTCGTCGCGGCGAATTGCTTCAGCGATGCCATCATCGTCATCGTGGAGAATCCCGGGAAGTGAGCCCAGCAAATGAGCCGCAAGAGCTGCCCGTTGATCCTGAGGCAACAGCATTGCTTGCGCTTCAATGGTTTCGTAGCTGACCATGCCGGGAACCTAGGTTGTATTCGGACCGGGTGCAATCCCGGGGTTTGAATCCGAAAGCCCAATTGTCGGGGCCGGATTTTTACCTGCCAAGACCGCGCCATCGACTCCCGGCGCGCGATCTGCTAGAGGCCTCGCATGCCCGCCGATCCCCGCTTCATGCGCCGTGCCATCGAGCTTGCCCGGATCGGGATGAACTCGGGCGCCGGCGGTCCTTTCGGGGCGGTGGTGGTGAAGGATGGCGAGATCATCGGCGAAGGCCACAACCGGGTGCTCTCGACCCTCGATCCGACCGCCCACGGCGAGGTGGTGGCGATCCGCGACGCTTGCAACAAACTCGGCAGCTTCAGCCTGGACGGCTGCGAGATCCACACCACCGGCGAACCCTGCCCGATGTGCCTCGGCGCGATCCTGTGGTCGCGGATTTCGCGGATCTACTACGGATTCAGTATCACCGACGCCGCCACGATCGGCTTCGACGACCGCGAGTTCTACCGGCAATTCTCGCTGCCGGCTGCGGAGCGGCGGGTGCCGTGCAAGCAGCTCGCGCCGGAGGAGGCCAAGGAGCTGTTAGTCGAGTATGCCGCGCTGCCGGGGCGGGTGGCGTACTGAATCCTCAGAACAACCCGAAGAACCAATTCTTCCGGGCGCTGCGTTTGTAATCGCCGTCGCCGACGGAGAGGACCTTCACTTCCACTTCCGCGAGGCCCTGGTCTTTCATGCCGATTTTGCCGGCGGCGCGGGGCGAGAGGTCGATGATGCGGTCGCCGATGAAGGGGCCGCGGTCGTTGACGCGGCACTTCACCGACTTGCCGTTCTCAAGGTTGGTGATCTCGACCATGCAGGGCAGCGGCAGGGTCTTGTGGGCGGCGATGAGATGCCAGGGCATCACCTTTTCGCCCAGCGAGGTCTGGCCGCGCTTGAGGCCGAAGAAGCTCGATTCGTTGTACCACGACGCGGTGCCGCTTTCGACGTGATGGATCGCCTGTTCGACGTCCATCGGATGATAGCGGCTCCCGCGGACGGTGTAGGAGCTGTCCATGTAGCCCTGATGGTCGCCGCCCGGATAGGCGCAGGACGCGAGGAGGGCGAAAGGTGCGAACGCGAGGGCTTTCATGGCGGGAACGGCGGGTGAAGGCCACAGCGGCGGGATCGCCCCGCGCCCCGGCGTCACTTGTCGCGTTCGCGGATCATCGGCAGGGTGCGGGCGACCTGTTCCTTCATTTCCTTGCCGGGCTTGAACTTGACCACGGCGCGGGCGGGGATCGGGACGTCCTTGTCCGGATCCTTGGGATTGCGGCCGATCTTGGCCTTGGTTTCCTTGACCTGGAAGGCACCGAAATTGCGCATCACCACGGTGTCGCCGTTGGCGAGGGAATCGGTGATGGAGTCGAGCGTGCGCTGGATGACATCGAAGACTTGCTGCTGGGTGAGGCCAGTCTCGTTGGAGATTTTGATGACGAGCTCGCGTTTCGTGATGGTGGCCATTGCTTTACGGATGAGGTGAGTGTGCGGTGAACGCGGGGATTGGACACCATACGAGGCGGACTTTGTCCCGCGAAAAATCGAAAATCATGCGGAATCCGTGCCAGCGGTGTTTGAATTCCCGGTGACGGCTGCGGTGGTTTTGAAATGGAGCTTGGCCACCTTGGAAAGGGCGTCGGTGCCATGACGGGAAAGGATCTCCTTCGCGGCATCGATCACCGCGGCGGAGGCCCCGAGCGGAAGAGTCACGCCGCCTGCGGCGGAGGTTTTGTCGATCCAGTCGATGAAACGCTCGCGGGCGAGGATCGAGGCGGCGGCGACGGCGATGTCGGATTCGCCCTTGGTCCGCTGGTCGAGCTGGATGTCGACGCCCTGTTGTTTCAAGGCGCGGGCGAGCACTTCGGGCCGCGCGAACTGGTCGCTGAGGGCCCGCGGGCACTGCGGTCGTTGGGCGGCGAGGTTCTCGATCACCTTGGCGTGGCCCCAGGCAAGCAGGCGGTTGAGATTCCCGAAGGAGCCGAACATCTGGTTGTAGCGCTCCGGGCCGATGGCGACGACCGACACGGCGATGCCGGGGACCTCGCGGATTTTCGCGGCCAGCTCGCGGATCCTTTTGGCGCTGGAGATGCGTTTGGAATCCATCACGCCGGCGGTTTTCAGCGCACGGGCCACTGCGGCGTCGGTGTAGGCGCCGGCGATGACCAGCGGGCCGAAATAGTCGCCCTTGCCGCTTTCATCGATGCCGAAATGCGGGGCGAACATTTCGGGATCGAGCTCTTCCTCGTAGCCGAGCTTGGCCTCGCCGAGGATTTCGGGTTCCAGCAGGAAAGTGATGAAGTCCTCGGTTTCCTTGCCTTGGATCAGGACTTTCGGGCCCTTGGCGTAAACCGCGACGTTCAGCTTGCCCTTTTTGGCGGCATAAAGGGTGTGCGGCTTTTCCTCGAACTCGTAGCCGCGTTCTTCCAGCACCTCGCGCAGGCGGGCGGCCTGGGCGGCGGTTAGGGGTGCGGTGTGGGAGGTGAGCGGCATGGCAAGAGGCGGAATAGTGAACCGCCAAGACGCCCAATGCGCCAAGGAATTTCGGTCGGCGTGGACTGCGTGCAGCCCGCTGCCGCTCTGTTGCCACAGCCTGCTGTGGAGTCGGGACCGGACTCGCCAGCAGGCTGGCGAAGGGAGAGCGGCAGCAGCCCCACTTCGCTGAAGCTACGAGGGGCGGAGCTGCACGCAGTCCATGGCTGCGGCAGATGGAACTTTGCGTTTTTCAGGGCGGCCTGCATCTTGCGCCTGTGCTGAAGCCCGTCGCCACCCGATCCCTGCTCGATGAGCGCGAGGCATTCCGAAGCGCCCTCGGCGCGTGGTTTAAGAAGAACGGCAAGGACTACCCGTGGCGCCGGACGAGTGATCCGTATGCGGTGCTGGTGTCGGAGGTCATGCTACAGCAGACGCAGATCGCCACGGTGTTAGGGCGGGGATTTTACACGCGCTTTCTGGAGCGTTTTCCCGACGTCGTGACGCTCGCGGGGGCGGAGGACGATGTGCTTTTGAAAGCGTGGGAAGGGCTCGGCTACTATCGGCGGGCGCGGATGCTGCGGGAGTCGGCGAAGGCGGTGATCGCACGGCATGGCGGGGAATTTCCGGCCGACCCTGCGGCCCTGTTGGCGCTGCCGGGGATCGGACGCTACACGGTGGGCGCACTGCTTTCGTTCGCCTTCGATAAGCCGGCACCGCTGGTCGATGGCAACGTGGCGCGGGTGCTGGCGCGGCTGTTCGACCGGGCGGATCCGGTGGACTCGGGACCGATGCTCAAGTGGCTGTGGTCCACCGCGGAGGAGCTGCTCGATCCGGATCATCCGCGGATCTACAATTCGGCGCTGATGGAGCTCGGCCAGACGCATTGCCGGCCGGGAGTGCCGGATTGCTTGTCGTGCCCGGTCGCTGCCTTTTGCATGGCGAAGGAGCCCTCGCTGCTGCCGGTGAAAGCCAAGCGGCAGGCGATCGAGGAGATCGACGAACACGCGATCTATGCCATTCACGACGGCAAGGTTCTGCTTTCCCGCCAGGGTCGTGGCCGGCGCGAGGGCATGTGGCGGCTGCCGGTGCGGGACAAGTCCGCGCTTTCCGGGCTGAAGCTGCTGCACCGGCGGAAATATGGCATCACCCGCTACCGGGTGACCCTCCACGTCCATGCGGGCCATCCCGGTCATCCGGCGGTGATGGCGGCGGGTGGAGACGAGTGGATCGACCTCGAAGCGGTGGATTTGCTGGTCATCCCACCGGCTGACCGGGCGGCGCTCACGGCGGTTCTGGGAAATGCGGAAGAAATCGCGTGAGCCAAGGAAGTGAATTTGCTCTACTCTCCCCGGATGTTTTCCCCCGCACGTTTGACCTTGGCCGCACTGCTGGCGGCCCTTTTGCCGGCGTGCACGCTCACCCCACCCGCCCCGCCGCCAGATATGACACCGCCGGGCCGGGCTGTAATGCGCCAGGCGGCCGACCGCCTCACCGCGGTGGTCATTTCCTCCAAGAACGAGCTGGATCCCTGGGTGGAGAGCCGCTTCACCGAAGGCGATGGACCGGACGACGCGGATGGCGGGTCCGGGATTCCGATCTCGCCCGACGGCTATTTTCTCACGGCAGACCATGTGCTGGCCCGCGCCGTGGGGAAGAATGTCTTCGTCATCCACGGCCAGCTTGGCCGGCTCCGTGCGACGCGCGCCCGCATCGTCTGGCGCTCCGCCTCGACAGATCTCGCCCTGCTTCACATCCCGCTGGCCACGCCGCGCCATTACAACTGGACGCCGGATGACCGTTGGCTGCCGGTCGGCACGCCCCTGGTCCATTCCGGCATCGCCACCGGCTTCCGCAACGAGCCGGGCAAGCTGGTGACGGCCATCGCCCCGGGCAAAGGTGCCCGATTCAAGCACGACATCCCGCTCGAGCCCGGCGACAGCGGCGGAGCGGTGATCGATGCCCACGGGCTACTGGTCGGGGTGAACTCGGCGGTCGAGTTCCTGGTCCCGCTCGACACCGCGTTTTTCATTGAATCGGAGGCAAACAGGCCGAACCTGCGGGCGCTGCAACGGGTGATCGAGCGCGACCGCCGCCGCAACAAGCAGCTGATGCCCGCCGTATCGATGGCCCGATGAGATTTCTCCTGCTGCTGACCATCCTCCTTTCCTCCTGTGCCCCGGTGCGCCGCGGTTGGGACGCGGGCTGGTCCGAGCGCGCGGCGAAGGACCGGATCATGCTGGTGCGCGAGACCCCCGAGACCCTCGGCCACCGGCGGCTGGTCTATCAATCCGCCGCGCACCCTGACCTCGGGAACTTCCTCGAGGGAAAGGGCCTGCCGGATTTCATCGCGGAGACCTCCAGCGACGACCGCCAGTACCTGATCCTCTACTACCTCGACTCCCGCCGCGCCTTCGCCTGCCGGACCCGCCGCAGCCCGGGCACGGTGATCGATTTCGCCGGGCCCTACCCGATGACAGAGCGGGAGACCAAGCTGCTGCGGGAGCTTCAGGACAACAGCCGCCGTGACGGTTGATTTTTCCCCCAAGAGAATCTTAAGTCGCGAGCTCCCGCCACCGCCTATGCGACTCCTCCGACTGCTTCCCTTCGTGCCACTGGCCCTTCACGGGCAAAACCTGCTGGATCCCCTGGTGACCACCGCGTCGCGGATCGAGGACGCCGAAACCGATGTCCCCTACACCGTGGAGCGGATCGACCGCGACTTTATCGGGCAGAACACCCGCCGGACGCTGCCCGATGTCTTCCAGTTCACGCCCGGGGTGCTGGTACAGAAGACCGCCAACGGCCACGGCTCGCCCTTCGTCCGCGGCTTCAGCGGCCGCCAGAACCTGCTGATGGTCGATGGCGTCCGCATCAACAACTCCTCATGGCGCGGAGGACCGGTGCAGTATTGGAATACCATCGATCCCTATTCCATCGACCGCATCGAACTGGTGAAGAGCCAGGGTTCGGTGTTGTTCGGGTCCGATGCCATCGGCGGCACGGTCAACGCGTTCACCCGCTCCTCCGGCTTCCAGGACGAGGCGGACGGAGCCTTCTTCAGCCACGGCGCGGCCTACTATGAATATCGGGGCAATGGCGACGACTCGCACATCGGGCGGATCGAGAGCTCGTTCGGCATCGGTGGAAAGTATGGCGTGATGTTCGGTGTCACCGCGAAAGACTACGGTGACGTCCGCGACTCCGGTGTCGGTCTGATGCGTGGCACCGGCTATCCGGAGCAGGATCTCGATTTCCGCTTCGACATGGCGCTCAACGCGCAGACCACGCTCACGCTGGTCCACCAGCAGGTCAATCAGGACAATGTCTCGCGCTGGCATTCCACGGTCTTCAATCCCGGCTGGCAGCACTCCGGGCATGTCACCGCCCCCGGCACCTGGCTCGCCCGGACCTACGATCAGGAGCGCTCGCTGACCTATGCCCGGCTTGAGCAGGTCAATGACGACGGCTCTTTCATCAAGCGCTGGAACGCCACGGTCTCCTACCAGACCACCCGCGATTCGGAAGCACAGTACCGCTCCGCGACCGACCGTCGCTATCAGATCTCCGAAGTCGATACCGTGGGCTTCGACCTGTCCTTCGAGTCCCCGCTCGGCGACGGCGACCTGATCTACGGGCTGGACTACTATCAGGACACGGTCGAGTCCGAAGGCTACCGCAAGCGCGGTGCCGCCGCGCTGCTCTACGATCCGACCTTCCGGCCGCTTGCCGACGACTCGACCTACGATCTGTTCGGTGCCTTCACCCAGTATGTCTGGAAGCCGGTCGATGCGTTCGAACTCACCGCTGGTGCGCGCTACACCTACGCCGCGGCGGAGTTGGGCCGGTACTACGACACCACCGCGCGGGCCGCCGTTTACGGCGCGGATCGTAGTTGGGATAATGTCGTTGGCTCGCTGCGGGGCGTTTATCGCTTGAATGAATGCTGGAGCCTTTACGGCGGTGCCTCGCAGGCCTTCCGCGCACCGAACCTCGACGACCTTTCGGGTAATTTGACCGCGCGCTCCGGCGTGGCGGCGACCGGATCGGCCGACGTGGATCCGGAGGAATACCTCACGTATGAAATCGGCACCCGCCACACGACCGATAACACCTCTTTCAATCTAACGGCTTTCTACACCGACATCGACGACCTGATCGTCGCGGTGCCGACCACCGCGGGCGGTGCCACCACAGTGGCGACCAACGGGCGCGACGGTTACGTCTATGGCGTGGAGCTGGAGGGTGCGTGGCGTTTTCATCCGCAGTGGACGCTGTCCGGTTTCGCCGCGTGGCAGGACGGGCGGACCGAAACGAGTGCCTTCATCGGTGGCCCGGTCGTCGACGAGCCCGGTTCGCGCCTGCTGCCGCTGACTGGATCCGTCGCCCTGCGCTGGACCGCGCCGTCCGAGAAATTCTGGATCGAGGGCCGCTTCCTGTCGGCCGCGGAAGAGGATCGCCTGAGCGCCTCCGACCGTGCCGACAACCAGCGCATCCCGTCGCTCGGCACGCCGGGTTACATGGTTTACATGCTGCACGGCGGCTGGCAGGCGACGGATCATCTCGAGCTGACCGCCGGGCTTGAGAACATCTCCGACGAGGATTACCGGAATCATGGGTCCGGCCAGAACGAGGCGGGCTTCAACATGATCTTCGGCGCGAAGGTTCATTGGTGAGCGCGCTTTCCGATATGGAGTGCTGCGGCAGGACGCAGCTTTGGCTTGGGGGCGGGACGGTTTCGTTCTGCTGGCCACGAATCGCATTTCCGGCCGGTCCGCTGCACGCAGGGTGGGTCGAGCGTCACACCAAACCAAAGCGATGTCATGTCATCGCACTCCAAATTCTATCGCTGCTCGACTTGGATGGTCACGTCGCGGCGTACGCCGTTGCGCTTGTCGGTCGCGGTCAGGACATGGCTGCCGGGCTTGAGGCGGACCAGTGCTTCGACGCCGCCGGGGGTGACTTCCAGCGTCTCGCTGGACCAGGTCGCCTGACCGGGGAGGTTGGTGGCGAGATGGAGCACTCCGCCGTTTGGCAGCTCGGGATCGAGGAGATAAGTCGTGCCGTCCCGCGGGGCGAGGATGCGCAGCGGGAGCTCGGCGGGGCGATCAATGGCGATGGCGAACTGGGAGCGGCGGCGGTTGTGTTCCGAGGCGAACCATTGCGAGTACGAGGAATCCAGTAGCACGCGGCCCTCGGCATCGCGGTCGGAAGGGGAAGAGGCGAGAGGAAGGCGGTCGGCGGGGAGGAGGCAGATGGTGGACCTGTCCTTCGTAGCTTCAGCGAAGAAGGATGGTGGATCGTAGATGGTAGATCGTGGATGGTAGATGGTGGATGCAGAGGCAACAGTGCCTTTGGCTTTTTCATCTGCCATCTGCCATCTTTCTTCGCTGAAGCTACGAAGGACGGGTCTGCCATCCTTCTCCGCTGAAGCTACGAAGGACAGGTCTGCCATCTTCTTCCCCGTCAACGGGTCGATCGCGACCTCGACCAGTCCGGCCGGGCGCTCCAGCCACTGCGGCTTTTCTTCGCGATGAAGGCGGAGCATGGTGCGGTGGAAGACCGGGCCCGCGCCGGCGACGCCGGAGATGCCTTTCATCGGGGAGTTGTCGAAATTGCCGGCCCAGACGCCGACGGTGAACCTGCCGGTAAAGCCGAGGCACCAGTTGTCGCGGAAGTCGGAGGAGGTGCCGGTTTTCGCGGCGCAGGGAAAGGGCAGCTCGAGCGGGCCGCGGCTGCCGAAAGACGGGGCGCGGGCGACGGGGTCGGCGAGGATTTCGGCGATGAGGTAGGCGGAAGAGAGATGGCAGATGGTGGATGGTGGATTGTGGATGGTAGATGGTGGATGGTGGATGGTAGATTGCGAGGCGGCGCTGGGCTTGGCGTTTTCATCTGCCATCTCCCATCTGCCATCTCCCATCCAAAGCCGCGCTTCCCGGTGAACTCCGCCTTGCGCCAAGGTGGCGTAGGCGTTCGTGAGATCGAGAAGTCGGACCGGGGCGTTGCCGAGGGTGAGGCCGAGGCCGTAGGGCGCGGGGTCGGGGCCGATGGTGTCGAGGCCGAGCTCTAACAGGAGCTGGTGCAGCGGACGCGGGCCGCCGAGGTCGTTGAGGGCGCGCATCGCGGGAACGTTGAGCGAGCAGGCGAGGGCCTCGCGGACGGAGACGGGACCGCGGAAAGTGCGGTCATAGTTCTCGGGGGCATCGAGGCCTTCCTTGGTGCGGAAGCGGGTCGGGATGTCGGCGACGATGGAGCCCGGATGAAGGCCGCCTTTTTCGAATGCGAGCAGCCAGGTGAATGGCTTCAGCGCGGAGCCGGGGGAGCGTGGGACGAGGGCGCCATTGATCTGGCCGCCGTTGGGGTCGCGCCAGTCGCCGGAGGAGACGAGGGCGAGGATCTCGCGGGTTTCGTTGTCGAGGACGACGACCGCGGCGTGCTTAAGGTTGGAAGTGGAGAGCTTGTCGAGTTCCTCGCGGACGATGGCTTCGAGGTCCTGCTGGAGGGCGGAATCGAGTGAACATCGAACATCGAACATCGAACGCTGAACGTCGAATGAAGAAGGAAGCCAGGGTGCGAGGTGGCCTTCGGGAAGAGGCCTGAGATTCAAGGTTTCGGCGCGGGCGGCGGAAATACGAGAGGCATCGTAGGTCGCGGCGAGGCGGTCGAGCACGATGCCGCGGCGCGCGAGGGCGCGGGCCGGGTGCTTCAGGGGATCGAGGCGGCTGGGGGCTTGCGGGAGACCGGCGAGGAGGGCGCTTTCGCCGAGGGAGAGGTCGGCGAGCGGCTTCTGGAAGTAGAAGCGGGCGGCTTCGGCGGGCCCTCTACGATGGTTGCCGTACGGCAGGCGGTTGAGGTAAGCGGTGAAGATCTGGTCCTTCGACCACTTCATCTCGAGGTGTCGGGCGAGCAGGGCTTCGCGGAGCTTGGTGCTGAGGGTGCGCGGGGCGGCGGGCGAGGAGAGTTTGACGAGTTGCTGGGTGATGGTGGAGGCACCGGAGACGCTGCGGCGGTGGAACACGGCGTCCTTGGCGGCGCGGGCGGTGGCGAGCAGGTCGATGCCGCCGTGGGAGCGGAAGCGCTTGTCCTCGGCGGCGAGGGTGCAGGCGACGAGGTCGGCGGGGACTTGATCGAGCGCGACCGGCGCGCTGCGGGTGAAGTCGGGGAGGACGAGGTGGTGGAGCGGCTTGCCGTGGCGGTCCAGGAGGACTGGGGAGGCGGAGGGGTTGTCTGTTAGAGACGTGGGGAGCGGGAAGAAGAGCGGGAGGAGGAACCAGCCGAACAAGGCCGCCGCGAGCGCTGTCCCCGGGAGGAGGATGCGCTTGCGGCGGAGTGGGTGGCGGGGTTTCACGGGGGGAGCGCTGACTTTAGTCGGCGTGGTGAGGTGCCACTCTGCGGAAGACTTGCCGACTAAAGTCAGCGCTCCGTCAACGATCAGAACTCCCTCGAGGCCGAGAGCGCGGTGTTGTCGGGGTTGTACATCGACTCGACCTTGGCGGGCGGGGCGACGGCTTTGCCTTCCATGGTGCAGCGGGCGAGGTAGCTGATTTCCTGGCGGCCGCTCCTCCAGACGCGGTCGAAGAAGAACATCGCACGGTCCGACCGGAGTTCACGGTGCGAGATGCTCCAGTTGTTGTCGCTCGAAGCGCGGGCGTTGCCTTGCGCGGCCTGGCTGGCGAAGTCGCTGTTCACGGCTTCGAAGATCGCGGGTAAGCAGTCCTCGACGATGAGGTAGCGCGAGTCGTCGGCGGGCAGATCGACCCGCAGCGTGATGCGCACCAGGTCGCCGAGCTTGGCGGCTTCCAGCGGCTCGGTGCTGCCGTCGGACTTTACGCGTTCGTAGAAGCGGGTGATCTGCAGGCCGTTCTTCGCGACCGGCTTTTGCGGCGTGAGATCGGGCTTGGAGGCCAGCTTCACGCGAACGTAGGCGTTTTGATCGGAGCTGGCGGTCAATGCGAGATTGGCACCGAGCGGGAAGTCGAAGGCCATGGCGGGCTTGCCGGCTTCGAGTGTGATCGTCTTCGGGCCATCGGCGCTGGTGAGCGTGACGGTGGCGGGCTGGGCCTCGTCCTGATTTTCGGCGTAGCTGGCCAGGGCGAGCAGCGACCAGGCGTTGACCCAGGTGGTGTTCCAGTGGCCGTAGGGGTTGCGATCCTGGATCAGTTTCTCAAGCGCGGCGGTGGCTTCCTTGCTTTTGGAATCGACGGAGGACCAGGCGAGCAGGGTCAGCGCGCTGTCGTTCTGCCAGGCCATCCAACCGTCGTCCTTCAGGCGGAACTTCGTCTTGTCGCGCAGGATGGCGGCGTCGTCGATGTTGCCTTCGGAAGCCGCGGCGAGGGCGAGCAGGCAGCGGGCGCGCGGGTTGAGATCGGCCATGCGTTCCTTCAGCGCGTTGATGTAGGCGGCGGTCTCGCGGTCGATGATGGCGAGGATCCACACGGCGCGGCAGACGTTCTCCAGATCATAGGCCGAGGTCGAAGTTCCGATCCCGCGCAGCGACGCTTCGAGGTGCGTTGCCAAGGAGGCGATGGCGGCTTCGGGGACGACGGCACCGTTCTTCGCGGCGAGCACCAGCCCGAGTCCGGCATAGGCGCTGGCCCAGGGAACGGTCTCAGTGCTGCCCGGCCAGTAGCTGAAGCCGCCGTCGGGAAGTTGCATCGAGAGCAAGCGGTCGACGCCTTTCTGCAGTGCGGCCTTCACCTTGGCTTCAGGGTATTTGGCGAAGGACGGGACCACGTCGCGGAGTTGATCGACGGCGAGCCAGGGCATCATCGACGAGGTGGTCTGTTCAACGCAGCCGTAGGGGTAGGTCAGCAGGTAGTCGACCGAGCCGGCGGCTTCGGAGAGCAGCGAGCGGGAGAATTCCAGCTCGAGACGGCCGCGGCCTTTCAGCAGTTCGGGATCGAGTCCGTCGAGCAGATTGGCCTTGCCGTTGGTGACGTTGATCAGCTTCGCCTGGCGGAGCAGCGGGACGGGGTAGTGGACTTGGAAGCGCGACTCGACCTGGTCGCGCAGCTTGGTGGCGAGCACCGGCGTGAGTTCCGCGCCGTCGAGCGCGACCGGCTCGGCCTTCCATGAGATGACGGCCTCGCCGGTGTTCTTGAACGCGACCGGGAAGATGACCGGAGCGGATCCGCCGGCGGCGATGGTCAGGGTTTTCTCGGTCTCCGGACCGGCGATCGCCGCGACCGGATCGGAGGCGGGCGGGTTCGCGGTGAAGGTGATCTTCCAGGTGCCGGAGAACTCCGAGGCGTTCTGGACCAGCGCGCGGACGTCGAGGGTGTCGCCTTCGCTGGCGAAGCGCGGGGCCTGCGGCTCGATCATCAGCGGCTTGTTCACCACCAACGCGGCCTCGGCGTGGCCGAAGCGGCTTTCGCCGTGGTGCGCGACGGCGATCACCCGGTAGCGGGTCAGCGTGTCGGGCATCTTGAAGGTGGCGGTGAACTTGCCAGCGGCATCGGTGGTCAGAGAAGGATGCCAGCCGGCGCAGGGGTTGAAATCGCGCCGCATGGCCGGGGGCATGCCGCCCAGTTCGCCATCGCCGCCGCCGATGAAGAAGCCCTTGTTGTAGAAGGTCTGTTCTTCGGGGGACTCGGGGATGAAGTCGTCGAGCGTGGTGCCGCAGTTCACCCGGAGCTCGCGGGGGTCGTAGAAATGGGCCATCGGGTCGGGCGTTTCGTAGCCCATGACGGCGAGGGTGCCTTCGTCCTCGGCGTAAAGGGTGACCTCCGCGTTGGCGGCGGGCTGGCCGCCGGGAAGTACGATGGTTCCCGTAAGTGCAACCTCCTGGCCGGGCAGCACGCTTTCCGCGGGCACGTCGAGCTTCACCGCGAGCTTGTCGCGGACGTTCGCGACCATCAGCTCGCAGTAGCCGAGCCGGAGTTGCGGTTCCTTGAACTGCCGTGCGCTGTCCTGCGCGCCCTTGATGACCATCACCGAGACGAAGGCGTTCGGCGCGTCGTCGTCGGTCAGCGGGATCTCGATCACCGGCTGGTCGGCCTTCAGCTCGACCATGAAGGAGCGCAGCACTTTCTCCCGCTCGACGGTGACCAATGCGGTGCCTTCGATCGGCGAGAGCACCAGCACGCGGGCGGTGTCGCCGGGCTGGTGGATCTTTTTCTCGGAGACCAGCTTGATCCGCACGTTGTCCTCATAGGCCCATGGATACTCGTCGCCGCCGTAGACGTGGATCGTCATCACGGTGGCGAAAGGCCGGCCTTCGGGGTCCTTGCCGCGGAGTTCGATCTCATGGAGTCCGGCGCCGGCGGGGGCGAACAGGAACTCGGTGCCTTGGCCGCCGGCAAGCGCGAGCGGGGTGGTCGACAGGTCCTCGCGGCGCGACTCGTTGCGCACCGCGGAGCCGCCGTCGTCGCCATCGATGCGGACCTGCTCGTTGACCTCGCGGGTCAGCTTGGCTTCGAATTTCAGCTCGCCTTCGAATGAGGTGCCATCCGGCTTCACCGCGACGATCCCCAGCGGCACGCGGTCGCCGGCGCGGACCAGGCGGTCGAGGCGGGAAATGCCGATGTAGACCGAGGCGGGATGTACGAGGGTCTCCGTACGTTCGTTGAGCGTCTGCTGGTTCGCGTCGGTGACCTCGGTCGAGATCGAGACCTCGCGGGCCATCGGGAACCCGGCGTCGGGGAGCTTGGCGACGATCCGCGCGCTGCCGTCGTCGGCCAGCACGCTCTTGGTCGATTCGCTGTTGGAGCGGCGCGAGCCGTTGTCATCGTCCCAGCGGTAGCCGAAGTAGTGATACCAGTAATTGAAGTCCTGCGAGCGGTGGTCGCCGAACAGGTGGTCGCGGAATTTCTCCGGGTAGAAGTTGGTCTCGGAAACGGTGGTGACCGTTTCCACCGTGCCCTTCGCGACCGGCTGGCCTTGGTAGTAGGTGGCCTTGAGGTCGAGCGTGACTTCCTTCGCACCGTCGGCGGGCGGGGTCACGGTGTGGGCGAGCTCGAAGGCATTGCGGCGGAACTCTTCGACCCGGATGCCGGTTTCAAAGAGGGCGTTCGCCTCGATCAAGGCGCGCTCCGACCAGTCTTCGAGGCCTTCCAGCTTCGCGAGTTCCTCAGGGTAATCGAAGCGGATGCGGTGGTAGCCGGTCTTCTCCGCGGGCAGCTCGAAGCTGAGGTCGAAGCCGCCGGACGGGGAGACTTCGATCGCCTTGGTGAGGATCTCGCGGTTGGTCGGATCGGTCACGACGACGCGTGACGGCGCGGCGGGCTGGGCACCGATCACGTTGCCGTCCTGGCGGCGGACGATGCCTTTCAAATGCACCATTTCACCCGGGCGGTAGAGCGAGCGGTCGGTGAAGAGGAACACGCGGCGCTTTTCCAGCGGGGTCGGTTCCCATGAGTAGCGAACCGGGAAGCGCCAGAGGCCGACGGTCGGCAAGGTGCTGTCGTAGGCCACGGTGTAGCGGTCATCGCCGAGGGTGGCCTGGAGGTGGCGCGCGGCGGCTTCGCGGGGGAGCGTCGCCATGCCGTCGGCGCCGGTCTTGGCGACTTGCGGCAGGGCTTTCGCATCCTCGCCGAAGGTGGCGAGCTCGACGCCGGGGAGCGGCTTGCCGGTGAGGAGCGAGAAGGCGAACACGCGGGATTCGCCATCGATAATCTTCCACGCGAGGCCGAGGTCGGTGAGCTGGACCAGCGCCTGGGCGACCGGCGATTTCGGCGCTTCGGGGTCTTCGCTTTCCTCCTCGTTCTCATCGTCGTCTCCGGTCGGAGCACCGGGTTTCGGGGTGCCGGCGATTTCCAGGAAGAAGGCGGCGGGGGCTTTCGCGGCGGGCACGGCGGCGGTCGCTTCTTTCGGGAAGCCGAGGGTGTAAGGCTGCGCTTCGCCGGCCAGCACCTTGTCCCAGTCGAGGATCAGCGGCTGGGTGGTATCGAGGGCGTTGGTGATCGGGATCTCGAACTCGGCGATCGTCTCGCCGGCCATCATTTCGTAGGGGATGAGGTGGGTCGGAGTGAGGTCCTTGCCGTCCGGGCCGACGCCGGTGTAGTGGCGGTAGCCTTGCTGGGCGCGGATCAACTGCGGGCCGTCGAGCCGCTTCACGCGGATCTTCACCCGCTCGAGGTTCACGGTCTGGATCCGGTACTGCCGCTTGCCCGAGGCAAGCTGGCTTTCATCCTGGCTGGCGATCGCCAGTTCGGCGTGGAGCGGCTTGAAGATGAGCTTTTTCGAAACCGCGGTGCCGAGGGCGCGGCCGTCCTTCGAGGCAAGCGAAGCGTCGAGCGTGATGACCCACTGATCCTCGGTCGAGAAGTCGCCGAGCACGTGGAGTTCGTCGTTGCGGACTTCGATGCGGAAGTCCTTTGGCAAGGGCTCCACCTTGACCATGGAGGCGGGGAGATCGAGCGGCAGCTTAGCGTTGAAATCAGCGACGATCCGGCGCGGTTCGTCGGCGGAGACGCGGGCAACCAGGCTTTCGATTTTCAGCGCATCGATGTCCCCGATGTGGCGGGTCGAGTCGGCGGCGAACTTCGCCTTGCCGGTGGCGTCGGGCAGGCCGTTGAGCAGGGAGAGCCGCCAGTTCTTGCCGACCGGCAGCGGCTGCAGCGGGGAAACGATCAGGCCGTTCGGGACTTGCAGCTCCGGCGTGAGTTCCAGCTCGGGGGCGGGCTGGCCGCGGCGGGCGAAGCGTTCGCTCCACGAGGCACCGAGGTAACCGGGTTGCTTGAGGCGGCCGAAGGTCGCGCGTTCGGTCTTGGCGGCGACGCGTTGGCCGCCATCGGCTTCATAGAACAGGAAAGGCGCGGCTTGTTCCGGCGAGACATCGCCATTGAAGCGGAGGAAATAGACGGCGGTGCGCGGGCTCCAGTCGTCGTCGTAGCGTTCCAGCAAAGTGGCGTAGTCGATTTGGAATGGCTGGCTCGAAACCTTCGCGATCGCGCCGGTCGGGATCGCCGAGCCGTCGAGATGAGCGTGCTTGCCGGTGAGCTTGAAAACATAGCTCGTGCCCAAGGCGGGCGGGGCGGAGGGCCGGAACTCGAGGACGTTTGCTTCCTTCCAGAAGAGCGTCCCTTTCCACGCCGGCTGGATGTCGAGCCACGGGGTTTTGACTTCTTTGCCGATCCGGTCCGCGCCGGCGACGGCGTGGTCGAGGACCATTTCGATCGTGCTCTCCGGAGTCAGGGACTCCGTCGAGACGTGGAGGCGCGGTGCGGCGGAAGCACCGGAGATGCAGAGGCCCGCCAACAAGACGGCAATGGGGCGCATGGGAGTGGGGATGGGGTTGCGACACAGATACGAAATCGGTGCCGGGAGACATGTCATCCCGTGTAGGAAAATTTGCAACGCCGTTCTTCGATTTGACGAAGAGATTTCGAACCGTGCGCAACGGTTCATTTTCCGCCCGCGGAAACTCTCGCCGTCCCGGTCTTACCCCCGATGCTAAATCCCCGCTTCCAGGGTAATTTCCCGATTCCGCTTTTGCCTCGGTGTGCCACCATTGCCGGTCCAGCTCCATTAGCGGGAGGTAGAAGATGCTGAAGGACGCCTGGACCGGTGCGCTTCGGAAATCGTCGAGGTCGCAGCCGTCGAAGGGATGCCAGGCATAGCCAAACTTGGAGACGAGAATCACGGTCCTTCCGGGCCCTTTGGCGAATCCCATGGGTCCGGAATCGTAATAGCCGTCCCGCGACATCACGAGGTAGCTCACGGGATACAACGCGAGGATCACCCCGAGCAGCAGCAATGCACGGCGTTTCGGCATGGTGGAGAGTGGTCGGATCCAAGTTTGAATACCAGCGCGCGTTCTCCGGATCTCACTCGGAACATCCGTGATGAAGCCCGCCACCTTCCAACTCGCCGCGGACCGGCCGGGATGGCAATCCGGGGCGTTGCTGGGTGAAGCGTCCGCACCCGGAGCCAAAGCTGCGTCGTGCCGCAGCACTCCATGTCGTGGCCCGATTCGGTGAGCCTGATGGGCTAGGCCCCTATTGTTGCATCTTGCAAGGAGCCATTCGTCCGATGGCGGTAACTCGCGATTGCAGCGGTTTGAGCACTCCTTCGCCTCGCTAATCCATCATCTCCAACGTGAATTTCAGATCCTGCCAACCGAAGGCTAATTCGAAGTCCTCTGCTCTCAACCGCGCAAAGGAAGCGGCATGATGCGAATCCGGGTCGGAAACGAAGTAATAGAGAAGGAGGTCTTTTCCCCTGAAAATCCTTACTGCGTGCGCAGGCCGGACCAAAAGGCTCCTTGCTCCATACCCGAGAAGCTCTCCGTTCATCGCTTCGGCTGACACTCTCGAGATGGAGTCCAGAAGCGACTCGCCTTCCCGCCGGTAGAAATCGGGGTCGCTCTCCATGATGGCCGCAACCTTCTCGGGCCGGAAAACGAAGAGCATGCCGTCGCGCGAAACGACTTCGACACTTCGTGGCAGGACTCTTCTGTAGGATTCGGCAAATGCCTCGCTGAACTCATCGCCCCACGGGTCAAAATACAGCGGCTTCCTCCCGGTTACCGCCGCAGCGACATGGGCTTCAATCGCCCTCTGCTGGCGTTCTCCCGTATCTCGATCACCATCCGGAGCTGACCATCCGGCGTAAACATCCTGGCTTGCTGCTCGGACATCGAGAGCAATTGCTCTTTCGTCGGGTTCTCGGTTTTGACCCATTGCCCTTCCTTTTTCTTAAATGTGCGGGCCTCGCTCATCACGGATAGAGCTAATCGGCTTTAGGTCGGAATTCAAGGCAATTACCGGATCAGCGTGTTGGCCATTGCGGCGAATTCAACCAGATCCCGCCGCCCGTCACTCCTCCACCTTCTCCACCGACAAGGTCAGCTTCTGATCGCCCTTTTGCCACAGAACCACCTTCTTGCCGGGGGCGATGCGGACGGTGGTGCTCAGCCGACAATCTTGATACTCGATGTTGCCGTTGCCCGTCGGGATCGGCACCCGCGCGCCGAGGCTGACGACCACCTGCCAAGGC
>NEUO01000003.1 GCA_002304315.1 Verrucomicrobiia bacterium Tous-C4TDCM
TGTAGAGTGTTTCAATCCGCGCCCCTCATGCGAGGGGCGACTGCCAGGCTGTTCTCAAGCTCTCCTAATGGTCGGTTTCAATCCGCGCCCCTCATGCGAGGGGCGACTCTCCAAGTGTGACGGTTGGTTTCGCTCCCCTTGGTTTCAATCCGCGCCCCTCATGCGAGGGGCGACGGCGTGAGCTTGCAGGCCTTTCCTCTGTAGGGAAAGAACTGAATGTTCCGCGAACCTGAGCCGAACAACGTTCGACGCCATCTCGGTTCGGTGGTTTCAAAATGTCAAAGATCTAACCACCAGTGCGTTGGGCGCTTCCGCGAACCTCCCGGGGATTTCATGATCCCTTGGGGTTCGCGACGGCACTGACCGCTTTCCAGATTCAACAGATTGGCGGCGCAGCTCTCAGACGACAAGCGCGCCGTCCACATCGTAGCCGTCGTTCGCCCCGTGGTGCTCCACCTTGTGATGCCAGTTGGAGCCGAGGTGGTAGAACCGGACGCTGTCGGTCTTCAGATCGACGATCTCCAGAAGTCTTGAACGAAGCGCGACCAGTTGCGCCGGGTCGACCTTGCACTCGAAAACGGAGTTCTGAACGCGTTGCCCGTAGTCGAGACAAGTCTTGGCGACCCGGCGCAGGCGCGATTTCCCAAGCGGGGTCACCGTGGAGACATCGTAGGTGATCAGGACATACATGGCCGGCTATCTGGCAAGGAAGGCGGGATAGGCGTCGAGGTCACTCCGCAGATGCCGGGCGAGCAAACGGGCCTGAAGGTGGGGGAGGAGACCGATCGTGGTCTTCTCGTCGAGGAAGGGGTGCAGGATCTCGTCCTGCTTCCTCTCTTGCCATGCGGTAAGCACTTTCTTGCGGGCTGCTTCTTTCAGCAGCACCGCTCCGCTCTCCTTGGTCTCAAAGTCCGCGCTGTCGACTTGCTTGCGATTGAAGAGCGACAAGGCGGTGCGATCGGCCAGGATGGCGCGGAACTCCTCCATTAGATCGAGCGCCAGAGACGGCCGGCCCGGGCGGTCGCGGTGGAGGAAGCCACACTGGGCATCAAGGCCGCAGCTTTCCAGCGCGCTCCGGCAGTCGTGCATTAGCAGGCTGTAAAGGAAAGACAGCAAGGCGTTGACCGGATCGAGCGGCGGCCGACGCGATCGACCCGTCATCACGAGCGCCGGGTCGTGATTGATCATCAGATGGGGAAAGACGGCGAAGTAGGTTGCCGCTGCATCGCCTTCGATGCCCCGTAGCGAGTCGAGGCTGGTGGTGCGGGTCGCCAGGACGATCCGAACCTGGAGAAAGTCGGCCGCTTGGAGCAGGGCGCTGGCGCGGGCGGGGTCCTTGTCGCCGTGATCCCGGGCGGCGCGCATCAGGACATGGCGGGAATTCGCCAGCTTCGCCGCGATCATGTTCGCCGCGATCGCCACTGACGCAGGTTCGTGGTCGGCACGGCGGTATTGCTCGCGGCGCAGCAGGATGTTGCCGCTGGTGAAGCCGTTCGTGCTGGCGAGGAACTTGCCGTGCGGCGTGTGGAAGGACAGGGCGACCTTGGCATCCGCGCAGGCCGCCATCAGCGAGGCGGAGGCGGAGATGTCCCAGCCGAAGCAGGCGATCCCATCCAGGTTGTGCAGCGGCACCCGCAGCTTGGACTCGCCTTCGTGGCGGACTTCGATGGCCGCGCCATCCTTGCGGAGATAGGCTCCCTCCAAGGTGACGAACAGGGTGTTGAGATGGCGTTTCACGGGGCGGGGGACGGGAGGTTGGAATTGAACCAAGCCGCCGCGCCCTTCTTGAAGCGGAGGGCTTTCGGCTGGCATTGGTCGATCAAGGAACAGGCGTCGCAGCGGCGGGGATCGTATTCGGCGAGGGGTGTCGTCCCGGCGTTGAAGCAGTGGTGCACGGCCGCTGCGGTGAATTGGACGAGTAGTCGCAACTCGCCATCGAACTCGACCTCCGTCCGCCGGTGGCGCTCGCCGTAGTAAAGTGCGCCGCGGGGCACCTCGATCCCGAGCATTTCTTCCAGGCAGAGCGCTTGCGCGCAGAGCTGCACTTCGTCGGCCCGGTGGGCTTTCGGTTTGCCCCGCTTGTATTCGACCGGAAGCACCCGGCCGTCGGCGTCGAACTCGACGATGTCGCATTGCCCGGTAATCCCCAATCGCAGTGACCGCACCGGCATCCCGCGGGTGATCCGGACGCCGGGGCGCGACTCGTCGGGGCCGTCGTGGGCCCGGGCGTGCATCACCTTGCCTTCGGCCGTGAACTTGTTCTCCGCCCAAGCCTGCTCGACGTGGATCAGCGCGCACTGCCGCGGGCAATACAGCCAGTGCTGGAGCGCGGAGAGGGCGATGAGATGGTCTTCGTCGTGCATGGGAGGGGAGAATCAAGACGGGAAGCAGCAAGACGGAAGACTGGAAGAATTCGGTCTGCGCGGAGATCTGCGCGGAGTTAGAGGAAGGGATTGACGACCCGGACGCCGTCGTAGCCCTGGCCGTGGTTCAAGTCTTCGGAGTAAATCCTGGGGCAGCCCAATTCGAGCGCGCTGGCAAGCACGAGGGAGTCCCAGTGCGAGGTCTGATAGGCTCCGTGGAGCCGCAGTGCGAGGATCAGCGTTTCGGGAGTCAGCGGGGCGATGTCCATTCGCATGAACTGCGCCAGCCAGGCCGCTTCGCTGGTGGGAGGTAGCGCGAGTTTCTTGGGATGCCGTGCAGAAACGATGAACTCGCCGAGCACTTGGACGGAAACCGCGAGACCCGGCTGACGAAGGAGTTCGCGGGCGATGCGGGTCTTTTCCGTGAGCGGCAGCAACTCTTCCGCCGCATAGACGAGGATGTTGGTATCAACGAAGGCGTTCGGCATAGATTTCGTCGCGGGTTAAGGGAACCAAGGGTTCGGTTCTCGCGGGCTTCCGGCGTGCCCGCGCGTCGGCCTCGCGATAAAGTTTCTTGAGCGCCTCGATCCGGCTGGCTTCCCGGTCCTCGTCGCCAGTGGTCTCGCGAATGAGGATTTCCCGGACCATGGCACTCACGGAAGTGCCCTTCTCCGCCGCCTTGAGCCGCGCTTTGCGGTAGGTCTCGTCATCGATCTTGAGCGTGATGTTTTTCATGACTGTGCTGCACAGTAACTGTGCGGGGGCTTCGCGTCAACGGGGTGGGTTCGGGGTGGATGGGGATTCGTTTATTTCTTTCAGCGGTAGGGGTTTGCTGTGCGGTCACTCGGACCGGGCGAGGATTTGCTGCCAACGGTCCGACGTGATGAATACCGGTCCGGCTTGGCCGGACTGGGTTTCGTCTTCTTGCACCCACCAGCCGTCGGCGAGGGTGGCCAGATCACGGAAATACTTCGACATGCTCTCCGTGACCTCGAACCGGTTGAACAACTTGTGTCAGTTGAAGGCCATGTCCCAAACTTCGAACTCCAAGCCGTCGATCCACGGCTCAGCATAGAATTCTTGCGAGAGCATTTTCATCCGGAACAGCAGCACTTCCGAGGCGAGCGCCGCCCGGCTGATCATGCCGTCGGAGGGGTCGAGGTCATCGCTCATGACTCAGATGCGGCGGATCAGGGTGATGCCGTTGCCGAGATCCTTGGATTCGCCGGGCTTGATGAAATCGTCGAGCGGGATGCCGTCGAAGGTGATGCGCTTGGCGTAGTCGGAGAACTTTCGAGGCGGCTTGCCGTTCTCGGCCGGAGAGTCCTCGAAGGACTCGATCTTCAGCCGGTCGAAGAGAGAGTGGCTGGGGGCCTTGCCAAGCTGGTTCTCGTGCTTGAAAACGAGCAGGCCTCGCGGAGCCATGCTGCCGGCGGGACGGGCGGCGGATTGGTCGAACTGGAAGGCGTTCTCTAGGGCTTGGAAGAAGAGTTCGAGGTCTACGTCTTCGGAAAACCCGGTTTGATCGGCGAGGAAGGGGTTCACGAAGCCGTGGGTCTGATAGAGAGCGTAGGGAACGGTGAATTTGCGGCCCATGGTGCGGTTGTCGCCCTGCTGGGCCTCGGCTTCCTTCTCAGTTGCGACGGCCATGCGGGTAATGGCGTGCTCGCTGATGACGATGGGATCGATGGAGCGAGAGAAACTAAGCTGGATCGGCCCGCGGACTTGGCCACAGTTGACTGCGAGGCTCATGACGGCCCCGAAAGTACGGACGTCGTAGAAGTTCTGGCACATCCATTGGCGGGCGGCTTCGACTTCGTCGCCACTGCCTTTTCTCTTGCCGGCCTTTGCCTCGCTCTGCTCGACGCCGTTTTCCTTGATTGCTTGGTAGGCTTTTTCGTGAGCACGGATGAGGACGCCCTTCTCTTTCACGTAGATGTCGTAGCCAGGCGCGTCCTTTTTGACGACGTCCACATAATTGCGCACCTTGCGTTTGATGCAGACGTCGGTGATGAGGCCTTGGCCTGATTCGGTGTCAACGCGGGGAAGATTGCCAGCATCGGGATCGCCGTTCGGGTTGGCGTCGGATGCTTCGAAGAGGTAGATGAAGTCGTAGCGGTGGTTCATGGTGAGGTGATTGTGAATGGTTAGAGATGGATTCAGGATTTGTTGCCGTCAGTCGGTTCAATGGGTTCAGCTTCCCCATCCTTGGGTTTACTCGGGTAAAAGGCTTTTCGCTGATGGTAATATCCGAGCGCGAATTGAGCCTGATTCTGGAGATTGAGGTGAGCGGGAAAATCGGTGAGGCAGTCGAGGATGTTCTGGCAGAGGATTTCCCTGCCGTTCTTGCGCTTTAAGGCGTTCTCCGAGCCGATCTTTGAAGCCCATTCTGACTGCGCTTTACCGAGGTGATTGGGATACATCCGCAGAAGACGACCGAAGACAGCGCGCGGAGTGGCCGAGGCGCTGGAGTAGAAACGGTCACGGATGGTGGCATTGATGTTCGGGAGGGCGTCCTGCTGAGTTTTTTCGAGGACCGCAAACAGCCTGCCGAGTAGATAGCCGGGGTTGGTGCTGGTTTCGTCTAACATGATGGTGATGGGGTAATGATGGTTGCGGATGAGCCAGGCTTTGAGGATGGAGGCTTTGAGGTAGCTGACCTCGCGTTCAGCTCTGATGCGATTGAGGACGGTCGTGACCAGAGAAGCGGGATAGTCGGAGCCGAGGAGAATGGACCTCATGAGTCCGCCGCCGAGCAGGGGCGGAATCCCGTCGGCTTCCCGGGCGGTCTGGCGGAGAATCTGGTAGGACGAAGGGTGGACGGGTTCTGGATTCTTCGAATTGGTTTCGTCCCATTGGCGGACCAGTTCTAGTTGGGCGAGGTGAAGTCTGAGATTGTCGATGAGTTCTCCGAGTTGGCCGGTGTGCCAGAAGCGAACGGAGAGGCGGGACGCATTGGGGGAGAGCCCGAGAATGTAATAAGGCACCTTGGCGTCGCCGAGGTCATCGTTGCCGAGGGTTCCGCGGGCGATCTTCCCGAGGATTCTTTCGACCCTTTGTTTGGTGCCAATGTCTTCCGCCTCAGGGGTGCCGGACATCATCCATGGAAACAGGGCTTCGGCCGGGGTCGCTTCCGCGGTCCAGAAGACCGTGGTGGCGTCGCCGACGCGGAAGCGGCGCTCCTTGCGGGCGAGAAGCCAGTTGAGAGCATTGCAGTAGGCGAACGCCGCGGTTTCGGAGACGGGTGAGTTGAGTCCCTGTTCTTTGCCGAGGGAGGCGAAGGCGTTTAGATTGAACGAAACTAGCTTCGCCCCCGAGCTTTGCGCTCCCGCCACCCCTTTGATCGCCGGGTCGTGGAGCTGGGCAAGAGCGGCGGATCTCCCAGTGACCAGGCAGAAGCCTTTCTCTCCCTCTCGGTCGATAGAGCTTTGTTCAGCCCACCACCGGGAGATCGAAGGAGCCTGGTGGACGTATCTGGGATTTCCGCTGATTTGGAAGACTCCGAAGCCCGAGGTAATCCCTTGAAGCTGCGGGTGGTCAGAGGAGCGTTCGGGCGTCCAAGTTTTCAGGAAACTGCACACCGCCGAGAAGTCCCGGCTGTCGAACAAAGCTTCAAGGTCGAGATGCCGCTTTCTGAAGGCCTCGAATGAGGCGATTGTCCGGACTTTCTCCTTTTCTCGCTCGGCTTCGGACTTTTTCGGATCTTCGGGTTTGAATCCAAGCATGTAGCCTGTGTTATCCCAGAGAAAGCACGGGTTAAGTCCTTGTCCGGGAGGTTTGGCCTGACCAGGAACAAGAAGCGAGAGCGGACGAACGGTCTTCTTCTCTTTGCCGTTTTTGCCAATTTCAATGGTTTCGATCCGGCGCGGCTCAATGGAGACCAAACTACCGTCGTCCTTGATGACAACGCAGAAACTGATGTTCTGTAGGCTCTAGCCAGGCGTAGGAAGGCCGTTGTCGGGGTCCTCGGAAAGCCGCTCATAGAGATTGTTCAGACATTGAAGGATCATGACGGCTTAAGCGTTGACGGTGTGGAAAGGCGGCACTTCGACGACCCCGTTCTCGAGCTTGGCATTGAAGAACCGCGGTTCGGCACGGACGCGTTTTCCTTGGCCGGTGAGGAAGCTGTCTTTGGCCTTCTTGTCGGCAGGCAGGTAGGCGATGTCGTGGAGCATCCAGCCGAGTTCCTTGTTTCGTTGCTCGGGCGGAAGTTCGCAGGCCGGGAGGAGATCGGTGTCGCCGAGAAGGGTGAAGCGGGCGGGGAACTCGCGGTTACCGAGGCAGGGTTGGTGGAAGCATTGGCCGGAGCGGGCACGGCGAGTGAACATGTCGAGGTGCTTGCCTTCGCAGTCCTTGGCGGGGAGTTCCAGGCCGCCGCGTTCGAAACGGAAGTCGAGGATCTCGAAACGGGCTTCGATGATGTAGGCTACATTCCGCAGCAGCGTTGAGGCGCGCTGTTGCCGGGTCTTTGGATCGTCAGCGAAGATCCCAATAGTTGCCACTGATTCGCCTTTCATGGCGGCGGCTGTGGGTGCGCTGGCTTTGGCTCCGACTTCGTTGCGCCGGATGTTGGTGAAGCGGATCGGCTTGAGGACGTGGATGCGGTCGATGATCCAGCGGATCTGCGGCTTCCAGTAGATCGCTTCGAGGATCCCGCGGGCCGCGGAAGGGGTGATGACGTCGTAGGAGACGCGTTCGACCTTCATTTCCGGCCGGGTGAAGCAGGCGAAGTCGCCTTCGATGTGGAGCTTGATGCCGAAGGACATGGGGATTCAGGGTTTGATCTTGGGGAAGTAGCGGACGTGAGGCAGGCCTTTGAAATCGGCGTCCTGGGTCCAGAGCGTGGCCTTGTGGGCCAGCGTGATGGCGTAGATCAGGGAGTCTGCCAGCGGGAGCTTGTGCTTAATGAAAAGGTCGGCGGCGGCGACGGCGATTTCCTCGTCAATGCCGATCACGATGCCGGAGCGCATCGAAAGGGTGACTTCGTCCGCCTTCGCTTGGCCGCGTTTCTGGAGCGCGATCTTGCGAACCTCCGTGATCACGATGGTCGGGACGATCAGCTCGGGCAGCTTCAGGAGAATGGGGCGGAAATGTGGGGTATTGGGGCCTTCGTCGAGGCACTCGCACCACGCGCTCGAATCGAGGATGTCGAGTTTCATGGGGCGTTAGTTTCAGATGTCCCGATCCGCTTCCCTCCTAAAATCAAGCGGCTCGTCGCCTTTCAAGAATCCAATGAGCTGCTCCGGTGTAAGGATGGGCCTGAGTTCGATGTGGCCGTCTTTTTCGACGACGTTGAGCCGCTGGCCGGGTTTCAAGTTTAAGGCCTGCCGGACATCCTTTGGGATGACGACTTGGAACTTGGGTGATAGAAGTGAGGTTGTCATACGATTTGGATTCTGGGGGATGGGTCGGAATTTGCAACCGGATTCGCCCTAGAGGCAGAAGGCGTTGGGATCGCAAGGGGCACCGGGACGCTTGAGCCCGGTGTGGACATGGTAGTCGTTTTCCGGGTGGTCGAGGATCGCGAAGGCATCCTCGCAGTGGAAGGAAAGGAACGGTTTGAGTTGCTGCCATTCGCCGTCGTACACCTGCACGGTGAATTGCTGGGCCCGTCGGTAGTGGCTGCGATTCGGGACGCGGCCCTGCTTCTTCAGGTCACGGATTTCCTCGGCGAGCGCCTTGCCTTCCGCGCCCCACGGGATGAGGACGGAGTGGGTTTCGCTGTCGATGAGTCGGAAACGCTCGGCGGCGGTTTTGAAGCGGTAGGTTTCAAAGTCCTGTGCGTGGGGAGGGAAGCAGGCCTCGCCAGAGACGATGTGGTGCTTGTCCCAAAGTTCGGATGTTTCTCCGGCGCGGACGATGGCGTGCTCGAAGTAGAGGCGGTTTGCGTCTTGGGAGAGAAGCTGGGTGTCGGCGAAGCAAGACAGCACGTGAGCCTTGGTGATGCCCGCGTTGGTCTTGATCGCCGCCAGTCCGCTGGGGATCGGATGATCGGTTGGCTCGAACAGGAAGACGCGGCCTTTGGCGGGAAGAAGCTCGCCGTTCCGATTGCAGCGGCCGGCGGCTTGGGCGAAGGAATCGAGCCCGCATTCGGCGCGGTAGACGACGGGAAAACTGATATCGACGCCGGCCTCGACGAGTTGGGTGGCGACGAGAACGACGGGGCGGCCGGACTTGCGCAGTGTTTTCGCTTCCTGGAGGACCGCGATCACGTGGGCCGGGCACATCCGCGCGGAGAGATGGAGGGCGGTGGTATGGGGCTTAAGCCGTTCGAAGAGAGTCTGGGCGGCTTTGGTGGTGTTGAGGATGAGGAGGCAACCGCTGGCAGCGTGGTCAAGAAGGTGGGCGATCAACTCATCGTCATCGAGCGGTCCCAGGTCTCCGCAAACAACGCGTTCGAGCGTTTGAAAAAGCTGGTTCTTGTCCCGGATGATCTCGGTGATTTCTGTCGGCGGGATGCCGATGGGAAAGTCTTCGCGGCGGTCGAGCGCGGGCTGGGTGGCGGTGCAGAGGACCGCCGTCGAGCCGAGGTCGTGAACGAGACAGCGCAGACTGCGGAGAATCGGGTGGAGCAGCGATGCCGGCAGGGCCTGGACTTCGTCGAAGATGACCACGCTGCGGGCCGTGCGGTGGAGCTTCCGACAGGCGCTGGTGCGATTTGCGAAGAGCGATTCGAAAAAGCGGACGTTGGTGGTGACGATCAGAGGCGAGTCCCAGTTTTCGGAAGACAGGCGGTTGGATTCCGTTTCCTTGGTGGGGTCGAACTTGGAGTGATGCTCGAGGACGATGTCGCGGCCGAGTTCTTTTGAAAGCGGTGCGAAGACTTCACGGAAAACATCGGCATTCTGCTTGATGATGCTGGTGAAAGGGATGACGAGGATGACGCTCCGCTGTCCATTTCGCAGCGCGTGGCGGAGTGCGAAGAGCAGGGAGGAGAGGGTCTTGCCTCCGCCTGTAGGGACCGTCAGAGAGAAGAAGCCGGTATCGCTCTCCGCCCTGTCGATGCAGTCCCGGCGAACGCTTTCGCGGGCAAGGTTGACTGGATCGACTCCGGGAGGGGCAAACTTTGCCGCCATGTAGGCTTCGAGGACTCCCAGCATACGGGCCAAGATGTCGCCGGGCCAAGGACGGCGAAGCTGCGATCTGTCCGGTTGCATGAAAGACTCGGTGGCGAGGTAGTCGGCATCGACGAGGCAGGAGAAGAAGAAGCGGGTGAGAAAGGCGAGGCCGTCATTGCCTGCGTCGGGCCGGGAGAGCGGTGGGATGGGGACTTCTTCGCCGAGCGGAACGCCGGCGGCCACGGCGTGGGAACGCCACTCGTTGATGGGGCGGGGGAATCGTTCGTTAAAAAGATAGGCGGCATCGGCCAAGCCCGCGTGGTGTCCTGCAATGATGTAGCTGAGGAGTGCTCCGAATGGCGGAAGAGAGTGGGAGAAGATGGCGCCAGCGGTGGAGTGGTCCTCGCGCCTGGATGGGCTGCCGCTGGCTTCCTCCGTGTGGATGTCTGTTTTTGAAGCAAGGTAGGTCTGCCATTCTGGCGCGAACTTCCCCAGATCATGCCAGAGCCCGGCCAGGTAGGCCCATTGGCGGGCTGACTCGCGATCCGGGCCGGGCGGGAAGATGGAGGCGGCGAAGGTGGAGCACCAGTAGCCTACTTTGTTGAGGTGGCCGTGGTCGGGGGCGTGGGATTCGCAGTGCGGGCAAGGCGCGCCGTTGCGGCTGGAGCAGGCTTTCCGGGGATCGTTAGGATCGACTTCGCCGAAGGGGGTGAAGAGCGGTTCCCAATGGCTGGGATCCTTGTCGGCGAGACTGTGGGCGTAGGCGGTCACGGGAGGGATCGGGCAGGTGGATGCCCGGGTAATGGACTGCCAGAATTACTTGAGGGGTAGGACAAGTGTGGGGCGTGGCCAAGGAGAATCGAGGGTTGAGCCAAGAATGAGAGGGTTTCCCATTCTTGAGTGGTTATTCCTGGGGGGGGCGCTGCGGACGATTTCTTCTTAAAGCCTGCCGCCGTGGACCGTCGGGCGGACTTATGATCCGCGGTCCCGGTACGGAGGCGTCAGGCGAAATCGCTTCCGACAGGAGGATCGATGCCGAGGGGCACGAGGATTCAGGGTTTGATCTTCGGGAAGCAGCGGAGGTGCTGAAGGCCTACGAAAGGGGGGGGGCTGATCCCGGAAGCGGCCTTGTGGGCGAGGGTCATGGGGGCGGTCAGGGAAAGCAAAATATGCGGAGAGGTGCGGGGAGGGTGGTTAGATCGCGCCGGGGATTTCGGGGAGGCTGCGGGCGTTCCAACCAAACGAACCATGAAAGCAGCAACCTTTGTCTCCCTGTCCGCCCTTCTCGGCACTGCCATGGCCGGCACGATCGTCACCGAACCCGCCGCGGCTCCGGCCACCAGTTCCGGCTTCGAGAATGCCCGCCGCCCGATCAGCAACCCGACTTTGTTCGATCTGGCGCTGCCCACGACCAACCTCCACGCGATCGCGATGTATCATCGCCTGCCGGACTTCGTGAACTCCACCGCCGGCCCGCTGCCGATGGGTGGCGACGTGCAGGTTTACGCGCTGCAGTTCGAGATCGCGCTGAACGAGCGGCTGTCGATCGTGGCGACCAAGGACGGCTATGTGGACATCAATCCCGACACCCAGCCGCTGTGGTCGGACGAGTCCGGCTTCGCGAACATCGCTGCGGGTCTCAAGTATGCCTTCATCTACGATCCCGCGAGCGCCACGGCGGTGAGCGGCACGCTGACCTTTGAATTCCCGACCGGGAACCACGATGTCTTCCAGGGCGAAGGCGACGGCGCGGCGAACCTGATCATTTCCGGGCTGAAGATGTGGGATGACTTGCAGCTTGCCGGCGGTGCCGGCGTCCACATTCCCTTCGACGGCCAGATGGCGATGACCTCCTTCATGAGCGGCCATGTGAGCTACGAGGTCTGCCGCTGGTTCATCCCGCTGGTGGAAGTGAACTGGCACCACGTGCTGGAAGCCGGGAACGGCCGGGCGAATTTCTTCGACCAGGCGGGCGGCGGCGTGCCGGTGGTGGCGACCTTCGAAGGCGTGGACCTGCTGAATTTCGGCGCGTCGAATGCCTCCCAGAACCGCGATTTCGTGACCGCCGCGCTGGGCTTCCGCTCACGCATCACGGACGACATCGACCTAGGCTTCGCCTATGAACTGCCGCTGACCAGCAAGGAAGACGGCATCATGGAAGACCGCTTCACGCTCGACGCCGTCTGGCGCTTCTAAAAGCTTTTCAGGCTGGATAGTATAGGCCACCCCCAAGCACCCGCGTATCGGTGCTTGGCGGGTGGCTTCGGCTTTTTGGGATCGGCATTGCACCCGGCCCGCGTGTCGATAGCGTCACGGGCGTGAAAGCGAAGGCGATTTCCCTGCTGCAAGAACTGACGGAGGCCCACTCGGTGCCGGGGCATGAAGACGAGGTCCGCGCGATCTTCGTCAACGAACTGGAAGACTGCGGCGAGCTGTCCGCCGACCGCTCCGGCAGCGTGTTCTGCGAGCTTGCAGGGGAAGGCCCGCGGGTGCTGGTGGCGGGGCACATGGACGAGGTCGGCTTTCTGGTGCAAAACATCACGCCGGACGGCTTCATCCAGTTCCTGCCGGTGGGCGGATGGTGGGAGCACAGCCTGCTGTCGCAGCGGGTCGATATCCGCACGAAGAGTGGCGAGAAGGTGACCGGCGTGGTGGCGTCGAAGCCGCCGCACTTTTTGCCGGAAGCCCAGCGGCGGCAGGTGATGACGATCGACCAGATGTATCTCGACGTCGGCGCGACCTCGCGCCACGAGGTCGAGCAGGACTTCGGAATTTCGCTGGGCGATCCGATCGCGCCGGCTTCGCTTTTCACGCCGATGTTGCGGGAAGACTACTACATGGCGAAGGCCTTCGACAACCGCGTCGGCATGGCCGGCACGATCCAGGCCGGGATGCAGCTTGCAGCGGGCGGGCGGCCTAACAGGATCATTTTGGCTGGCACGGTGCAGGAGGAGGTCGGCCTGCGCGGGGCGAAGACCGCCGCGGTCCACGCGCGGCCGGACGTGGCGATCGTGCTGGAAGGTCCGCCGGCCGATGACACGCCGGGCTTCTCGCGCGCCGAATGCCAGGGACGTCTCGGCGGCGGGGTGCAGATCCGTTTGTTCGATCCCAGTGCGATCATGAATCCGCGGCTCGCCGAGCTGGCGATCCGCACCGCGCGGGAGGAGGGCATCCCGCATCAGGTCACGGTGCGGCGCAGCGGCGGGACGGACGCGGGCTCATTCCATTTGTCGGGTGAAGGCGTGCCGTCGGTGGTGCTCGGCGTGCCGGCGCGCTATATCCATTCGCATAACTCGATCATCGATCTGAACGACTACCTCCATCTCGTCGCGCTGACCAGCGCGCTGGTCCGGCGGCTGGACGAGAGCACGGTGAAGGGGCTGACGCGGTATTTGTAACCGGCGGATCAGCGCCGCGGCTGCAAGACCTGTTGGCGGGCCTCGTCGGACAGGCCGCTGTTTTCCAGCCAGGTGATGGCGTTTGTGGGGTCCCGCTGGTAGAATGCTTGGCCGGCGCGGGTCAGCGAGCTTTCGCGGAGGGCGGGGTCGTTGATTTCCTGAGCCCAGGCGATGGCGACCTGCGGGTTTTGCCAGGCGTAGCCGGTGGCGAAGCCGCTGATCGACGAATCGCGCTGCGGCGACTGCGGCATGGCCTTGAGGTATTCCCCGGCGGCGACGGGATCGCGGTCTTCCCAGTCACCGAAAGCATTGCGGAGTCCCGCGGTCTGGCCGTTGCCAGCGGGCAGGCTTTCCAACCAGCCGACTGCGGCGACCGGATTGCTCTGCGCCCAGCGACCTCCGATCTGCTCGATGGCTCGGGCGGCATAACTTTCCCCGGCAAGTCCGCTGGCCCATCGTGCCGCGGCTTCGGGGTCCTTGCGGGCGTAGGCCTCGGCGACCCGGCCCATTGCGGTGCTTTTCAAGGGGCCATCCGGGAGCGATTCCGACCAGCGCGAGGCGGCTTCGGGGCCTTCGGCGCGGAGGGTTTCGTTGGCGACGATTTCCATCAAGTTACCGGCGCGGGCGTTGCCTTCCTGACCGAGACGGAGGACGAGATCGGTGGCCATGGCGCGGTTGTTGTCAGCGAGCCCGGCGACCACGCTGGCGGTGAGTTCGTCGCGCTGGCCCTGCATGGACTCGGGCAGGTTGTCGAGCATGGCGAGGGCATCAGCGGGATTGGCGGCGGCCCAACCGCTCATGGTGATGGCGAGGTCTTGCTCTTGGCTGTTGGCGGCGCTTTCGAAGGCGGCCTTCCCGTCGAGCGCGCCCCAGGCGTAGTGAAAGTCCCGCCATTGGTCGGGCTCCGCGCCGAGGGCGACGAGCTGTTCGCGCATGCTGGCAGCGTTCTCCGGAGTCATCGCTTCGAGGAGCTTCGAAAAGGCGAGGCGGCGGGTGATCGGGTTCGGATCGCGGAGGGCTTGGGTGAAGAGGGTGTCGAGATTGCCATCGGCTCCGGCGATAGCGCCGAACAGGCGGCCGAGAGCGCTACGTTCCGAATTGTCGGAGCTGCGTTTTTCGCGGCGGGAGGAAAGGCCCTCCGGTCCGGTGTCGGAGGATCGCGAGGAAAGCCGGGATTTCCCAGAGGCGGCGGCTTCATCTGAGGTGGCGGCGGCGGAAGGGCCACTGTTCTTTGAGCCCAGTCCGAAAGCGGCGAGCACGGCGATGGCCCAGCAGGCGTGGGGAATGAGCGTTTTTTTCATAAGCGGCGCATGTTAAACGCGTCTCGGATCCGCGCAATATCAACGAATGGGTTTTCCAGGCGGGTTCAGGGACCCAACACAACCCGGTAGAAACGCTTCGGGTGGAGGGCGGTGTCGGGATCGCTGAAGATCCAGGTGGCGCTGTCGAGGGTGCGGGTGGCGATGCCCTGCCAATCGTCGAGGGTTTCCGCGGCTTCGATCCGGACGCTCTGCCCAGGGCTGCCGAGGACGGTGAAGGTGAAGCGCCCGCCGCTGAAACCGAGGGTGCTACGGTCGATGGCAGGCGGCGGGAGGGCGGGCGTGACGACCAGCGTGCCGGCGGCCTGGAGATGGCGGGTGCGGCCGCTTTGCTGGATCCTGGCAGCGATGCGGTAGCTGCCGGTGACGGCCGGGGGAACGATGAGCGCGAGATTGGCGGTGAGGACGTTGGCGGGTCCGGTCGCGATCAATGGGCGGGTGTCGATGGCGATCTCGTTGCCTTTCCACGGGTTCGCATCGGGATCCAGCGTGACGGTGAGCACGGGTGCGCCGGCGGAGGCGTCGTCGGATTGGTAGCGGAGTTCGAGACCGAAGGCGGTGCCGGCAGGGATCGATGCCGGGGTGGTGCGGCGGGCCGTGACGAGGCTGGGCCAGAGGGCGTTCTTGCCGGTGACGAGGCTGCGGTTGGCGCTGGTGCCCGCGCCGAGATCCCAGAGGCGGTTGTAGCCTTGGTTGATGGGTTCGGTGCCGGATCCGGCGGGGGTGGCACCGCTGAGCCGGTCGCCGCCTCCGATGCGGCTGAAGTGGAAGCCGGTGGCGGCACCGGATGACTCGGTGGCGGTCCACCAGTTGGAGCGGATCGTGGAGGCGATCGTTTGCTGGGTATCGGTGGCCGGGGTGCCGAGTTCGATGGTGCCGTGATACCAAAGATGGACGTCGCTGTGGGCGGAGGAGTTCGCGCCGTTCAAGTTGAGGAGTCGACGGTTGTAAGCACCCGTGACGGCATTGCCCATGGGATCGAAGCCGAAGAGAGCATTGAGCCGCTGATAGAAATTGTCGGCGTAGAGAACGTTCTCCCAGACCTGCACGGCGGCGTCGCCATAGCTGGCGACAGGCACGGGATCGAGGAAAGTCAGGTGGTCCACCCACACGCCGCGCTTGCCGAGTTCGCGGGAGATCTCGCTGACGACCGAGGATCCCCGGCTGTGGCCGATCAGGTGGAGCGGCAACTCGGCGAGCGGGCGGCCGTCGTTTTCCGGAATCAGGCCGGAGGAAAGCAGGGCGCTGGCGGCGGCAGCGGCAACCTGCCCGGTGGAGGCTTCTCCGGTATCGATGGAGGACCAGTCGAGTTTGACGACGATCTCGCCGCTGTTGGAGACATCGGGCGCAGGTCCGTCGAGGTGCGTGGCCGTCGCCGCGAAGCCCCCGCCGGACGCGGTGATCTCGATTTCGTAGCAGGTCAGTTGCGTGCCCGGGAATCCCGGATGGCCGGGGAAGCGCAAGGCCATCGGGAGGATCCAGCTCGTGATGTCGCTGTTGAAGCCGTGGGTGATCACCGTCACCCCGCCGGCCAGGGCCTGCGGGACCTGCAAGGCCAAGGCGGCGAGCAGGGCGAGAGACGGACGAGCTGAAACCCGGGGCACGAGGACAAGCAAGCGGAACGTGTGGGAGTGGTCAATGGCCGTTGATCGAGGGCGGTCGAAGCACCGGCCTCCCGTTCGTATATCCACCCCGCCGGATTTCCATCTACCTCCTTTCCATGACGCTCCGGATAGACGCATCCTTCGCTGGAAAATCCTTGTCAGATCAGGGTTCCGCGGCCCATGGTCCGGACGAAAGGAACTTGGATATCGCTCCCTGAGCCGCTACGAACAAAGACTGTTCTGCTAAAGAAATCCCAGCACGATGACTCAACCAAGCACAGCATTTGCACCGGATCCAGTGATGCGGGCAGCGCTAGATATTCTAGGGCATGCGTGCGTATTTGTTCGGAATGCCACCCTTTCACCGGATGCCAGCATAAAGATGATCAACGATCTTATGGAGGCAATCCATGATGTTCCTTTCCAACTAAAGACTTGGGACGACAGTCGACTCGATTTACTCCGACTTCACCTAAGATGTTTCGATTCTACACTTTATCCCGGTGCTCCAAACTTCTTGAATCGATTCGAGATGCTGCTGGCTAGCTACAACGAAGAAGAAGCCGAACAAGACGTGCATGGCAACACCCGCTAGCCCCTCTGTTATCGATGCTTCCACCCAATTTCAACCACAACCCCGCGATCAACGTTGGCTCCCGCTAGTGGGTGTGCCATCACGTTGACGTTGCTAAGAATCCTTCACGCAGATGAAATGCCCCAACTGCGAAGCGACAACGTCTCTGAGAAGACAGAGCGCGGCCAAGCCGGTCTCCCCAGTTGGTTGCCTCGTTATCGCCGCTCCACTTCTTGGAATTTTCCATCATGCGACGTGTCCCTCGATCTACGAGTGTCAGAATTGCCAATCAAGTTTTCGAGCGACACAATCGGCCCGCGCAGATCGCACTACTTGCAGCCTTTGTGCTGATTATCGCTTGTTTTGTGTATGCGATAGCTAGAAGGCAAATCACGTTGTTCGATCGCCAACCTCCTAAGCAAAATCAAGGGGTCGAACAAGCCGCGCCGTGACAACCCCTACGAGTCGTTAAGTTTCGATGATTTCCAGTAACCACAACCGCACCCCGTGATCGACGCGCGCCCTCGCGGGTAATTTTGCACGCGCTGATCGTTCGCTTGGAGTCCTACGACGAGGCCGCCGCGGTGATTGAAGCGCTCGTGGATGGGCGTTCCGCGAAGTGGGATTGGGACGATTTCACATCTCCGATGACGAGAGATCCATTTTTGGAATCCGGTCGGCAGCGCCGTCTAGCCATCGACGATTGGGGGATTGGGAGAATTGGGAGATTGGGGGCGGTGGCCTCGGGGAGAAGAGAGATTTTTTTGGGAGAGGGGTGGGCACCTAGCACGATTCAATTGCTTCCCCTTCGCACCCGACCGTCCAAGCCGACTAAAGATCGGCGTCCTCCTTCGCAAAGCCTACGGAGGACAGGCTCCCCATGCCCACCATCCACCATCCACGATCTTTCCCCGCCTCACCTGAGAATGTACCCCGCCGTCGCCACGACGTGGCAGGCGCTGCCGGCGAGGACGAAGAGGTGCCAGATGGCGTGGTTGAAGCGGAGGGACTTCCAGGCGAAGAAGATCACGCCGAGGGTGTAGCAGAGGCCGCCGGCGACCATCCAGGCGACGCCGACGGGAGACAGGGCGCGGAGCATCGGGCCGAAGGCGAAGACGGCGAGCCAGCCCATGACGATGTAGAGCGCGGTGGACCACCAGGTGTCGCGTTTGCCGCGGGTGAAGGTTTTCAGAAGCACCCCACCGAGGGCCATGCACCAGACGATCCCGAACAAGGACCAGCCCCAGGGACCGCGCAGGGCGACCAGGCTGAGTGGGGTGTAGGAGCCGGCGATCAAGAGGTAGATGCAGGCGTGGTCGAGGGCCTGCAGCATCGGCTTTTTCCGCGGGCAGGTGGTCGCGTGGTAGAGCGTCGAGGAGAAGTAGAGCAGCACCAGCGTCCCGCCGAAGACGGTGGCGGAGAGGGTGCGGAAGGTTTCGCCACCGGCGGTCACTACCATGACGACCAGCGCGACGATCGCCAACGCGGTGCCGAGTGCGTGGGTTGCGATGTTGGCCAATTCTTCTGCATGGCTCTCGCACAGCGCGGAACGAGGCTTGGCATCGGGACGCTGCATGGGGGGATTATCGTCGCGTTGTCTCTGCTGTCGAGTATCTGGGCGGAACAGAAGACATCCATCGGATCAAGACCACTTCTCAAGGCACGCGCAGACGGTAGAAGCGCCGGGGTCCGGTCGTGGGATCTTCCACGACCACGGAAGCCCCGACATCCAAGCGAGGGTGGGTCACCGGTTGCCAAGACGCCGGATCGAGCGTGTCGCTGAACTCGAGCACCAGTGCGGATTGGTTGGCCGGCCAGGAGAGTTCGGGGACGTTCGCGGAAATGCTGAGCGCGAGCGCCGGCATCGGCTCATTGGAATCCGCGATGGCATCTTGATCGCGATCGAGGCCGATCCGCTCGCCGCTGCCCGGCGGCACGCCGAGCAGCGTCATCACCGCGCCGCCCGTGCCGATCGCCGCTTGCAATTCGGCACGGGTCAAAGGTCCCAGTCCGGCTTGGTCGCTGACGTAGTCGTTCGTAGCCGGGCGGTAGCGGAAGCCGTGGCGTGCGCCGGCGAAAAGGCCGCGCAGCAGGAAATCGATGTTCCCCGCCGCAGCCTGCGACTCGAGCAGCGTCCAATCCGTGGAGGTCGCCGCAAGCGTGGTCGCGCGCGCGGTGCGCCCGTATCCGGTGGCGGGCGCGGTGCCGGTGTCGATGCATTGCACGAAGGCGCTCAGGTCGTTTTTCCGGAGGGTGTCGGTGGCAAAACTGCCGAAGACCGGACGGCTGAGGAAGGTGAACATATCCGGATCGGTGCCGTCATGGACGAGCCCGAATCCGCTCAAAGAGACCGTCGTGGCACTGCGGACGAAGAACCGCTTCTGGTAGATGTTGCGCAGCTGCGGCACCTTGAAAGCCTGACTTTCCTGCAAGGCGGCCGCGGAGATCAGCAGACCGTTCGAGCCGGTCGGGAGCGAGTGGCAGGTATTGCAGCGCAGCCCCGTGACGTATTGGTCATTCAGATAAGTAGTGCGTCCCACGGCCGGGTTTCCCACCTGGCCGGGGAGGCTGGTCGGCAGGGTCCGGTCGAGGTTTTGATTGGGATTGGGCTGGAAAACGACGGTGTTCATGAAATCCCGGAACAACTCCGTGTCCGCGGCACTGAGCAGCGTGCCGCCGAGCAACGAGACGAAAGCACCGTTGAAGGCCGTGAAGTCCGAGCGATCCCCCCGCCAGTGCAGGGGGCCGACGCCAACCATCCCGCGCAAAGTCTGCGTGATCATCGGCCCTTTCATCGGGTGCAGGTTGAAGGTCTGCGCGCCGGGGAACGGGGGCGGGTTGGGCTGGGTGACGGTATCCATCGAACCGCCCGGATCGCCCAGGTCCCACGCGAGTTCGTCGCGATCGCCGTCGATGTGACACACCGCGCACGATTGCGTGCCGTTTCCCGATAGCCGCGCATCGTAGAGGAAGCCGCGCCCGCGCCGGATCGCTTCGGGCGTGGGATCAAACATGCCCGCAGCCACTTCGGTGAGCACTTGCCCGGTGGCGGTGTCGATGACGGTGATCGTGTTGGAAATCCGGTTGAGCACGTAAAGCCGGCCGGTCGCCGACTGCAGCGCGAGCCCGCGCGGGCCGCGCTTGTTGCGGGGGTCGGCAATGATCCCCGTGGTGGGGCCGGTTTCGATGCGCGCGGTCACCATGCCGGTCGCCGCGTTGACCTTCGCGATGCGATCGCTGCCGAATGCCGCGACCCACAGGGCCAGGCCGGTCGAGTCGAACGCGAGGGCGGTCGGTTGCGCGAGTGCCGTGAGCTTCGCGGCGTTGTTCGGGAAGGTGTTGTAATCGACGCCCGGATTCAGATCGAATGGCGTGACGGCCGGGGTGGCGGACAACACCACCCGGGTGACGCGGTGATCGACGAGATGTCCTTTCAAGACCGGCTCGTAGCGCACCAGGTTGCGCGCTTCCGTATTCGCCACCCACAGCTCGCCGCTCACCGGACGCACCGCGAGCGCGAAGTTCACGGTGCCGGTGCTTTTGATGTAACGCACGATTGTCCGCGTTGCCGCATTGACCTCCACGACATCGTGGTCCGGCATGTTCGGCTTGGGATTGAGGCGGGCGTCATCGGCGGAAACGATGAGACTAACGCGCGGCGGCGGCGGCAGCGCGGGATTGGTCGGCGGAGGTTGGAGCGGCGCGATGACCTCCGGCAGGAGCGTCGTGCGATTCCCCGACAGTGCGAAGGTCGCATAGACCCTGGTGCCGTCGAGGCTCGCCGCGAGGGAGCGCGGGTTCAATCCTTGGAGGGCAATCGCGGCCTGCTCGACATGTGTTGTCAGGTGAAAGACGCGCAGAATGTTGTTCCGCGAGCAAGTCACCCAAGCGCTCCCGCCGGCGAAGACGACATCCGCCGGCTCATCCGGACAGCTCAGGGTGTCGGTCACGATGCCGGCGGCGACCGAGACGACACTGACCGAGTCCGAAACCTCGTTGACGACCCACGCCTCGTCATTCGAGACCGCATTGACCGAAACGGGATCGATCCCCACCGCAATTTCGCGGATCAAAACCGGCGCCGCATTCGACGGATTGGAAACATCGAAGACCGAAAGCCGGCCATCCGGCGTGTTGACGGCGAAGAGACGGGTGCCGTCCGGTGACAAACAGACGGGACGGGTCTGATGCGACTCAAAGTTCACAAACGATTGCGCCTGGGCGGAGGCGGCGATGACCACCGGGAGCAAGAGCTTGCGGAGGGATGAGACCAGTCGACCAATTACAAGCAAGACATGCACCTTGTCACAAACGTTGACAAGTTGATAAGGCCGGCGCCTTCCCGCCCCCCGCCCCGCTCGTCATCGCCAATCGGGCCGGCTTCCGACAAACCACGAGGTGAATGGGGCCTTCTAGGATCCTCAACCGGTCCTGCTGGGAACTCGCGAGGATCGGCCGTTCCACGTCGAGATTCACCCTGCTGCCGGGCAGTCGGGTCCCGATCCCGGACACCGGTGAGCTTCCGGAGCATCTCTTCAGGATTCCCGGTGGCAGCAAAGCGAGGCTCTACATGCGGCTGAAGGTGACGCGGAAGTAGCATCGGAGAGGGTGCGTCTCGCGCCCTCTCCGTTTTGGCACCGGATCGCTTGCAGCAGTCCAGGGGTCTGGCTAGTCCTTGGCCATGCGCACCCTCGTCCGTGACCTACTCCGCTCGACCGCTCCCGCCGACCTGATCCATGCCGCCGGCTGGGTGCGGACGCGGCGGGATTCGAAGGCGTTCTCGTTCCTGGAAATCAACGACGGATCCTGTCTCGGGAACTTGCAGATCATCGCGGACGTGGGGATTCCGGGATCGGAGAATCTTTCAAAGATGAGCACCGGGGCCTCGCTCGCGGTGGAGGGCAAGCTGGTGCCGTCGCAGGGCGGGCAGCAGGCGTGGGAGGTGCAGGCGACGGCGATCCGCCTGCTGGGTGAGGCACCGGAGGACTTTCCGCTGCAGAAAAAGGGGCACTCGACCGAGTTCCTTCGCAGCATCGCCCACCTGCGGCCGCGGACCAATCTCTACGGCGCGATGTTCCGCGTCCGCAGCCGGATGAGCCACGCGGTGCACCGCTTTTTCGCCGAGCGGAGCTTTTATTACATCCACACCCCGATCATCACCGCCAGCGACTGCGAGGGGGCGGGGGAGATGTTCCGGGTGACCACGCTGGATCCGAGCCAGGCCAAGGCGCAGTCCTACGCCGACGACTTCTTCAACAAGGCCGCGCACCTGACGGTGTCCGGCCAGCTCGAGGGCGAGACCTTCGCCTGCGCCCTAGGGAATATCTACACCTTCGGGCCGACTTTCCGCGCGGAGAATTCGAATACCTCGCGCCACGCGGCGGAGTTCTGGATGATCGAGCCGGAGATGGCTTTCTGCGATTTGCAGGGCGACATGGACCTGGCGGAGGCGATGGTGAAATACTTGGTGAAGGAGGCGCTGGAAAACCAGGACGGCGACCTTTCGATCTTCGAGAAGTTCGTCGACAAGGGCCTGCGCGAGCGGCTGGAGTTCGTGGCGGAGAATCCTTTCGAGCGGGTCTCCTACACCGAGGCGGTGGCGATTCTGCAGAAGTCGGGGAAGAGCTTCGAGTATCCGGTCGAGTATGGCCTGAACCTCCAGAGCGAACATGAGCGCTGGCTGACCGAGGAGCATTTCAAGAAGCCGACGACGGTCTTCAACTACCCGAAGGAGATCAAACCGTTCTACATGCGGCTGAACGACGACGACAAGACGGTGACCGCGATGGACCTGCTGGTGCCGGGGATCGGCGAGATCGTGGGTGGCAGCCAGCGTGAGGAGCGGCTCGACGTGCTGCTGGCGAACATGGAGCGCCACGGGCTTTCGCTGGAGGACTACGGCTGGTATGTCGACACCCGGAAATACGGTACCGTGCCGCATGCCGGCTTCGGGATGGGCTTCGAGCGGATGCTGATGTTCGTGACCGGGATGCAGAACATCCGCGACGTGATCCCGTTCGCCCGGACGCCGGGGCACTGCGAGTTTTAGAGGGTCGGCCCGCGCCGAGCACGGGCGCTGCAGTGGGGAGCCCGGGGTGGGGAAATTTTCTGATAGCTCCGGGAAAAATCCGCGGTTACCCGAATAGGTAGTTGTCAGACAGGTTTCCCTGTGTATTTACATTCGCAAACCTAGTCTGAAATTCTGATGAAAAACCCACCGACCGGAGGTGTCTCTTCTTTGCGCCGGCATTCGCCAGCCCGCCAGCAGCCGCGCGGCTTCGCTCTCGTGATTTCCCTGTCGCTGATGGTCTTGCTGACCATCCTGGCAGTCGGCCTGCTCGGGCTTTCGAGTGTTTCGCTGGCCACGGCCACCCGGGAAACCGATCTGGCCGAAGCGCGTGCGAATGCCCGCATGTCACTCGCCCTGGCGATCGCCCAGCTCCAGAAACAGACCGGCCCCGATCAGCGGGTGACGATCACGGCCGACCAGCTTGCTTCCAGTTCCGATGGCACGGCATCCGCGGCCGCCGCGGACCGCCGCCACTGGGCTGGGGTTTACCGCTCCTGGCCGACCACCGCGACGACTCGCCCGACCCCCGAGTTCCTGACTTGGCTGGTGTCCGGTGAGACGAAGGAAATCGCGAAGACGGAAACGGCGAAGACCAGCGGCAGCGGTGACGATGCCGTTACGCTCGTTGGGGCGGGGACGGTCGGTAGCGAGCCCGACGGTTTTGTGAAAGCTCCTGCCCTCCGGGTGAATTCTCCTTCCGGCGGTTCTGCGCGGCTCGCTTGGTGGTCCGGTGATCAGGGCACCAAGGCTGCTATGGCCACGCCTCCGGTTTCCACCGACGAGTCTTTTGCGGCCTTGCGGGCAAGCTTGCAAGCCGCCCCCCGAAATGCCGTGGAACTGGCAGACACAGGCAGCGAAAAGCCTTTCAAGGATCTCGACTCGTCCGATCCGCGCTTGTCTTTGGTCACCGATTGGCAGCAGTCGGCCTTTTTCGCCTCCAACCCTACGGCTCCGCGGCCGCTCTTCCACGATCTGGCACCCTACTCCACCGGATTGCTCACCAACGTCCGCGCCGGCGGCTTCCGCAAGGACCTCTCGATGCAACTCGAGCGCAGCTCGTCCCAAGCACCAAAAACGCCGCTCTACACGGTGAGCGGGGAAGCCGGCATCAACCTTCAGGAACTCTGGGTTTACTACAACCTGTACAAGGATCTGAAAACCACCGGTGGTGCGACCTTTACCACCGGCGGCCGCATCGCGGGAGGCACTCGGTATCTCGAACTCGAGCCCTCCGCCGCCGCTTGCCAGAACGACGACGAGTTTCACTTCAAACAGCCCGTCATTGTCAGCTACCAGATGGTTTTCTCGTTCGAGACGCGTCCGGTGGATTCCAACGGCACGATGGTCAATCGGCTGCATCTCGTGGTCGATCCCATCCTGACCCTCTGGAACCCTCTCGACGTCCCGGTTGTGGTCCCGACGACTTCGTTCTTTTCGGTCAAATACTGGCAGGTCCCCTATGATCTGACTATTTCGGTCAATGGAGCGGGTAAGAAAACCTTCCCCTTCGCTGCATCACTTTCCGGGGTTTCGGGCGATAGCAATTACCTGAGCATTCGCGTCGGCGAACTCCAGCAACTGGCCTTCAAGCCGGGTGAAGTCATCAAGGTGTCACAAAGCGGGGACACCATCGTGAGGACCGCCCCGATCGGGCACAATCTCGCCGGCAAGTCCGGCTTCAACTACGGCGGCGGGGTCTCGCTGCCAGTCCGTGATCTCAACGGAGCCTTTCTGGACCTGGCGGCGAACGATGTCATCACCTACGAAACCAAGGCCAACAACCTGACCTCGGGCAAGACCAGCAGCAGCGGCAACAGCATCACCGGGGCCAACCAGCACTCCCGTCATTTCTCGCTCATGCACCACGAATGGTATGTCGGTGCGGATCGTGGTGCCGACAGCCTCGGAATTGGCGGGATTTACATGGACTACGATTTCGGGAACAAGCGACTGAAGGCCGCTGAGACCCGTGCGAGCAACGAGCCTGGAACCAAGCCCTCAGGCGAACGGCTCTATGCCGACCGTTTCCCCGAGGTTTTCCGGCCGGTCCGCAGCCAGGACTCGCGGCCGCTTTCGGTCGCCGAGATCAACGCCCGCAAGGCCCCTTTCATGTTGCTCTCGTTCAACGCCAAGACCGAGAATGGCTCGGACCTCGGCACCCGTTACCTTTCCCGTTTCAACCCCAAGGTGTTTCATGTCGATTTCTACGACCTGACCCAGCGCGATCGCGACATGCTGCCCTACGAATTCTCGGTCGAGCCGCTGGTCAGTTGGAAGAACCGCAGTCTCGAAGTCAGCACCAACGGCAACGCCTACTTCGGCGGATCGATGAACGCCGAATTCGGAAACAGCTTCGTCACCAGCCACTCGGTGCCGCGCGAGCCCATCGTCTCCCTCGCCGCCTTCCAGCACTCCTTCGCCAACGGCTTCGAACTCAACAAGCCGAAGTATGGATACGCCACCATCAACGTCCGCGAGCCACTGCTTCCTCAAATCAGCCATGCGATCGGTAACTCGATGGCTCCCTCGATGATGACTTCCGACCAGACGCAGGGTGCCCTCAGCGGCGGTCGTCCGATGGCCGACCACTCCTACCTCGCCAACCAGGCGCTGTGGGACGAATGGATGTTCTCGGGGATCGCTCCTCAGACCGTCAGCACCTTCGGCAAGACGCGCGCCCAGCGGGTGGTTGCCGAGGATTTCCTCAACGGCAAGGGCAAGCTGCCGGTCGTCCGCTTCCAGCCCGACACCGATGGCAGCGATCCTGCCAAGCTGCTGGCCAGCTTTTTCACCGGTGCCACACCTAGCGATGCCGCGACCCGCGACATCGCCAGCCTGATCCGCGTCGACGGCCTTTTTAACGTGAATTCCACTTCCGTTGAAGCGTGGAAATCCGTGCTCGGCGCGCTCAAGGGCCGCCGGGTGGTGGTGCGCGACGCCACCGGTGCCGAATCTCTTGGCGAAGGCGGCAAGCTGACTCCGGTCGCCAACCTGCATTCCCCGCAGAACGTCATCGCAGAGGGCAATGGCAACATCGACGTGAAAGAGCCGAACCAGTGGGTCGGCCGCCGCGTGCTGGAGGACGAAGAGATCGACTCGCTGGCCCGGGCGATCGTGAAAGAAGTCCGCAAACGCGGGCCATTCCTTTGCCTGGCGGATTTCGTCAACCGCCGCCCCGGCAGTGATAAAGAACTCGCCCGCGCCGGCACCATCCAGAGCGCGCTTGACGCAGAGGATGTGGAAATCAACTCCGCGTTCCGCACCGGCACCCGCGCGGTGGGTTCGACCGTTTCCGCGCGCATGGCGTTCCCGAAGGCGGAGGAAGGTCCGGCCGGCTTCGGCAGCCCGGGAATCGTCAAGCAGGCCGATATCCTCACCCCGATCTCTCCGGTCCTGTCGGCCCGCTCGGACAGCTTCATTATCCGTTCCTACGGCGAGTCGGTGGACAAAAACGGCAAAGTGCTGGCCCGCGCCTGGTGCGAGGCGGTGGTCGAGCGGGATAAGAACTTCGTCGATGAAAGCGACAAGCCGGAAGCCTTGCTGACCAGCCTCAAGAGCAACGCCAACAAGATCTTCGGCCGCCGCTATGAAATCACATCGTTTCGCTGGCTTCATCCCGACGAAGTCTGATACGCCACGCCCATGTTTCGACGTGTCTTTCTTTTCGCCCTCGCGCTCACTGTGGTGGCCCATGCTCAAGATGCCGGTGGTTCCGGCCTGACTGTCCGTTTCCTTGCCGAACGCGCGCCCGGAAACCTGGGCAAAGTGGTGCTCGCCGCCGAGAAGGCGCGCAGCGAACCTTTCGAGCTGCCGATCAATCACCTGTCGGATCCCCGCGTCGCGCCGGCCCGCGTCTTCAGCATCCGGCCGGAGGCGAAGGATCTGTCGATCGCCGATGTCACGCTGCCGGACGCCGGTAAATCGTTCATCGTCCTGCTCATCCCCGCGGTGGCCGGAGGCTACCAGCCCGTGGTGATCTCTGCCGAGGATCCTGACTTCAAGCCCGGCGACGTTTACTTCTACAACCATGCCGACAAGCCGGTGCTCGGCTACGTTGGTACCTCGAAGTTCATCCTGGCTCCTGCGAAAGGCCAGACGCTCCGGCCGGCCGGCGCGAAGCCGGAGAAATACTACGATGTCGGCTTCGGTGTCCGCGAAAAGGAAGGGGACCGGGCCCTCAGCACCACCCGCTGGCCGGTCGACGACAAGATCCGCTCTTACGTGTTCTTCTTCGTGAACCCGGGCACCAAGCGGCTCGACTTCCGCGCGGTCGACGAGTTCGTCCCGCCGGAAAAGCCGGCCCCCTGAGCAGCGGAGGATTGCACGGTTTGCAAGATGCGGCAGGATGCTCCGTAGAACTTTCCGCCCATGACCGAGAATCCGACCCTTGCCGACCGCCGTGCTTTCTTGAAAGCCGGGACCATCGCCGCCGCCGCCTCCGCCTTGCCTTCCGTGCTGAACGCGCAGGTCGCGGGCAGCGCCGAGATCAAGATCGCCCTCGTCGGCTGCGGCGGACGGGGCAGCGGCGCCGCCGCCCAATCGCTCAACGTGCCGGGCACCAAGCTGGTCGCCATGGCGGATGCCTTCGCGGACAATGTCGAAGGCGCTTTCAAGAACCTCAAGGGCCAGTTCGGCGACCGGGTGGACGTTCCGCAAGAGCGCCGCTTCTCGGGTTTCGACGCCTACAAGAACGCCATCGACTCCGCCGACGTCGTGCTCCTCTGCACCCCTCCCGGCTTCCGGCCCACGCACTTCGAATACGCGGTCAAGCAGGGCAAGCACGTCTTCATGGAAAAGCCGGTCGCCGTCGATGGTCCGGGCATCCGCAAGGTGATCGAAGCCGCCAAGGTGGCCGACCAGAAGAAGCTGAAGGTGGTCTGCGGCCTCCAGCGCCGCTACCAGGCGAGCTACCTCGAGACCCTGAAGATGATCGAAGACGGGGCGATCGGTGATTTCGTTTCCTCCCAGGTCTATTGGGTCAGCGGCGGCGTCTGGGTCCGCGACCGCAAGCCGGAAATGAGCGAAATGCAGTATCAGATGCGGAACTGGTACTACTTCAACTGGATCTGCGGCGACCACATCACCGAACAACACGTCCACAATCTCGATGTCGGCAACTGGTTCAAGGGAGCCAATCCGGTGAAGGCCGTCGGCATGGGCGGTCGCAGCCAGCGCGTCGGAAAGAACTACGGCGAGATCTTCGACCACTTCTACGTCGAATATACCTACGCCGACGGCACCGTGATGAACTCCCAGAGCCGTCACTGGAACGGGGTCTGGTCGCGCGTCAGCGAAACCGTCGCCGGCACCGCTGGCAGCGCCTACCCGGGCATGATCAAGGACCGCGCCGGCAAAGTCGTCTGGCGTTTCCGTGACAAGGACAATAACCCGTATCAGACCGAACACGACCGGCTCTACGATTTCATCCGCACGGACACCCCGAACAACGACGCCGTTCGCACCGCGGAAGCTACGCTGACCTCCATCCTCGGCCGCATGGCTTGCTATTCTGGTGCCGAGGTGACTTGGGACCAGGCGATGAATTCGGAGCTCGATACCCTGCCGAAGACCCTCGCCTGGGATGGCGACCCCGGTCCGAAGCCCGGTCCGGACGGGATGTATCCGAGCCCGGTTCCGGGTGCCGGCAAATATTTCTGACGGGCAGAGGCCCAGGAGTGTGGACCGCAGGTCCACACTCCTGAACTTTGGCCCCTGACTGGACCACCAGGCTGGTTGCGGATCTGTTTGCCCGTTTCAGCGGACTACCCGCGCTACAGCGAGGAGAGATACGCCACGAGGTCGCGCAGTTGCCTCTTGTTGAGCAGCCCCTTCACGTCGGGCATGGCCCCCGTGGCCCGGGTCCTGGAGACAATGGTTTTCGTGGCATGGGTCCCGAGGCTGCCGTCCGTCAGTTTGAGGGTCAGCTCCGCATCCGTTTCCTTCATCAGGGTTCCGGTCAAAACGCGTCCGTCCGCCAGCTCGAGCGTGAGCAGGCCGTAGCCAGGAACGATCTTTGCCTGGGGATCGATCAGCGACTCCAGCAGATAGGCCTTCGATTGCCGCTTGCCGATGCCTTCGAGTGACGGTCCGACCTGTTGGTCGGCATTCGCCAGCGCGTGGCATTTCGAGCAGGCCAGCTGGGCGTTGTTCGCGAACAAGTTGCGGCCGCCCCGTGCGTTACCGCCCTCGAGTGCGACATCGTATTCCGCCAAAGGTCCCTGCCCGCGCGTTTTCGCGTGATACTGATCCAGCAGGACGCGCAGGGGGGCGTCCTTCCGCGCCATGGCCTCCGCCGCCTCGAGAACATCGAGCTGAACGGGGGCCGCGACCTTTCCGGCGATCAGGTCCGTAACCAGGCCTCGCATCACCGGCTCCGGTGTGGGTATCCCGGACAACAGCTTCATCGCGTTCTGGAACTCGCCCGGGTCGGGCGATTCCCTGAGCGTGCGCAGCAGGTAGCCGCTCACCGCGGGGACACCTTGCCGGAGATCGAGCAGCTCCCTCGCCGCCGCCTGACGGAGCAGGACGGAGTCCGTGGACAGGCATTCGACCGCCACCGGCACAAACTTCACCGGGTCCTGCCGCCGCAGCCATCCCAACCACTCCACGCGCAAGGTCGGATCGAGTTCGCCGTTCAACACCGCGCCGGCCGCCCGGGTCCGGTAGTTGCCGGCGGAAGGCACGGTCGAAAGGAGGACGACGGCTCTTTTCGCGATCGTGATGTCCTCGTCGCCGGTCAGCACCGCGATGACTTCCGCGCCGAATCCCTGGTCGAGGATTTTCCGGTCGAAGGCGGGTGCGGGGAAATGGCGGCCATCGACCGGATCGATCACCAAGGGCTCTGACCAGGATGACAGCATGTCGAGACCGGCCACGCGCAGCCCGGGCTGCTGCCCCGGGTCGGTCACCAGCGCGGCCATGCGTCTCACCGCGGCCGGAGTTCCGATCCGCCGGTTGGCGGCCAGCGCCCTGATGGCGATCGCCGGCGCTTGGCGGGATTCCAGCTTGGCCGCCACCGCCTCGAGGGCCGCCGGGTCTTGCGCGAAGCGATCCGCATCGGCATCATCGTAGATCCCGCGCACCGCGTCGCACCGCACCTGTTCCGACGGATCGTCGAGGAAGGCCATCATCCCGCGGGTCGCACCGAGTTTCCGGAGCGCCACGAGCGCGGCGATCCGCATCGCCTCGGAGGCGTGGCTGGAGCATGCTTCGAGTTCGTCTCTGGTGGCGACGCCTGCCAGACCCGCCACCCCGGCGTGCCGCAGCACGGGGATCTTGTTGTCCGCGGAGACCAGCAAGGCGGTGAGCGCCCCGAAGGCACCCGGGCTCTTGAGCTTGCCGCAGGTGATGGCCGCGAGGTGTTGGACCCGCGGTGAAGGATCCGCGAGCAGACGAGGGATCCGGTTGTCGGGATCAAACGCGAGATCGCCCGCCCAGCGCGCCGCCTGGGCACGGATCTCAGCGTCGCCATCCGCGCAAAGGGCCGCCAGCAGATCCTTATCCCGGTGCTTCAGCTGGCCGAGCCCCCACAGGCTGTGAAGCCGGGCGAGCAGCGGGGCCTTGCCGTCGAGCGCCACGGCTTGCAGCGCCGCGGTCTCGTCGCGCGCGACCAGTTCGAACTGCGCGGCCAGGCGGACCCGGCGATCGGCGTGCCCGAGCAGCGCGACGCATCCGGGTGGATCCAATGCAGCCAGGCCCTTGCCCAAGGCGTTGCTGGTTTCCAGGGCCGCCAAACCCGCGGGCCGCGGGTCCTTGAGCCGCCACAAGCTACTCAGTCCGCCGCGCGGGTCCCACAGCGTGAAATAGACCCCGCCATCCGGAGCGACCGTCGACGACAGCACCTGCTGGTTCAGTCCCTGCACCAGCAGGTCCTCACCCTCGCGTCTGAAGCCGGCCCCGTCCTCGACCATCCGGATCGCCCGGATCTCGCCCAGGCCGCCGATCAGGAAGTGGTCCTGGTACTTGCCTCCCATCGCGGTTCCCGGCTGGAAGGAAAACGCGGCGGGCGCGTTCCAGCTGTTCTCGATCGGCGGCAGGATATGGGAGGGCTGGCCGGGGTGAAAGGGAAGCCACATCTTCTCCTCCAACCACGGGCTGTAGAGCCCGTCTGGGGCCGACCGGTAGTAGCCCGTCAGGCGGCGATACTGGTAATAGCAGCGCCAGCCCGAATCGGAGCCTTCCGGAAGATAGACCAGGCGTTCCCGCTCGCCCTGGAAGTCGGCGTCGTGATCGATCGAGAACAGGTTCCCGTGGTTGTCGAAATCGAAGGCCTGGGGGTTGCGCAATCCGCTGGCAAAAACCTCGAACCCGCTGCCGTCCGGATTGCAGCGCAGGATCGCTCCGGTATGAGGATAGGCGAAGTGCCGGCCTTCCTTTGAAACCACATCGACCCCGCGGTCGCCCATGCTCCAGTACAACTTGCCGTCGAGCCCCTGCACCAGGCCGTGGAGGTCGTGGTTGCCGTAACCGATATGGTTGGCGAAGCCATGCGCCAGAATCTCCTTCTTGTCCGCCCGGCCGTCGCCGGTGGTGTCGGTCAGTTTCCAGACATCCGGGATGATGGTGGCGTAAACCGACCCGCCGATCGGCGCCACGCTGTGCGCCACACCGGTAACGGTGTCGTTGAAACCCTCCGCGAACACCGTGGAGGCATCGAAGCGGCCGTCGCCATCGGTGTCCCGCAGGGTGAGCACCTGTTCGCCGCGGATCTTCAGATCGGCGGCGTCGACCTTGCCGTCGCCGTTGTGATCCCCCAGGCGCTGGGATTTCGCGATCCGCTCCGAGTAGTTCCCTTCGATCCATTGCTTCTTCTGCGCGACCGAGGTGAAGCCCATGTCCACCTCGTGCAGGAAGGGCGACTTGAGGATGCTGATCTCCTCCTCGTTGTAGCGGGCGGTCCTGGTGACGTAGACCGTGCCGTCCGCCGCCACGCCCACGCCCAGAATCCGATTGGCTAGGAATCCGGGGGCCATCAGTGGTTCCGCCACGAGACCGTCGCGTCCCGTGAGCGGGCCGTCGGCGATCACCAGCGGCGCCGCGCCGAGGGGGGCGCAAGCCGCGACGAAGGCCAGGACGCGAATGGCGGGTGGGGAATCCATGGGTATTGTGGGGTTGGGATCGGAACGGAAGGCGGTTCCGGCGGGGGCCGGAATCCATGCCGCGGCCCGGCCTGGTGGGCCGCTACCAGGAGTCGGTCCGGAATGGTTGCGCCGGCAGGCCGTCCCGGTTGAACAAGTTGGCCCACGGAAACGAATTGCTCCAGGCGTAGCGCGCCGCGGCGGGCTGCGGCACTTTCGCGCTCGAGAGCACGACCGTGTCGCCCTCGATCCTGGCATCGGCCCAGACGAATTTCTTGTCCTCGCCGGCGATCATGAATCCCTGCGGCGCGCCGCCGTCCTTGAAGGCCATGCCCTTGCCCGTGTGGGTGAAGTTCAGCGTGACCTTGTCGCCGGCGATCTTGTGGCTCGAGTAGACCGGGCCGAGGTATTCGTTTTTCCGCCCGTAAGCCGTGGCCAGAGCGACCTGGACCGCGCGCGCGCCGTAGCCGGATTTGTTGGCCGGGTGGACGCCGGCTCCGAGGTCGCTGCTGGTGACCATGTGGGTGTTCGGATACTTCATGATCCGCAGGAACACCTCGTGTGAATAATCGGCCCCCGGGCCGCGGGGGATCGTCCCGGGCAGCGGCGCGAATTTCTCCGCCAGCCGGTTCTCCGGTTGCGAGTTGTCAAACGCGCAGCCGCCCCCGCTCGGTTTCTGCACGTAGAGGAACGGGAAATCGCCCTGGCCCCAGGCCTTGCGCCAGCCGCCGACCAGCGCGCCCATGAGCGTCACCTGGTCCACCCCGACGATGTTCGTCCGGCTTTCCCCCTGGTCCCAGAGCACGCCCTTGATCCCAAAGCCGACGTAGGGCCGGATGTGGGCCTCGAACAGCTGGCCGATCTTGCCTTTTTCCGCCTCCCCCGCCTTGCCCGGCGGTTTCGGCGGCCGCGGCGCGGGCGGGGGAGTCTTGCCCTCCTGCTTGGCGGCGGCGGCCAGCGGCTGCCAGGCGGCCTGCTCCTGATCGAACTTCGCCTTGGCCGTGTTGTATCTCTCGATCAGCACCCCGTGCTCCGGGCTCTTCTCGAATTCCGCCACCACCCCGGCGCAGGCGGGATCGCCGCGGAACATATCCTCGCTGAGCCAGAACCCCGACGGGGTGCCGCCCACCGCGCCGACCATCAGTCCCACCGGCACGTCCAGGTCCTTCTGCAAGGGAAAGCCGAAGGAGAACAGCAGCGCGCTGAAGCCGGCGATGCTGTCCGGGGTCGCTTCCTGCCAGGCATCCTTGGCACCCTTCTTCATCAGGCGGATCTTCGGATAACTTCCCCTGGCCGCTTCCGCGAGCACCGGATCGCCCGCGAGGTAGGCCGACACCGGCATGTCCATGTTCGACTGGCCGGAGCCGATCCACACGTCGCCCACCAGCACGTCTTCGATCTGCCGGTCGCCGATTGTCAGGACCTCCGGCCCGCCGGCCTCCAGCGCGGCGAGTTTCACAAGCCATTTGCCATCAGGACCGGCGGTGGCGGTTAGCGATTGGTCGCGGAATTTGACGGCCACCTTTTCGCCGGGAGCGGCCGTTCCATACACCGGAACGGCCATCCCGCGCTGCAGGACCATGTGCGGGGTGAAAACCTTCGGCAGGACCACCTCGCCCTGCAAGGGCGAGGCAAGGAAGACCAGGGCAAGGAGGCGGGCGGCATTTGATCGCGGCAACATGGGATTTCGGGTTGATTTCTTTGGTTTGATCGCAGGCGATCGAGAACGGTCGAGTGCCCGGGCGCGGGCACCTCCGGAGTGAGCCGCTTTCCCCGGGCAAGGGTGGCATTTCATCGGGGCGGAGGCTCGTTGGAGATAAGCGCCGGATCACCGGTTGTGCCGTTTTGTCTTGCGATCAGGTTCATCTCGTCAGCGGCTGAAGCCAAGGTCGGTTCTGATGATGATTCATTTTGAGGGAACCCGCGCCGGGCCGGGGCGGGCAACGTAATCCGCCGAGGGGGCGGCACCGCTGATCAGCACGTCCACGGGTGTGGTGGAATCCAGCTCGGCCCAGAGGATCATCGTTCTTGTGCCGTCGGTATCGACGATGGTTCCCTGGCGGACATCTTTGGCGACGGCTCCTATGGTCTCCAATTTCGCCGCGCCGCGGTGTCCCCAGTTGCGGATGGTGAAACAGAGGTTGGCGATGGGGTTTTCCCCGGTGGCTTTGATCCGCACGGACATCGCTTCTTTCCCGGCCACGATGGGAAAGGCGCGCGACGGCTTGTGAAAGGCGCTTGCTTCACAGCCGGCCAGGGCGGTGATTTCCGGTGGTCGGCACCACGATCTGGCGAGTGGCACGAGGCGGGCCGCGGGCTGCCGCGTGAACCCGTAGAGGACCAGGCTGCCGAACTTGGTCGCCGCGTCGTTGGCCCCGAGGGCAAAGTGGGTGACCCGATCGGTCGCCACGGCGAACCGGCCGTCGGACGGCACCAGGTGCATCGGCCAGTGGTTCCATGGACCGGCGAAGGGGTCCGGGGTGTGTTTGGAATGCTCGCCAGCTCCCCAGGGTTTGATGAATCCGCCTTGAAACATGGCGAAGACCTTGTGCTCCGACTTCGAGTTCAACACTTCAAAGCAAGCGTCCTCGAGAGGATTTCCCGGCACCCGTTTTTCGGGGCCCCAGGTCAGCTCGCGGATGTCGCCGCCCAGATTCCCGACGGTCATGGCCTGCAGGTTCATCACATCCAGCGCCGTCTCCCCGGGGTTGGTTAGAAATTGGATATCCTGGAATCCAGGCGGCCCTCCCGGGCTGTTCCAGACCACCTGGCGGACGCCGGTGCCATCGGGATAGATGGTGTGGTATTCGTCAGTCCATGCTCCGGGATTGAGGTTCTGGTAGCTCACATCCACGCACGGATAGCGCCAATGGATCAGCACGCGGGCCGGGGTGTTCTCGATGATCCGGGCATGGCAATGGCGGAGCTGCTTGTCGGCCATGTGCTCCGAGCAGCCGTGCTTTCCACCGTTCTCGGAGCTTTGGTCGGCCATCCAGCGGTTGTTATCGGTCACCCAGTTCGGGGCAAGGTTGGTGCCTCGCCAATAGACGACGCTGCAGGGGTTGCTGTCGAACTTGACGACAATCTCCGAGCCGGGCAAGTCGCGCCAGAGCGGGTCCCAGACATCGCTGAACGGCAGGGTCTTGTAGGTGGCGCCGAACCGTCTGGCCGCGCCGGCCTCTCCCGGCAGAACGCCCTTGGCAAGATCCGAGCGGCGATCCGCCGGACGCAGGGCGTCATAAGACTGTTTCACCTGGTCCGCTGCCAGGGCTTCGCGGTAAACACTCACTTCATCAAGCAGTCCCTGGATTCCGTAGACAAACCCGAGGTTTCTCAGCGGACCGCGGACGGCATCGGTGCAGCGCTCCGGCTCGTTGTTGCGGCCGAGGAGCAGAGGTGTCGACGGTGACGTCAGCGCGCCTTCGAAGGCATCGGCAGCAAGTTCCTCGCCATCGAGGTAGAGACGGATCCAGCCATCGCCAACGGTCGCGCACAGATGGCGCCATTGGTAGAGCGGAAGGACGGCGGCTTTCGCTTTCACGGTATGCCCCGCGACGGTGACGAGCGGGTGGCCGTAGGCATCGAGCCCCAGATACCAGCCCTGCTTGCCGAAGCCCCGGGAGTGATGGACCAGCGGCGCGATGTTATACGGGTAGGCGTCCAATGCGATCCACGCCTCCACGGTGACCGCGTCATGGGTTGCGGGCTTGGATTCCATCGAGACGCCGGTGTAGTAGCCGTCCAGCGCGAGGGCGGTGCCCGAGACGCCCTTCTTGAAGCGGGTCATCAGCCCGGTGATCTCGCAGTCGGCAGCGCTGGCGGACTCCCGGACCTTATCGCCATGTGGCTTCATTCCGTCATCGAAATCCCAATGGTGCGCCGGGGCGGCCGGTCCGCCGCGCGGCTTCACGGGGCTTCCCGCGCATGGGGGCCGCGGGAGAAACGGCGGTTTCTGACCGGGCTTGACCGGGCCGTGTTCAATGCCCGAGGCGGTTAGCCCGAGGCTCTGCCGCGTGATCAGCCGAGGGTCGATCCAGTCCTCGTAGCGGGTATCCGCGGCGTCCCTGACCTCGCGCTCGACAGCGCCATCGGGATGGATCGTGAACGTCTCGTGCACCACGCCGGTGATACCACGCGGATTGAGGGAATCCAGTTCCCCGTTGGCTTTGGCGACCGGCGTGATGTCCTTGAAGTGGCGCCAGTGGACCACGATCCTATCAGGTCCGTCCTCAAGCAGCCGCACGTGGCTGTAGAAACGGTTCGGATCCCCATCCTCCCGGCCAAAGAGGCTCTCGACCTGATGAACCCCGCCCGCCGTCCTCCACTGCGGCAGGTAGCCGTTGGCCCGGCAAAACTCGAGCCGCTTCGTTCGGCCCAGGCTCACCACCAGGTCCGCATACTTTCCAATCTCTCCCTCCGACTCCGAATCCAGGCGGGTGTAATAGGCCTCGAACGCGACGGCATTGACCGGCAGACCCGACAGAATGGCCGCTGCGAAGGCAAGGAGCGGGCGCCGGGGCTGCCCGCGCACGGGGGACCCGATGCCGTGACGGTTGCCTTCATGATTTCTCGCCCCTCGTTTCATCCGTTACTTCGGCTCGGGGTAACCCGCTCCTTCCGGAACGAGCAATACCGTCGAACCGGCTTCCGTCTTCCATTCGACCCTGTCGCCTTTCAAAGCCGCAACCTTGGCACCGTCGCGATAGACATCGATCGACCTGCCCGGCCACGGGTTCACCATCACGCACGGCCTGCCTTTCTCGCTTTGGATCCCCACGTATCGCACCTCGCCGCCTTCGAGTTCGCTGGAAACCAGGAAGGCACCCCACACGCGGAGGTTGGCGAATCGGGCGTCCTTGTCCTTCGGCCACACGGGGAACAGGCGGAGCACGCCCGCGTGCCCCATGCACAGCATCTCGTTGATGGTGTTGGGAACGATGCTGCAATTCTCGATGCCGTGCGGATTGCCCCTGATGAATCCGTTCGGGGCACCCTTCGTTGCGATCATCTCGCGCAGCTTGGCGAGGATGACCCCGGGATCGTAGCCGGCGCGGACGGCCGCCGGATAGAAGCTGTTCATGCCATTTCCGTCGAACCATCCGTTCCTGACGTCGAGGGTGTTCCGGGAAACCTCGAGCTCCTCGGGCGAGCTGTCCAAACCGATCGCGCCGGCCGGATAAATGTGCTGGATGCCCAGCGTGTTGTTGCGCCACCACGCGGTGCCCTTTTCGGTGTAGCGGAAAACCCTCACCTTCGGTTTCTCGATGCCGCGGTCCTCGGCGGGGAGTCGCGGCAGCGCCATCTCCTGATAGCTCCAACCGCTGAGGTGATCGAGGATGTGCCGCCACTTCTCATGGCGTCCGGCGTCCACCCCCAACTCACGGCTCATGTCGAGCGCCAGCTCAAGGGCGTTTCGAACAAGCGCGAGCGAGACGATTGAGTTGAAATCGTTGCGGGACCGTTCGTGGATCGCGTCGTTCCTGATGACGTGGCGGCCGTCCTCGAACACCAGATAATCCTCCCAGAAGTCCGCGACATCAAGCACCAGCGGATAGAGCCTGCGGGCGTAGTCCTGGTCGCAGGTGAGATGCCAGCGCATCGCGACATTCACCAGGCAGTAGGCCGCGTTGGAGCGCTGGCCGTAGAAGAGTCCTCCTTTCTCGACGTGTTCCGGCCTGGCATAGCCGTCGGTCGGATAGCCGAGGGTGGTTTCGATGCCCTTCGGCCCGATCCCGACGGGGTAGTAAACGCCGCGGACGTCCAGGGCGTTCCTCGCATACCATCGCGCGCGCTGGTGGAAATCGAGGATCGGCGCGTGATAGGGATCGGCCTGCTCGATGTGGTTGGAGGAATACAACCCGTAGAACGGTGCCATGTGATTGTAATTCAGGTGATAATCGCCCTCCCAGCCCGGGGTGTCGGTCGTGTTCCAGATTCCGAAAATCGGCGGCGGGAATTCCGCGTCGCGGCTGGCGCAGGCCATCACGTAATTCGAAAGATAATAGCGTTGCTCAAGGACCGGGTCGCCGATCTCGACGAACGATTTGGCCCAGAAATCCCGCCACCAGGCCGCGTGTCCGGCCTTCAGTTCACCCATCGCTCCGGCGTTCATGGCACCGATCCGCTTGCGGACATCCTCGAGCGGCGTCGGACTCTTGAATCGGCTTTGCAGGGCCGCGACGATCGTCACCGGTTCGCCGACCTTGAGCTTGAAAGCCGACGCGCCGGTTCCCGGCAATTTCATGGCACAGGCCGCTTCGGTTTCGATCTCGACATCCTTCGCGAACTTCCGGGTCGCCCAGCGGATTTCCCCGTCCTCGCCCGCGGTCACCTCCGAACCGCCGCCTTCCTGGACCCACAGGTTCACCTCGACCTCGGTATCCCGGCCCGCAGCGGTCAGTTCCACGACCAGCATGTTCTCGGTGGCGGCGACCCACGAGCGCACCTCCACGGCCGCTCCGCCCTTGTCGCCGGCCCACTTTGAAACGGTGACCGCGTCGTAGAGATGCTGTTCGGTATTCGATCCGCCAGCCAAGTCCGGAAAGCGGACATCGATCCCTCCGAAGACCCGCGGGCCGGCGGGGCCGGTTTTGAAATCGTGCGCCAGTTTCCAGAAATCATTCTTGCAGAGCCAGAACCGCGGGCCATTGGCCACCTGGCGAACCTTCCTGTCGTCCCCCCGTTCGGTGATCTCGGAAAGGCACACCCCCATGTCGCCGTTGCCCAGCAGCGGTCCATCGACGCTCGTCTTGATCGGGGTGCCCATCGAGAGCCCCCGGAACACGGCCTTGCAGGGCGAGACCACCCGTTTTGATCCCGTGACCAGCGTTTCGCCGCCGCCTGAGGCCAGCGCGCAGGTGGTGATCAACAGGGCGACAAGAGGGCGGGGAGTGCGTTTCATTTCCGCTTTGATTGCTTCCCGGGCACCGCGTCGAGATCCTCCAGCAGCTTTCTTGCCGCCGCGGCCTTGCGGTCCCGTGCCTGCGCTTCGGCGGTTTCCCGCGTCGGAACCCCCGGGCCGGGCTTCTCGGGGCCGTTGCGTTCGATCGGCGAGTCGGTCCACGCCGGCCAGTCATCGGTGCGGAATGGTGGGGTCGGCCCGGCGCGGTTGCCGAAATTGCCGGCCGGGTGGACGCCCCACGCGTAGCGGACGGCCACCGGGTCGGGTACCAGCGCGCTGGAGACCGCGAAGGTGTCGTCCTTTTCGTGGGTCACGCTGGCCGGGTGGAAGTGACGGTCGGAGCCGGCGATCACGAAGCCCTTGGGCGGCACCCGCATGCCGTAGGGTGAACTCGGGTGGCTCCCGGGGGTGAAGGTGATCAGGATGCGCGGGCCGTCCTTTTTCCATGATGTCATGATCGGGAGGTCGTAGGTGATGTCTTTGATCTGGTAGACCGTGGCGAGGGCCCAGCGCGCCGCGCGCTCGCCGATCGGGCGCTTGAAGGGCGAGTGCATCTGGACGTGGCCGAGATCGAAGGTCGGGACGATCCCGGTGTTCTTGTGTTGGAGGTGGGCATTCAGCTGGGCCTCGCGCACGCCGGATGCCTTGTGGAGCATGTTCCGCTCCGGTTCATTTTCGTCGTCCGGTTCGCCGAACGAACACAACTGGACGATGCAGAAGGGAAGCTCGGGGTCGGCGAAGGCCCGGCGCCAGTCCGGGATCAGCGCGGGAAAGGTCTTCAGGTAGAGATTGGGGCGTCCTTGGGAAGCCACGCAGTTGTTCTCGCCCTGATAGAACAGGACCCCTTTGATGGCGAACTTCTGAAGCGGTGCGACCAGGCCGTTGAAGCACCCGCCCGGAAAGCTTTGGCGGTGGACGTAGCTCTCCGGCACCTCCGGTTTGGGAGGGGTCGGTTTGCCCGCGGCTTCGGCCTTTGCCGCCTGCTGCTTCCAGCCGCCCATCTTGCGGGCGAGTTCGGCCGGGTGGTCGTAGGCGGCCGCTTCGGCATCGAAGGCCTTGATCAGGGGCAGGGCCTCGGGGATCTGCGCGAGCGCTTCCGGGGAAACCCAGGTCTCGACCACGCTGCCGCCCCACGAGTTGTCGATCAGGCCGATCGGAACTCCGGTGATCGCGTTGACAATCCGCGCGAAATGATAGCCCACCGCCGGAAAATCCTTCGCGGCATCCGGCGAGCTGACCCGCCACACGCCCTTGAGTTCCTCGTAGAACGGATTGCGTTCCTCGGTCGGGAAGTTGTCGAGCGGGACGGGGCTCGAGCGCAGGGGGATCGTCAGGCAGCGGATCGCCGGGATGTTGGACAGGGGCATGTCCAGATCCGAGTTGACGATTCCGCCGGCGGCCGACTCCATGTTGCTCTGCCCGCTGCAAAGCCACACGTCGCCGACCAGCACGTTCTTGAACGCCAGGGAATCCTTTCCGCCTTTCACCTGCAGCACCCGGGGCGTGGCATTGGCCGGCATGGATTCCAGCGCGAGCTGCCATTTCCCGTCGTCGCCGACCGTGGTATTCTTGCTTTGGCCGGCGAACTCGACGGTGATGGAATCGCCCTTGTCGCCCCAGCCCCAGACGCGCGCCGGCTTGTCGCGTTGCACCACCATGTCGTCGCCGAACACGCGGGGCAGTTCCAATTTCGCGTTGGCCATCGAAAGTGGCGCGATGGCGGCCAGCACGAGCGAGCGGGTATTCGCATTGATGTTCATAGGGTGTTGGTGGATCGGTTATTCCGGGAGCGGAGCGGTCACGTGGGTGAGAGTTTCGGAACGGGCGATCTCCGCGCCATCGGCGAAGACCCGCAGGCCCTTGCCCCTGCCGTATTTCCCGCCGGTCTTGTCCCAGAGAATCGTGAGGGTCCGCCCGTGATAGGGGAGCTTGTCGAGGCAGAACCAGTCCCACTTGCCGTCGGGGACGAGCGAATGGACCTCGACGACGTCGTCCGCGCGCGGACGGAGGCCGACCAGGCCGGTGATGACGAGGTCGCAGAAGCTGGAATGGTTGTAGTCCTTGCCACGCTCGAGCAGGACCTGGTCGGGCCGCCCCTTCGCGAGCATTTCCGCGTTGTGTTCCTCGCAGCGCTTCCGCGCGATCCACTCCCCGGTGAAGGGGTTCAGGTTCTCGTCGATCCATGACACTTCCCGGCCGTCGGCGAGTTTCCGGCGATGCGACCGCGCGTAGGTTGTCAGGGTCTTGAGATAGTCGTCCTTGCTGACGGCTTCCTGCGGGTAGTTGTTCAAGGTGTTGGCCATCGCGGTCAAGGTCATGGCGGTGGCGAAGGGCCAGCCCGGCCCGTTCCATTGGCAGCGGTGGCCTTCGTAAGAGACCTTGAAGTCCGGGTGGCGTTGCTCGGCGGTGGTCGGTCCGAAGGGGGCGAGGAAACCTTTCGGGTCGAGCAACTGCTTCCAGGCGACCTCGTAGCCCTTGCCCGGCCCGGGCAGGTTGAAATACCAGGGGGTGAAGCCGTGCAGCTCGCGGACACCGACCAGGCCGGCTTCCTGGCTGGCACCCTCTCCGTCGTTGAGGCTTCCGACGATGTTGTTGCGTCCCATCCGGATTTCGAAGGACTTGCTGATCTTGCCATCGGGCGCGTGGTTTTTCCCGCCGCCCAGCGCGCGCCACTCGAGGATGCCGCCGGACTTGTCCTTGGCCGACCGCACCTCCAGGCGGATGGCGTCGGTTTCGACCGGATCGAAGGACACCTTGGCGAAGGTGTCCAAGGCCACGGGATAGCCGCCGCGGTGCCTGACCGGCACCCATTCCCCGTCCCTGCGGGCCAGCAGGCGCCAGGAGGCCGGCGCGGCGAGTGCCGGGCCGCCTTCCGCCCAGTATACCTCCGCCGAATCAAAGGACCTCGGGGTGTCGAAAGTGTATTGCACCCATTCCAAGGTCCCGCGGTGGTCCGGATCCATCCAATGCAATTTTGGAACCGAGCCGTCGCGCGAGTTCTTCGGCGTGACCAGCTCGCTGGCGCTGCGCCGGAGAGTTTTGAAGAATTTCGCCTCGGGGTCCCACAGCCTGGTCTCGACGAGTTGCTTGAGCCGCCCGGCCTTGCCGCGATACTCGGCGGCAAGGTCCTCGCGCCCGGCCAGGGTGGCGATCCTGGCGATGGCGGTGGCGTCGCCGAACATGTAGCTGTTGATCGTCGCGCGCTTGCCGCTCTTGCCGATCGAGACCTCCATCCCGTCGCGGTCGTCGATCTGCCAGAACAATCCGTCGGGAGCAAGGCGGCTTTCCTCCCAGCCCTTGTAATTGCCGACCAGGTCGTCCAGCAGGCCGGTGGCGAGGTCTTTTTTCCCGCTGGCCAGATAGTAGGCGTGGATCGCGTCGGCGGCCCAGAAGCTGTAAAGGCGGGGGTTGCCGCCCTTGCGGAACCAGAAGGCGGCATAGTCATCGAGATAGGTGGTGTCGGCCAGCCAGCGGCCTTCGTAGAAATGATGGCCGGCCGGGCAGGAGATCGTGTTGTGCTTGCCGGACCATGGCACTTTCGGCAAAAACTCGGTGATCACCCAGCCGTCCGGGGTCTCGCTGAGGTGCTTGCGGTAGGTCCACCAGCGGAAATAGTAGGTCCGCTCCAAATCCTCGTCCGGGCATTGGAACCGCGGGATGTTCGCCGCGAGGAACTCCCAGGCCCGGGCATTCGGCACGGCGTTCTTGTAGAGTTCGTTGTCCTCGGCGTTGAACTTGCCGATGTGGTGCTGGAACGACTCCTCCTTCAGCACCGGCGCGGCGGCGGCGGGCGATCCGGCGGCAAGGGTGGCCACCGTTGCCAACATGGCGCGGAACGGCAGGCCCCGCAGGGACGGGAGGGGACGGCGCGATGGGTTCATGGGTTCAATTCGTGGGATCGGGGTTGCCTGCCTGCCGCTGTGCCGCGAGGGTTAGTCCCTGCTCCGGCCGCGCTCGCGCAGGTGTTCGAGTTCCTTGGAAAGTTGTTCCGCCACTTCCGGATGTTGGCCGGCGAGGTTGGTGGTTTCCGCCGCGTCCTTGGAGAGGTCGTAGAGCGCGTCGCCACCTTTTTCCGCAGGCTTGGTGCTGGCAGGCTTGCCACCTTTTTCCGCGCCGGGGATGAATTTCCACGGTCCCTTGCGGATCGCAACCTTGCCGGCATGTTCCAGCACATGTTCGCGGCCTTCGGGCGAGTCGCCGAGCAGGGCGGGCAGCACGTTGATGCTGTCGGGTGCGTCGTCCGGGGCGAGCGTCTGGCCGCAGAGCGCGGCGAGGGTGGAGCAGAGATCCACCTGGCTCACGATGGCATCGCTGACGCCGGGTTTGACGCGGGCGGGCCAACGGACCACGAAGGGCACCCGGGTGCCGCCTTCCCAAATCGAGGACTTGCCGCCGCGCAGTGGACCGGCGGGCCGGTGGCCGCCGAGTTTCCGGACCGCGTCATCCTTGTAGCCGTCGTCGAGCACCGGGCCGTTGTCGCTGGTGAGGATGACCAGCGTGTTGGCGGCCAATTCCAAGCGATCCAGGGTGGCGAGCAACTCGCCGACGCAGGCGTCGAACTGGACGATCGCGTCACCGCGCGGACCCATCGTGGTCGTTCCGACGAAGCGGGCGTGGGGGACCCGCGGGACGTGGATGTCGTGGGTGGCGAAATAGAGGAAGAAGGGGTGCTCCCGGTGGCGTTCGATGAACCCGACGCCTTTGCGGGTGAAGGTGTCGGCCATGTCCTCGTCCTTCCACAGCGCGGACTTGCCGCCCCGCGAGAAGCCGATGCGGCCGATGCCATTGACCACGGCGTTGTTGTGGCCGTGGCTCCAATCCATCTTGAGCCGGTCGCGCTCGCTCACGCCGGTCGGCTCGCCGGGAAAAGGTTTGCCATAACTCACCGCGATGGGATCGGACGGGCTGAGCCCGGCGATCTTCCCGCCATCGATGTAGACACAGGGGGTGCGGTCGCCGGTGGCGGCCATGATGAAGGACTCCGCGAAGCCGGCTTCGCGCGGGCCGGGCTTGATCTCGCCGTTCCAGTCGATCAACGCGCCGCCGGCGCCAAGGCCGAGGTGCCATTTCCCGACGATGCCGGTGGCGTAACCCGCTTTCCGGAGGATGGACGGCAAGGTGGCGCGGCCGGTCGGGAGGATCATCGCGGCGTCGCCCGGCAGGATGCCGGTGCCTTTCTTGCGGAAAGCGTACTCGCCGGTCATCAGGGCGTAGCGGGAAGGGGTGCAGGTGGCGGCAGCGGAGTAGCCGCCGGTCAGGCGCAGTCCCTCCGTGGCCAGACGGTCCACATGGGGTGTCTTGACCGCGGTGGCGCCATAACAGCCGACATCGCCGTAGCCGAGATCATCGGCGTAGATCAGGATGATGTTGGGTTTCTCCGCCGCTTCAGCGGATAGCGCCGCGAGCAGCAGCGCGGCGGGGAGTGCGAGTGCTTGCTTCATGGTTTGGTCGGTTTCGGATTCCCCGGCGTGGCCGGACCTTTGGCCGCGGGCTTTCCGGGAGGTCTTGCGGTGCCATCCCATGGCGCTGCCTTGTGGGTATCAAGCACCGCCTGCAATTTCTTCCGGGCCGCGAGCGCGGCCGTGTCGGTGGTGTCCCCGGCGACCGGGAGTTCCTCGAAGGGCGCGTCCTTCAGGTCGAAGAAGCCGCCGTCGTTGCCCAGCTTCCAGCGGGCGTCGCGGACGAACGACTTGCCCGTCAGTTCGACATAGACCCACTCGCGCGGCGTGCCTTTCCCGCCCTTGATCCGCGCGGCGATGCTTCGTCCGTCGAGTTCCACGCCGTCCGGAAGCTTGGCTCCAGCGAGTTCCGCGAAGGTGGTGAGGAAATCGGAGAAATCGGTCAGGTCGTGGCTGATGGCGCCGGCCGGGGTGGTGCCGGGCCAGTTGGCGATCATCGGGACGCGGCTGCCACCCTCCCGCATCGATGCCTTGTTGCCGGAGAGCTGCCGGCCTTTCACCGGGGTGTAGGCGGGCGGGCGGATGCTGCCGTTGTCACCGGCGAAGACGACCAGGGTCTTCCCGCGCAGCTTGAGCCGGTCCAGTTCCTCCACCAGCTTGCCGACGAGTTTGTCCATGTAGGCGACATTGTCGGCGTAGAGTTGATCGTCGGTCGCATCCGGCGCGCTGTCCGGCGTGCGCTGGATCGGGATGTGGATATGGATCATCGGGTAATACACGAAGAACGGCTCCTCCTTGTGGCGGCCGATGAAATCCACGAGGAAATCATGGATGAGATCAGGCATGTATTTGCCGTCGGCGAGAATGAAAATGATGTTCGGGCGGGCGGGATCCGTCTCCGCCGCCGCGGCGCGGGGCGCAAGCCATGGCAGGGTGCAGGCGAGGAGCGTGACGAGGCCGCTTGCTGGCGCGGGATTCATCCGGATTCTCAGGGTTGGCAGGTTGGCGGGTGGCGGCCCCTGCCGGTCAGGCGATCAGGTCTTTCCACACGCTCCCGTGGACGTCGGTGAGGCGGAGGTCGCGGCCGCTCCAGCGGAAGGTGAGCCGCTCGTGGTCGATGCCCAGCATATGCAGGACGGTGGCCCAGAGATCGTAAACCGTGGCGACGTCGCTGACGGCCCGGTATCCGAACTCGTCGGTGCCGCCGTGGGTGACCCCGCCCTTGATGCCGCCGCCGGCGAGCCACGCGCTGAAGCCGTAGGGGTTGTGGTCCCTGCCGTTGGAGCCCTGCGAGAACGGGGTGCGGCCGAATTCCCCGGTGAAGACCAGCAGGGTTTCATCGAGCAGCCCGCGCTCCTTGAGATCCGCGATGAGGGCGGCGATCGGTCCGTCCACTTGCTCGGCCATCGCACCGTGGCCCTTGTGAAGATCGCCGTGCTGGTCCCACGGGTTGCCGCCGTTGCCGCCGCCGATGCCCTGGTTGCAGCAGGACAGTTCGACGAAGCGCACGCCGCGTTCGACGAGGCGACGCGCCATCAGGCATTGGCGGCCGTATTCCGCCTGATGCTCGTTGGGGCTGTCGATTCCGTAGTTCCTGCGGGTGGCCGCCGACTCGGAGGAAATGTCGGTGAGTTCCGGGACCGCCTCCTGCATCAGGAAGGCGGTTTCGGCATTGGCGACCGAGGCGAGCACGGCTTCCTTGGCGGCGACGCGGTCGGCGAAACCACGGTCCAGCTTGCCGATCAGGTCCAGGGCGCGGCGCTGCTCGGCTTTGACCATGGCCGGCGTGACGTCGGGCACGGCTTGGTCGTCGGAGATGTTGAAGATCGAGCCCTGGGTCGTCGCCGGGAGGAAGGCGTTGCCGAAGATGCTGACACCGCCGTGGGGAATCGAGGCCTTTTTGGAGCGGAGCACGATGTATCCCGGGAGATTCGGATTGGCGGTGCCGCACCCGTGATTGATCCAGGCGCCGGCGCTCGGATAGCCGAGGAACGGGAAGCCGGTGTGCATGAAGAAGTTCCCCTGGGCGTGCTCGCTGAACTTCGCGGTCATCGAGCGGATGATCGCGAGGTCGTCGGCGCGTGCCGCGATCTGCGGGAACATGTTGGTCATCTCGATGCCGGACTTGCCGTATCTTCCGGTCTCCCAGGGAGATGCCATGATGTTCCCGACGTTGTCGAACTGCGTGCGTTCGAGTGTGCCGGGCATCGCTTGTCCGTGGCGTTGCCTGAGCAGCGGTTTCGGGTCGAACGAGTCGACGTGCGAAACGCCTCCGGACATGTAGAGGAAGATGACCGATTTCGCCCTGGGCTTGTGGTGGAGCAGCGGCGTGGAGGCAGCCCCGGCGGCGGAGTTGAGCAAGCCCGAGAGTGCCCAGCAGCTGATGCCGCGGGAACTCAGCTTCAGGAAATCGCGGCGGCTGTGGCGGTCAATGGACATAGATCAGTTCCTTGGAGTTCAGGATCACATGGGCGAGCCGGAAATAGGGATCGCCACGGGCGGCGCCGGGCTGGCCGGCGGGGCCGTCGTCAGGCTTGGCGTTGATGAAGTCGAGGCAACCGGCGACTTCCCCGGGCGTCGGGTGGCGGGCGTAGGCCTGCATGAAGAGAGCGTCGATCCTGGCCTCGTCGGTGGCGAGCTGCCGGTCTTCCCGGACGCGGCGGGCCCAGGTCCCGGCCGCCTCGGTGGCGGTCCGCCCGTTCATCAGGGCGAGCGCCTGGGCGGGCACGTTGGTCGAATTCCGGACGCCGACGGTGGAGGTCGGGAGCGGGAAATTGAAGGTGGTGAGGAAGGGGTCGAGGTTGTTGCGTTCGACCGGCTCGAAGACGGCGCGTTCCGGGGTGTCGTTGGCGGCGACGAAGCGGAGGGTGTCGAGGATGGCCTCGGCGTCCAGGCGGCGCGGGGTGAAGTAGGCGAGCCGGAGGTTTTCGGGGTCCTTGCCGGCATTGGCCGCCGGGGCGGAACCGGCCGAGCGGAAGGCGCGGCTCATGACGAAGCCGCGGACGAGGCGCTTCATCGACCAGCCGTCCTCGCGCAGGCCGGCGGCCAGATGATCGAGGAGTTGCGGGTGGGTGGGTTCGTTGCCGAGCCGGCCGAAGTTGTCCGCCGAGGCGACGAGACCGCGCCCGAAGGTGTGGTGCCACAGGCGGTTGACGATGACGCGCGGGGCGAGTGGATTGTGGTCGCCCAGGATATCTTCGGCCAACTCGAGGCGGCCGCTTCCGGTTTTCGGATAGGGATCGCCGCGGAAGATCCCGAGGAAGCCGCGCGCGACCGGATCCGCTTCCTTTTTGGGGTCGCCGCGCACCAGCAGCGGCTGGTCCCAGGGTTCCCCCTCCATCACGCCGGGAGCGCGCGCGGGGATCCGGATTTCCCCTTCGAGTTTCCGGTAATTGTCCACCAGGGATTTCAAATCCGCGGGCAGCGGGGCGACGGCGTTCGCCAGGAAGCCACGGCCCACGAAGGCGTCGAGAAGCCGGGCCTGGGGATCGGTCATGGTTCCCTCCAGCCAGGCGGAGATCGCGGCACGGAGCGAATCCCGGTAGCAGAGGAGCAGGGAGTCGCGGTCGGTGATGGATCCGGAGTCCGCCGACAGCAGGATGGACGAACCGGGTTCGCGCATCCCGTCGTTTCCGGCGTAGGCCTCGAGCAGGCCGAACCAGGAGCGTCCGGCACCCGGGTTGGCGGTGCTGTCGGCGGCGGTGGTGACTTGGAAGTAACCGGTTTCGCCGTTCCAATACTCATACTTGTTGAAGCCGACCCACGACGGATCGGGCCGCAGGTTCGATGCCGGGTGCAGCCCGCCGTGAACCAGCGGGTAGCTGCGCACCGTGAAGCGCGCGAGGGCACCGGATCCGAAGGCCCTGAGCGAGGCCCCCTTGCCGGCCGCACGGTGGAAGAGCGAGTTCAAGGTGGCACCGTGCTTGTCCGAGGTGAGGTGGGAGTAAATGCCGGCCGGGTAGATCCCGGTGAAGGTGTTCGCGCCTTCGCCCGCGAGCGCGAACGAGCCTGCCGGGCTGACCTCGGCCCCGAGGCCGTTGCCATTCCGGAACCAGCGGTCGTAAGTCGCCTGATCGCGCAGGTCGGCGTAGAAGGTGGCGTTTTTCTTCGCCTTCTCGTTGTGTTCGTGGATCTGCCGGGAGGAGTCCCGCATCGCCTGCAAGTGCCGCTGGAAGTCGGCGGGCGCGAGGTCCCGGAGCTTCGCCCACGCACCCAGCGGGTGCTTGTCGTCGAGGTTGGCGGGATCCGCCTTCTCCAGCATCGCGATCGCGGCGTCGACCTCGCCGAGCCAATGGCGGCCGAAGGCTCCGCGAATCTCCTGCTTGAGCTTCCCGATCGCGGCGCGGTGCAGATCTTGCAACTCGGGCGAGTCCACGTTCACGACCGCCGGCCGGCTGCTCACCATGATGCCGTAGAACTTGTAGTAATCCTCCTGGCTGACCGGATCGAACTTGTGGTTGTGGCAACGGGCGCAGGATACGGTGAGGCCGAGCATCGCCTTCGACACCACGTCGATCTGGTTGTCGGTGAAGGTGACCTGCTCGTCGTAGGCATCGGTCACGCCGAAGCCGTGCGGGACGAGGCGCAGGTGGGCGGGACCGATGGCGGATTCGTTGATGCCGAGACCGGCGTTGATCCGTGGGTTGTCCAAAAGATCGCCGGCGAGGTGTTCGCGGATCAGCCGGTCGTAGGGGACGTCGGCATTGATGGCGCGGATCAGGTAGTCACGGTATTGTGGGGCGTGGGGGATGGCCGGGTCGCCCTCGCTGCCGTGCGACTCGGCGTAGCGGTACCAATCCATCCAGTGGCGGGCCCAGCGTTCGCCGTAGCGGGGCGAGGCCATGAGTCCGTCGACGAGCGCCGCGTAAGCCTCGCCGGTCGGGTTGGCGACGAAAGCTTCGACCACTTCCGGTCGGGGCGGCAGGCCGGTCAGGATAAGATGGAGACGCCGCACCAGGGTGGCGGGATCCGCCTCCGGCGCGGCCTGCAGGCCGTCCGCCGCCAGCCCGGCGAAGATGAAGCGGTCAATCGCGCCGCCGTCCCAATCCGGGTCGGCGGCCGGTGGCGGCGCGGTTTTCACCAGCGGCTGGAAGGACCACCATTCCGCGCGGCGGTCGCGGACGGATTCCCAATCGGTTTGAGCTTCGAGCTCCCCTTGGGTGGGTGGCTTGAGCCGCGGATCCGGAGCCCCCATGGCGATCCACTCCTCCAGATGCCGGATGCTGAGGTTCGACAGTTTCGGCGCTTTCGACGGCATCGGCTCGTAGTCCTCCGCGTGGCGCACCGCGAGGATGAGGGGACTGCTCGCCGGGTCGCCGGGGACGATCACCCTGGACTCCAGCAGGGCGGCGCGATGGTCGAGCGCGAGGTCGCCCTTTTTCTTGTCGACGCTGTTGTGGCAGGAGTAGCAATTCTCCGCCAGCACGGGGCGGATTTTCGACTCGAAGAATTCGTGCTGGGCGGGAGTGATTTCCTCTCCTCCGGCGGCGGCGATCAAGGCCGTGGCGAGGATGCTGGAGACGAAGGAATTCAACTTCATTGGAGACGGGCGGGATGCTGGTGAGAGGCGGCCGACGGAGCAGACGGCTGCTGAAACGTCCGGGCAAGCGCCGATGTTTCAGCCCTTATCACTCACGCCAGCGAACGGATGAACCGCTCGAAAAACGCCGCGCCTTCTTCCAGCGCGTCGATCTCGATGAATTCGTCCGCAGTATGCGCCTGATCGATCGAGCCGGGTCCCATGCAGACCGACGGCAGGCCGGCGGCGGAGAGGTGGGCGGCGTCTGAGAACCACGGCGCGCCGACCGGCTCCGAGGCCGGCCGCACTTCACGGATCCGGTCGATCCACGGGTTGGTCGATGGGGTTTCCATCGGTGGGTTTTCGTGGGGGCGGACGATTTCCAAAGGCAGGGCCAGCCGGGCGATCGTTTTTTCTAACAAGTCCAGCGCCCCGCCGGCATCGCGCAGGGCGGGGGTGATGCGGATGTCGATCTCCGCCTCGGCCAGGTCGGGGATGATGTTCGCCCGGGAGCCGGCGCGCAGGACGCCGACATTGATCGTCGAGCGGCCGAGCACCGGATGGGCGTAGGTGGCCAGGGTCGCCGAAAGTTCGCGCTCCAGCACGTCGAGCGCGCGGGCCAGCTTCATCGCTGCGTTGTCGCCCTTTTCCGGCATCGAGGAATGCCCCGCCTTGCCGGTGGCGCGCAGGGTCGCCCACAGCGAGCCCTTGGTGGTGTGGACGATGTCGAGCGAGGTCGGCTCGCCGACGATGGCGAAGGCGTATTCGTGGCCGTGGTGCTTGGCGAAATCCTTCGAGCCCCACTGGCCGGATTCCTCGCCCATGAACGCGACGAAATCGACGGCGACGTCGAGGCTGGCGTGGATCGCGGCGGTTTCCTTGAGGCCCCACAGCATCGCGGCCATCGAGCCCTTGGTGTCGCAGGTCCCGCGGCCCCACACCCGGCCGTCGCCGAGGACCGCGCCGAAGGGATCGATGGTCATGCCGCCGACGCCGACGGTGTCGAGGTGAGGCCCGAGCAGGATCCGCGGCCGGCCGTCGCGCGGGGCGAAGCGGGCGATCAGGTTCGGCCGGCCCGGTTTGATTTCCTCCAACGTGACATCGCCGTCGATCGCCTCGATCCAGCCCTGGAGAAAGGTCGCGATGGCGGCCTCGCACGTCTTTTCGGTCCCGGCGGGGTTGTCGGGATTGACCGAAGGAATGCGGACGAGCTGCTGGAGAAGTTCGACGGGGCCGGTCATGCGGGGAAGTGAAGAGGATCGGGTGGGGGATCGCAAGGTTTGCGGGAGGGGAGGTGATTGACGATTGTTGATTGTTGATTGTTGAACCCGGAGCTTCGGATCCGGAACGGTGGTCGATGTCCCAACGGGACTCCATCCCGAAGCCCGGGGTTGCGAGGAACGCGCTACCCGGGGTCTACCCGGCAGAGGATGGCTACCTCGAAGAGGTTGTGGACGGGGTGGTGCCGCGATTCCCGCGGGGACCGTTCCTCCACAACACCTTCGGCGTAGGAAATCCGGATGCGGCGACCCGGGGTAGCTCGTTCCTCGCAACCCCGGGCTGTGGGACGCAGTCCCTTTCGGATATTGGAAGGCGGTGACTTCGGGTTATCGGAACACAGACTCGGTTGAGGAGATGGAAGCAAGTTCAGCGGGCAGAGAACGGGTCGTCTTCCGCGGCGTCGCGCTTGGAGCGGCGGAGCCGTTCCTGCTCTGCCAAGGCCTTCAATTCGGCGGCTTCGACCTCGCGGAAGGCTTCTTCGGCCTTTGCTCGGATCTCTGGGGTGAAGTCGAGTTGTCCGGCGAGTTCGCGGACGGCTTCGAGGGTGAGGTTCGGGCCTTCGAGGGAGTCGGAGGAGGACAGAGAAGGATCACCGGTCCGTGTTGGAATCGCTTCAACCGCCTGGAGAAACAACTCGTTGCGGACTTGCTGCTTCGGAAACTTCGGAATCACCTCAAGCAGGGGTGCGTCCATGGGATCAAGCGAATCTCCGATCAGTCCGCCAAGGGCACGCGCGGCGATTGGATCACGGTCGTGAGTGGCGAGGCGATCGAGGGCGGAGATCACTTCGGTCATGCGGTCTTTGTGCGAATGATACATGCCGATGAGGAGGTCGATCTTCAACAATTCGGCTGCCTGCTCTGGATTCAGATCTGGCAGGTCTCCGACTGTCACCTCGGCAAAAGGGTCGGCTCCCTCGACGCGGTGCGTGGAACGGATGGCCCGCTCCAGCGCGTCGGGCGGGGTGGACCGGGCATACCAGTCCAAAGCGGCGGCGGGATCTTCCATGGGCCAGCGTTCGGCGATCGACCGGGAGTCCCATTGCGACGGTTCGATCCCGTGATCCGCCAGCGAGTCGGCGAATTCACGGCTCCGTGCATTCCAGTCCTGACCGGCTGGAGCCCCGTCGGCGAAGCCTTCGATCATCCGGCGTCGAAAGTCCTCATTCGTCGTCGTCAGGGTCAGCTTCCACGCCTCCTCCGGAGCCCGGCTTGAATATTCCCGGAACAGCTCGGGAAGGGTTGTTCCCGCGTCGACAAGATACTTCATCCGGGGGTCGGCGTCGTCTTGAAGGAAGGTCTCCCAGGCGCCTCTCGGATCGTACATCGCATGGCCCACCCGGCAGAAATGGAAATAGTCAGATAGTTCTTCGAGAGGCAGGTTCCGCCAAGTGTTCACTTCCTTGCCAACAAGGCCTTCCGTTTCCGCGATTTCCAAAAGGTTTGCCCGGACGACATCTGGCTCGCGGGAAGACCAGATCTTGATAATCGCCTGGCAGTAGTCGTTGAGTTCTGAATCGGAGTTCCTGCCTTTACCCGTCACCCACTCTCCGAGTTGCCGGATTTGACGGGTATCCAATTCCAAGATCCGTGCCGTCGAGTAGTCGTCCCAATCGTTCCAGCCCTTGTGAACACTTTCATGCAAGGATCTTGCGCGATGCCACTTGATCGCCGCCGCTTCCAATTCCTCGGCGATCTTCTTCATTCCGTCGTCCAGCGACTCGAAGCGCGCCGAGTCGTGCTCTTCATCGATCCGCCCGGTCTTGGCGGCGAGCTTGGAGAGTGCGGTCCCAAGCGTCGGATCTTCGGGAGATTGGTCCCCGTCATCCTGGCGAGACGCGATCAAGCCCGCGATGCCCAGGGCAACGACCAGGACGGCGATGGTGACGATTCTTTTCAAGGCTATCGAAGGGAATGATGACAAGACGGAGAGATCCATCCCGAAATTCGTCGGGCGCTGTGACTCACCCCTCCGCAATCTTCCGAGCCTCGGCCAAAGCGGCCAGGATATCCAGCTCGGCACACCATTTCCCGATGTAGGGCCAGTCGAGGAATTCACCGCTGATCCGGATGACGTTGGATGCGTCGATCAGATCCTGCGGACGTTTCGCAAGGCTGGCCCAGCGGAGCTTCTGGATCACGACGTCCTCCGGTGCGGGAAGCCAGGCCTTCCTGCCGCCGAACACGGTCTCCTTGCGGCGTGAAAAGCGCTTCTGATCGAAGGGTTCGTCACTCAGATCGAAAAGTTCGATCATATAAGGAATCTTCGGTAGTTTGAGGATTTGCCTGAGATGTCCCGTCACGGTCTCAAAGGTGATCTGATCGTCGACGATGAAATCGGATGGGAGCGACTGCATGAGAGCACGACGTTTCTCTTCGGTCGTCTGGATGACGAAATCGGCATCCTTGGTTGCCCGGGCCAGGCCGTAGGCATTGGAAGAGAACGAGCCGACGATCATGTAATCGACTCCAATCTCGTTCATCCGGTCGATAAGCAGATAAACGGCTTCCTCACCGGTCTTCATCGGGTGTAGTTCCGTTTCCAAATGGCGGCTTCGATCTCATCGTCGCCAATCCCCGGTCGCAGGACCCGCAAACCGGCGCGCATCGCCTCGCAGGCCTGTGAGAAGAGGCGCGGGCCATCGAGGAGCTTCTCCTCGGTGGATGCGGCCTTCGCCCGTTCGATCTTGTCGGCGCTGATTGCCTTTGCCAATTCGGCGATCTCGTTCATGGCGGCAAGCTATCAAACCCATCCTCCCCGGCAAATCCCCAATCTCCTCATTTCTTCACCCCCCGACCCGCGGGAATTCCCTATGGCGTTCCGCAAGGTGTCGAGGTCTTCAGCATGAAGCTTGGCGAAATGGTCAATTTGGGTTAATCAAGCGACGTGCCAATCCGGAAAAGCAACGAAGCCCTCTACTGGATCGAGCTGGCCTTGCGGCTGGCCCTCGGCGGGTTTTTCGCATGGAGCGGCTGGATGAAGGTCTTCAGCACCGGATTGGACAATTTCACCCGGGCGGTTGGGAACTACAAGCTGGTGAATCCGCCGCTGGATGCCGTGGTGGCCTACACCGTGCCGTGGGTTGAAATGATTGTCGGTATTTGCCTGGTGCTCGGGATTTGGAAACGAGGGGCCTTGCTGGTGCTCGCGGGCTTGGTCGGAGCCTTCGCGTTCGGGGTGCGCCATGCTTGGGTGAACAACCTGAACATTTCCTGCGGCTGCACCGGGAATCCGGATGGTACGCCGATGGATTACACGATGAAGTTCTGGGAATTCGGCGGCTATTGGGCGGCGATCCTGCTGCTGTTCTGGCTCGGACGGAAGCAGAAAGGCCACGTCTTCGGCGGGACAAAGATGCAGCTGCCGGGTGGATCATGAGTTCGACGGATTTCTCGTGGCATCCGGAGAGGAGGATCCGTTACGGGATGTTGGCTCTTCCCGTGTTGATCGGTCTCGCGTTCTTCTGGTTTGGGCCGGAGGGCAGGATGGAGCGGGGAGTCGCCTGGTGGTTCATGACCGCTCCCTTGTTGGGGATGATTGAAGGCACGGCGCGGGTGGAGCCGGAGTGCCGCCGGCTGGTAAGGCAATGGAGATTGCTGGGCTTGATTCCAGTTTGGACGAAGAAGGACGATTTGGACGCGTTCGAAGCCGTAACCCGCCGCCGATGTCCGAACCGGAAAGGGCCGGAAACCGAGTGGGTCGCAATGGTCCGCAAGTCGGGTGGTTTTGTCTGGATCCGCTACTTTCAGGTCAACCGGCTGGCGACTTGTCAGGCTGCAAAAGGGGCGGCTGAAAGGCTGTCCGAGGTGACGGGATTGCCCATGGCCGACTATCCGGATCGCCTCTTTTCCAAATCGGTCGCCGCCTGAGCTCCATCCTTGGGATTGCCCCGGCTCCCGCGGCTGCTAGAACCCGGCCATGCGATACAGCGAACGACTGAAGGCGAGGATCGAAAGCACCGGCTCCCGGCTCTGCGTCGGGCTCGATCCACGGCCGGGAGACGGCGGGATCGAAGCGGTGCCGGATTTCCTGAAACGGGTGGTCGACGAGACCTGGGAACACGCCGCCGCCTTCAAGCCGAACATGGCCTACTTCGAGGCGATGGGGCTGCGCGGGATCGAGATCCTCGAAACGATGCTCGGGGAGATGCCGCCGGAAGTGCCGGTCATTCTCGACGCGAAACGCAGCGACATCGGTGAGACGCAGAAGTACTACGCACATAGTTATTTCGCCCATTGGAAGGTCGACGCGGTGACGCTCAATCCTTTCCTCGGCTACGATTCCATCGAGCCCTTCCTGGGCTGGGAAGGAAAGGGGATCTACCTGCTGGCGGTGACCTCGAACGCGGGCTCGGCCGACTTTCAAAGGCAAGTGCTGGCCGATGGACGCCAGGTCTTCGAACTGGTCACCGCGCTCGGCGAACGGGCGAAGGGGCTGCCAACCGATGTCGGCTACGTGGTCGGCCTGACCAACGCCGCCGGGGTGCTGGCGAAGATCCCGGACGCGCCCTTGCTGGTTCCCGGGCTCGGCGCGCAGGGCGGCGACCTGGCCGCGTTGGCGGCCGCCGGACGGTCCGCGCCGGACGTGATCAACGTTTCCCGCGGCATCCTCTACGCCGATGACGGCGCGAGTTACGGCGAGCGGGCGAAATCGTGGGCGGAACGAATTTCGCAGGCCTACGAAGAAGCGGTCGCGTGATCCGGAAAGCAGGTTAGCTTCGCCCGCCGATGTCGAACGACGATGATCCCCAAGCCGGTCCAGTGGCGGCCCGCTACTCGGGCCTTCTGCCGCAGAAAGGCTGGCCGGGGCGGAACTACAAGTTCTTCCGGCACCGGATCGTGCCCGGCATGTTTTCCAAGCGCGGCGGCCAGGCGCAGGAACCGGTGCTGACGGTGCCGGACAGCGGCTGCGTGCGGGCGACCTGGATCGGCCATGCTTCGTTCCTGCTGCAGTTCGCGGAGCACTCGGTGATCGTTGATCCGAACTGGGCACGCTGGCACGGCTTCGTGAAGCGACTGCGCGAGCCCGGGCTGCCGCTGAAGGCGATCCCGGAACTCGATCTGGTGCTGGTCAGCCACGCGCATTTCGACCACCTGCACAAGCCGAGCCTCAAGGTGCTGCAGGCGCGCGGCGGAATCGTGGTGCCGCGCGGCAGCGGCAGCCTGGTGAAGAAGCTCGGCTTCCCGGCGGTCCACGAGATGAAGGTCTGGGACACTTTCGAGTTCAACAACCTCAACGTCGTCCACACGCCGAGCCACCACTGGGGAGCGCGCTATTTGCACGACATCCATCGCGACTATGGCGGGTACCTCGTCGAATCCGGCGGCAAGAGCGTCTTCCACTGCGGCGACAGCGCGTGGTTCGCCGGCTTCGCGGAAATCGGGCGACGCTACGGGAACATCGACGTCGCGCTGATGCCGATCGGCGCCTACGAGGCTCCGAGTGGCAGGGACGTGCATCTCAATCCGGAGGAGGCGGTGCGGGCCTTCGCGGAACTCGGGGCCAAGGTGATGATCCCGATGCATTACGGCACCTTCCCGCTCGGCAACGAACCGCTGGGGGAACCGGTCGAGCGGTTGCTGACCGAGGCCGATCGGCTGGGGATCAGCGAGCGGATTTTGATTCAGGAAGAAGGCGTGGGGATCGAGTGGTAGGGTCGGATCCCCCTCGGCCGACCGGAGCGGTTCCCGGCAGCCGGTTTCACCCGCAAGGTGAGAAACAGCCCACCCGGTGCTTCGCGGACGAGCGAGGGCGCGTCGTCCCCACCTTTGCGGCGGTGCCGCAATCTGAATCAGAGGATCGATCCCGGCGCGTAGGCGGCGGCTTGGGGATGGGTGGCTTCCAGATCGGAGATGGCTTTCGCGAAGGCGGCGACTTGGGAGATCGCGGCGCCGGCATTGCTTTCGCCTTGTGCGACGATGGCGGCGAGCTGGGCGCGATCCATCGGGATGCGCTCGTCGTTGGCGAGGCGGTCGACGAGGTCGTTCACGGTGGTCTTGCCGGCGCGCAGGTCGTTCACGGTGGCGACGGCGTGCTCCTTGATGGCGTGGTGGGCGGTCTCGCGGCCGACGCCGGCTTTGACGGCCTCCATCATGATCGTGGTGGTCATCAGGAAGGGCAGGTAATGGGCGTTCTCTTTCGCGATGACCGCGGGGTAGGCATCCATCTGGTCGAGCACGGTGAGGTAGGTTTCGAACAGGCCGTCGAT
>NEUO01000030.1 GCA_002304315.1 Verrucomicrobiia bacterium Tous-C4TDCM
AAAGGAACCACGGCGAACCCTCGTGTCGTTCGGCGAAGGCGCAGGCTTCGTCGCCGAACTGATCGGTGAGATAGGCCTTCTGCGGCTCTGGGAGTCCGTTCCGGTCCATCGGCAGGCGGTATTGCGGGCGATAGCGTCGCGGGTCGCCCCTCGCATGAGGGGCGCGGATTGAAACGTTAAAACTATCTATTCCGTCACCGCTGAATATCGAATGTCATCACTGGATGCAGGATTCAGCTCAGCCGGTCGCGGAAGTCCGCATAGCCGAATTCGCGGATGGTTTCGAGGCGGCCGTCTTCGTGCTGGAGAACGATTGACGGATGAGGCACGCCGTTGAAGGTCGTCGTCTTCACCATGGTGTAGTGGGCCATGTCGTCGAAGACGAGGATGTCGCCGACCACCAGCGGGCGGGGAAAGGCGAAGTCGCCGGTGATGTCGCCGGCGAGGCAGGTCGGGCCGCCGAGGCGGAAGCCAATTGACGATTGAGGATTGTCGATGGTTGATGGTTGATTGGAAGATGCCGGATCGGAGGCGGGAACATAGGTTTCGCCTTCGAGGGTGACGCAGGGGCCTTTGGCACTAGGCACTTCGGACTTGGAACTTTCCACCAGGAAGACGTCCGGGCGGTAGGGCATTTCGAGGACGTCCGGCATGTGGGCGGTGGCGGAGATGTCGAGGATGGCGTGGCGGTGGCCCATGCTTTCGAAGACATCGAGCACCGTGGCGCGGAGCACGCCGGTGTGGATGGCATTCGCCTCGCCGGGCTCGAGCCAGACTTCGACGCCGTATTTCGTGCGGGTCTCGCGGACCAGGCGGATCAGCCGCTCGCGGTCGTAGAAGGGCTTGGTGATCCAGTGGCCGCCGCCCATGTTGAGATAGGTGAACTGCGGCGAGCGGAGGTGGTGGCCGAACTTTTCATCGACCGCGGCGAGGGTCTTCTCGAGGTCGTCGGAGTCCTGCTCGCACAGCGTGTGGAAGTGGAGGCCGGACAGGCCTGTTAGATCGGCGCCGGCGAGCTGGTCGGCGGTGATGCCCAGTCGCGAGCCGGCGACGCAGGGGTCGTAGAGCGGAGTGGAGCCGGTGGAGCACTCGGGATTGATCCGCAGGCCGCAGTGGAGCTGGCCGTTCTGGAAACGCGGATGCGCCATCACGATCTCGCGGAAGCGAAACCACTGGGTCAGCGAGTTGAAGTCGAGGTGGTGGGTGAACCCGCAGAGCTGGCGGATTTCCTCCTCCTGATAGGCGGGCGAATAAGTGACGATGTGTTTGCCGAAATAGTCGCGGGCGAGCAGGGCCTCCCACAGTCCGGAGGCGCAGCAGCCATCGAGGTGATCGCGGAAATGGGGGAAGGCCTTCCAACAGGAGAAGCCCTTCAGCGCGAGGACGATCTTGCAGCCCGCGGCGTCGGCGGTTTCGCGGAGCAGGGCGGTGTTGCGCCGGAGCGCGGCGATGGAGACGACGAAGGAGGCCACGGGGAGAGGAGGAAGTGCCAAGGGGGGAAGTGCCAAGTTCCAAATTTCAGCGCGGCTCCGCGTTTGATGGGATGGATGCCCCGACCCTCTCCGCGCCGATCGCCCGTCTCACCGGAATTCTACCCGATAGAACATCTTCCCCGCCGGCGGGTCGGGATCGGTGAACTCGATGAGTCCCGCCGGGTTCGCGCGCAGGGTTCGGATGGTGAGCCAATCCTGCAAGGTGCCGGAGCGCTGGATGCCGTAACTCAAGGCGGGCACCCCGGTGAAGCGGACCGTCGCCGCTTGTCCTGGCTGCATCCCGATCACGGGGCTTCGCCCGGCGATGCCGGCGGAAGCCACCACGGGGAGAGACAGGGTGGCTGTCGCGAATCCACCTCGGCCGTCTTGCACGGTGAGCTGGAAACTGTCCGCGCCCTCGTAATCGATGGCCTGGGTGTAGGTCAGGCCGCTTTCTCCCATCGCGACCTCGCCACCTTCGGCGGTGGAGCCGTCCACTTGCGAGACGGTGACAGGGTCATTGTCGGAGTCGGAAGCCTGCGCCAGGATCTCGGCATAGGCGAGAAGCAGCGGCCGGTTGACCAGGGTGGCGGCGGTGAATCCGGTGAACGCGGGCGGCGTGTTCTCGGCGGTGTCGATGACCAGCAAGGGCCGTGCGAGATTCACCGTCGATTCCTCGGAAGCGAAGGTCACCTCGTTCTGGCGGGCATCCGCTTCGAGGATCAGGCTGTAGATCCCGGTGCCTGTCAGGTGAGTGCCGATGTCGAACTCGACGACCTGCCCCGCGGCGACGGATCCGGTGAAGGAGGCGAGTTGGCTTCCCTTGGTCGGCGCGTTGGTCCCGTTGATGCCGCTTTCGGTCCAATCGTTCGAGTTCGCCGCAAACAAGCGGAGGGTCACGGGACCGGGCGAAACGCCAGTGGCTTCGGTCAAGCGGAGGGTAGCCCCCTGGGGCGCGGAGACGAGGACGGTGAGATCGAACTGCAGGTAGGTGATGCGGGTTCCGTTCGCGACGCGGAGGGTGGTGCCGTTGTCGTTGTTGCCGGCGTCGGTGAAGGCGTCCTGAATCTGCGGGACCACCAGTTCACCGCCGACATCCGGCAACTTGATGAAGACCGTGACGGTGTCCGAGGTATCCAGATCGCTGTCGGACGCAGCAAGGCGGAGCGTGTAGGTGCCCGCCATCGTGAAGGTGACGGTGGTCGCCACCGTGGCTGGATTCGAGAACGAAACCGGAGCCGGACCGGAGACCTGGGACCAGGTCCGGGTCAGCGAGAAGATGTCGGGCAGGCCGTCGTCGGTCACCGTTCCGTTGAGGGTCACATGGACCGACGCGTTGACGAGAATGACCGATTTGTCGGGACCCGCGCTGACCACCGGCGCGGTGTTGGTGCCGCTCGCGCCTTCCAGGGATTTGACGAGAACGATCCAGTCCTGGGTGGTGCTGTTAGGCGGGCTGCCGAGGCTCCGGATGCCGCCGCCCTGCAGCGTGCCGCCGTCGATCACCGCGCCGCCGGTGCGCGGGTTGAACCATTTCACCGAATAGGTGCCGCTCGCGGCGGTGAGGTTGAGCGTGTGGGTGCCACCCCCGTGGAGTTGCACCAGGTAGGCTTCGCCGATCCTTGCCAAACAGCGGTTCGCATTGTCGCCATAGCCGCTGACCAGATCGCTCAGGTTGGTCATCCGTTCGAAAGACACGTCGTTGTCATCGAAGAACTGGATCGCATAGCGGCAGTAGTCAAAGAACGCGTCGCGGCTGCGGAAGTCCTCGCAGGTCAGGTCGGAATCCGGAAAATTGTAGCCGAAATAAAATTCACAGCCGGCTCCACCGGCGAGGATGTTGCCCCACAAGGCGTTTTTGCGGGCGTCGATGTGGCTGTTGGCCGGTTCGTAGTCGGGCTGCAGGCTGGTGCTCGAGTTGCCGGGCTCGTCGCAGGCCACCACCCAGGGTTTACCGTAGTCGAAGGAGCGGTTCACGTAGCGCCGGGTCTGATAAAAGGTGTCGGAGAAATCCGGCTCGTTCATCTGGAGCGAGAAGCCGGTGAGTTTCGAGGCCTCGCCCATCATTTCGAAGTGGCTCGCGCCGTTGTGGATGACGATGGGATGGCGGTAGGGATCGTTGTCGTAGAAATACTGCGCCCATGCCTGTTTCTGGGATAGGGATGCGTTGTTGATCTCCTCGCCGAGGTTCCAGTTCAGCGCCAGATTATGGCTGAAGCGCGCGATCAGCTCCCGGTAGTAAAGCTTGCGCTGGTTACCGGTGTTCCCGCCGTCGAGCAGCAGTTCGTTCTCCGTCTCCTGCGTCTTGAAATGGAGGTGCATTCCCTGCCGGGTGCCGTGCTCGAAGATGATCTCCCACTGGTCGAGACGGGAGACGTCCATCCGCAGGCGCTCGCCGTAGTCCAGATAAGGAAAGACGTTCTTGTCATCCCCATTGATATTCATGGTGAGGAACGAAAAGGCATTGAGGCCCTCCGAGGCGAGATAGTTGATCGCGCCGATCAAGCCCTTGCCCTTGTTCCCTTGCCAAACCGGATCCCCGGGCTGCCAGTCCGCGATGTGGGGCGACCAGGTTTTCACCCGCTGGTCGTCTTCACCGTCGGTTTTGAAATCCCCGTCGAAGTCCTGGTAGGACAGCAGGTTCTCCGGTGAATCCACGCCCGCCTTCATGAAATACTTGCCGGTACCGGCGAAGCGCAAGTGGTGCTTGCCCACGTATTCGAGCCGTCCCTTGCCCCGGAAATCGCGGCCGGTCTTCTCGCTCGGATCGATGTTGAAGCCTCCGGTCTGGCCGTCGAAGAATCCCGCGGAGCTGCCCGCCGTCGGGCTGTCGTCCATCGCCACGTTCGTGCCGCTGCGGAAGGAAACGCTGTAGGTCCAGGCACCGGACTCGCCGGGGGCGAAGTGGGCGCGCCAGAGATTGCCGGTGCTTGCCGAGGTGTTCGCGGCGTCGCCGTCGGCTGCGTAATAGCCGGGCACACGGTAGGATTTGCCGCTGGCAGTGTGGGTGAAGGTGACGTTCAACCGGTAGTCGGTAAAGGGATTGGGCGTCGCCGTCTCCCCCGTGGCGGGCCCGACGAAGTTGAACGTGAGTTTGTGCCACTGCTGGAGTTCGCCCGACAGCGGGATTGGAACATCCTCCGCGAAAGCCTTTGTCGGCGGGTAGGTCACGGCAAGCGCGCCGAGCGAGGCAAACAAGCGGCATACGACAAAGCGCCGGATTCGGGGGACCCGGACGGGACGATGTAGTTTCATGAGAGGGGTGGTAAACAGGTTGGCAGGGACCGATATGAGGTAGCTTCGTTTCGCCCACCCGATTGTGCAACTGCAAATGGTTTTTGAGTGCGCACGATAAATCCAATTATCTGTCCGCAGGATAAAACATTTAGAAATAAATGATCGAGGTGCAATGTGCAATTAAGTCAAGCTGACGACGTTGCATATTGCGCTTCCAAGTCATGAAATCCGACGGCTATTAGAAGCCGCCTTCGACAAACTCGATCCGCCAGAAGCGCTTTGATCCGCCTTCGGCCGCAGGGTGCGTGAAGACCAGGTTTTCACCGGTGCCGCCGCGCGTTTCCACCGGCTGCCAATCGTCGAGATCGATGCTGCTCCACAAGCGGTAGGTCCAGCTCGGCTCGGAGGGACAGGTGAGGGTGATCTGGCCGCCGGCCATTGCCACGGTGACTTGCGGCGCGTGGGAGAAATAGTGGTTGGCATCCCATTCCAGCACGGAGATGCGGTCGGCGGTGTTGGCCGGTGGCACATAGCCTTCGCCCTGCGACTGCTGGTAGAGGAAGTGGAGCTGGCGGTCGCGGTCCCACAGCTCGTTGTCAATGATCGGCTCGAAGTTGCCCAGGTTGTCGCGGGTGAGGTCGAACTCGATCCACACCAGGCGGTCGGGGTCCTGCGCTTTCGGCAGGCTGTGGGAGATCGTGAGCCCGTTGTCGCCGGCATCGTCGCGATAGGCCACGATCACCCGGTCGGAGTCGTCGTTGACCACGATCGAGCGGCCGAGGTCGCGGACGGCGGATTCCGAATACTTGGTCGTCGTCGGGTTGAGCGTGCGGTTTGAGACCGGTCGGATTTGCCAACTGCCGTTGTCGTGGCGGAAGGCGACCATATACTGGCGGCGATGGTTGGCAGGGGCGTCCGGAGCCCACCACGAAGCGATGACGGGATTGCCCGTGCGGTCGAGGCACATGCTGGCCTGGTTGATCAGGCTGGAGCCTTCGGGGATGGTGACAATGTGCTGCGCGGCGGTGGCGTGGTTGCCGCTTTCGCCATTGCGGGAAACGGGCAGGACGTAGGGCGTGCCGTCGTGACGCTGCCACGTCAAGCCGGCGTCGTTCGAGCGGCCGAAGGCGAAGTTGTTGTTGGTCTGATAGCCGGCTTCGCCGGCCGGGGAGTCGCTGTTGTAGCGCCAACACCAGGTCAGGAACAAATCGTCACCATCGCCACCGAGTTGCGGCATGTTCGGGTAGGCATTGTAGTTCGGGGTCCAGCCGGTCCCCTTGATGAAAGGGAGCTGCGTGCTGCCGCTGCGGTGGACGTTGTCCCAGGTCCGGGTGGCGGTGTCGTAGCGGTTGAGAAAGGTGTCGCCGTTGCCGGAGGTGACCTCGCGGAAGAGATAAAGCAGGTCGCCGTCGGGGAGCTTGAGAAACTGCGGGTAGGTGACGCTGTTCTCGCGCCCGGTCATCGTGGTATCCGGGCCGAGCACGATGGGTGCGCTGCCGGTGACCGGCGTGGTACTACGGGAGTAGTGGAAAGCGTCGCCGTGCATGCCCCACGACAGGTGCATGTAGCCGTCGCCATCGATGCCATAGCTGATGACGTCGTGGCCGTCGGCGATGTTGTTCGCGGTGAAGGTCGGGTGGCGGAAGACTTCCCACTGCGAGGTGCCGAGCGTGCGGCGGCCGATCCAGATCGTGTTGTTGAAGGGGGCGGCGGCATCGTGCTGGTGGCGGCCGTACCAGGTGACGAACTGCTGGTTGCCGATTGTTTTCAAGGACGAGCGGACGAAGGACACGGTGTTGATGGCCGAGGCACCGGCGTAGCCGAAATCGCTGGTGGCGGGATTGCCGTCATCGAGCGGCACGAGCTTCACCGCGGTGCCGGGCGGGCGCGATGCGGGGTCGGCGGGAGCGGTGGCGGCGGTGGATTCCTGGAGGTTGCCGAAGCCGTCGCCGTCGGGGTCCGATCCGCCGTTGGTGGCGAGGCTGGCGAAGTGAGAATGCTCCCAGGCGTCGGGCAGGAAATCGGCGTCGGTGTCGGTGGACTTGGACGCGCGGTGATTGGGTGCGGAGCCGTTGGCGATCTCGGTGGCGTTGCTTTCGCCGTCGCCATCCGGATCGCCGGTGGAGGTCTGGGAGAGGTTGCCGAACCAGGCGAGCTCGGTGGCGTCGGGCAGGGCGTCGGCGTCGGTGTCGGCGGGAGTGGAGAGCGCGTTGTCGGGATCGCTGCCGGCTTGATATTCGGCGAGGTCGCTCGCGCCGTCGAGATCATGGTCGGCACCGCCGAGGCCGGAGAGCGTGGCGAGGAACGGGACCTGGAGCTGCTCCCAGGCATCGGGGAGCAGGTCGTTGTCGGCATCGGTGCCGAGATCGATTTGCTTGAAGATGAACTGATCGGCAGCGCGCGCCACGGAGCTGATGCGGACCTCGTCGATGAGACCGAGCAGGGCTTCGGAGGAGTTGCCGGTGATCCGGGCCTCGTTGCCGATGACCAGCAGGCCGGTGACGCTGCCGGTGGTGGTTTCGGTGGTTGAGGCGGTGAGCAAGTTGGCGGCGGTAACGGCGGGATCGACGAGCGTCCAGTAGAGTCGGGTGGTGGTGCCGTCGTGGGTGACGGCGGTGTGATACCAGTTCGCGGCGTTGAACGCGTGGGTACCGCCGAGCGGGATGGCTGCGGTCACCGGGGCTCCAGAGGTGGCGATGAAGTTGAATTCGAGGGTGCCGCCGGTCCCGATCCGGAATTGGAAGCCACGGTTCGCAAACTCGCTGTCGGTGGAGAGGATTTCGCGAGTCGATCCGGTGATCGAAGGAAGCTTGATCATGGCTTCCAGGGTGAAGGTGCCGCCCGGACCGCTCAGTGTGGAGTGGGCGATGGCGTCGGGGCTGGAGGTCGCGGTGCCGATTTGAAAGCCGCCGCTGCCATTCTTATCGAGCCCGATGCCGAGGTCTGGGGCAGAGATGCTGGCGGCGGAGGTGAACGACACGACTCCGGCAGCGGCTCCCAATGCGCTGGAAACAGCGGTCTGGGGGTTGCTGCCGTGGTTCAGGATGGGGCCGCCGTCGTAGGCGATGGCGGAGGCACCGCCGGGGACTGAGTTTGCCGCGGTGGTCGAACCGGCGGCCTCGTCGAGATGGAAAAGATGCACCGTATTTGCATCCATCGCGTAGGGGCCGGTGATCGCGCCGTGGGCGGGAGCAGAGGCGAGGCAAAGCGTGAGCAGGCGGCGGGTCCGGAGCATGTCGGTGTGGTTAAGTTACACAGGATATGCGGATCGCAGCAGAGGGAAGCAGGAATTCCCCCCGAAACGGGGGAGCGGCGGCGGTGGGGCCGGTGCGGGTTTTGTGGCGCGGATTCACCTTGTCGCCCGGACCCGCGGCCGGAAAAGTCCGGATCAACCCATGGAAAGCCCAACCGGTCCCGGAATCTTGTCCGAAGCGGAGCAACGCGCGGTGATGTCGAAGATCACCTGGCGCCTCGTCCCGCTGCTCTTCGTATGCTACATCGTCGCCTATATCGACCGGATCAACGTCGGCTTCGCCAAGTCGCATCTGGAGCCGATCCTCGGGGTGGATCCCAAGATCTTCGGATTCGGCAGCGGCTTGTTTTTCATCGGCTACTTCCTGTTCGAGGTGCCCAGCAACCTGGCCCTGAACAAATTCGGTGCGCGGGTCTGGATCGCACGGATCATGCTCGTCTGGGGCCTGGTTTCGATGTGCTTCATGTTCCTGACCGGGCCGACGATGTTTTACATCCTGCGCTTCCTGTTAGGCGCGGCGGAAGCCGGCTTCTTCCCGGGAATCCTGCTGTATTTCACCTACTGGTATCCGGAGAAAGACCGCGGGAAGACCATCGCGCTGTTCGCCTTGGGCGGGGTTGCGGCGGGGGCGATCGGCTCGCCGGTTTCGGGGGCGCTGCTGGAGCTCGACGGGATGGGCGGGCTGGCCGGGTGGAAGTGGTTGTTCCTGCTGGAATCGATTCCCGCGGTGATCCTCGGGGTGGTGGTGCTCTTGATCCTGCCGAACGGGCCGGCCGATGCCAAATGGCTGACGGAGCGCGAGAAGGGGTGGCTCCGCCGCCGGCTTGACGAGGACGTGGCCAAGGCCGGATCGGCCCCGCCTCAGCGGCTGGGCGAGGTCTTCACCAGCGGGCGGGTGTGGCTGCTGTGCCTGATGTATTTCCTGCTGAACGTCGCCGGCTATGGCTATGAATTCTGGAGCCCCACGATCATCCGCCAGTTCGGCGAGCAATTCGAACTCGCGGCGAAGTCGGACCGCAACGACCTGCTGGTGGGGTTCATCAACGCGATTCCTTACGTCGCGGCAGGGGTCGCGATGACGCTGGTCGGCCGGAGTTCCGACCGCAGCGGTGAAAGGCGGATGCATGTGGCGCTGTCCGCCGTGGTGGCGGCGGCGGGATTCGGGCTTGCGGCGATGGCTTCGAATCCGTGGATGGCGCTTGGTGGTCTGGTCCTCGCGCTGGCCGGACTGAAATCGACCCTGGGGCCGTTCTGGGTGATGGGGACGACCTCGCTCCGCGGTTCGATCGCTGCCGCCGGGGGGATTGCCTTCATTAACTCGGTGGGAAATCTTGGTGGCTATGCCGGACCGCACCTCGTGGGAGCGATCAAGAGCGCCCGGCCGGACGGCAGCAACGTGGCGGCCCTTCTTGTGCTGGGCGGGGCGCTGGTGGCGATGGGCGTGCTGGCGATGTTTTTGCCCGCGAGACGTGCCGAAAAGCTCGGATGAAACGTTGCGACCGGGTTCCCCGGAGCCGGCTAACGGATTCGAACCGTTGACCTACTGATTACAAATCAGTTGCTCTACCAACTGAGCTAAGCCGGCGACACCGAGGAAAGCGCCGGCAACGGAAACCGCCGGCAGACCGCTGGTCTAGCTGGATTCCACCGGCGGGGCAAAGCTCAAATTCCAACACCTGCCGAACCCGCCGCATTCCCGGTCTCTCGCTCGAGGAAAGAGCGGCCACCCCTGGGTTTCCGCGTCCGCCGGGCCGGGAGATTCGAACCGTCCTTGAATCACCGGATCGGGAAAGTCATTTCAATGGATCCGTGGATGATCGAACCGGACCGGGCTTTGATCCTGGAAGCGTCATTGCCTGTTTCCGCCAGCCGGACAATCGGCCGTGGTCGATTACAATATCGTGAGTTTGGAAACGGGATTTTCAGCTTGCGCAGGCTTTCCCTGCGGCCAATCTCCAGCTCGTGGTAGAAGCCCCGCCACGAAACAACCCAATGAAACCAAGAATTCTTTCCGCCGCCCGGCTCTCCTTCCCCCTTGCCTCCGCCATCGCCGCGCTGCTCGCAATTAGCGCGTCGGCCACCGCGCAGACAAACAACTACTTCGGGACCACCGGAACTCTGAGCGGAAACGTCTGGAATACGAACCCGGCCGGGCCATACACCTCGGCCCTCAATTCCACCGGAGGCGCGATCATCAATTTTGGAAATGCCACTACGACCGTAACGGGTGCCAGCATCACGGTCGCGGGAATCAATGCCACCGCCAATGCCACGATCACGACCGTTGGTGGAACCATCTCGAACCTAAGCAACGGAGTGGTTCCAATTAGTGTTGCGGGCGGAATCACCCTGAATTTCGGCTCCCAGGCATTCACAACCTCCGCAACGGCCGGCTACATCAAGAATGGCGCCGGCACCCTGACTCTGGCCGGAGGCACCTACGCGGGCGGCTTCACTCTCAACACCGGAACCGTCGCCGTGGCAGGCGTAAATGCCATGGGGGCGGGCGGTTCGCTTACCATCAACGGCGGGACGATCCGCTCCAACAGTACAACCGCCCGCGACCTAAGCGGGAAATACGCCGGCGGCATCTCCATCGGTGGAGATTTCACCCTCGGCGATGGCACGAACAACGGGGCTTTGACCTTCACGAACAGCGTGGCGCTTGGGGCGGCCACCAGAAGCATCATCGTCAACAGCGCCGCCTCGTTTGGCGGTGTCATCAGCGGTGCTGCGAATGTGGGACTAACCAAATCAGGCACGGGCACTCTCACTCTCTCCGGTGCCAACACTTACGACGGCGTGACCACGATCACCGCCGGCCCCCTTTCCATCAATCGTTTCACCAACGGGGGGGGGGCGGGCTCCCTTGGGACGGCTTCCAATGCTCCTGCCAACCTCGTGATGACGGGCGGAACCCTCAGCTACAGCGGCGGCAGCACCACCACCGACCGCGGCATGACCTTCTGGGCTCTCACCGGCAACCCCATCATCAGCATCACCGCTGCTTCCGCGAACCTCACTCTCACGAACACCATCGTCGGCACTCCCGGGCAGCAGATTGACTTCACCAAAGGTGGAACCGGCACCCTCACCCTCTCCAACGACAACAACTCCTATATCGGGAGAACCTTCGCCAGCGGCGGCACCCTGGCGGTCAATTCCATCAGTGCCGTCGGCGCGAGCAACAGCTCCATTGGCGTCGCCACCAGCGCGACGAACGGTTTGATCTCCATCGGCTCCGGCACGGTCACAGCCACGCTCTCCCACGTCGGCACCGGCAGCACCACCGACCGGAATCTCGATCTCCCCGGAACCGCCGGCGGAGCGGTGATCGACCAGTCGGGCACAGGACTCCTGAAATTCACCGGCGCAATCACGGCCACCGGCATCGGCAGCAAAGTCCTCACGCTTGGCGGCTCTGCGGTTGGCACGGGTGAAATCGCTACAGCGATTGTCGACAACGGGACAACGGGAACAACGGTTGCCACCGCCGCCAGCACCGCCAGCACATCTTTGGTGCTTGGCTCGGTGGCTGGCCTGACGGTCAGCAATGCCATTTCCGGCACTGGCATCCCAGGGGGGACGACCATCAGCGCCATCAATTCGGCCACCAGAACCGTGACTTTGAGTGCGGCCGCGACCGTCGCGTCAGGAGCCACCATCACCAGTGCTGGATTGGTGAACGTCACCTCTTTGACCAAAACCGGCACGGGCACCTGGGCACTCACCGGTGTCAATACTTACACCGGCGCAACCACGGTCAACGCCGGCACGCTTGATCTCGGTGGCGGAACCGCCAACGGCTCACTGGCGTCTCCGATACTTACGCTCGCTGGCGGAACCTTTAGCTACACTCGCACGGGCAGCACCACCCAGGGCTTTACTACCACCAATATCAACGGCGTGTCGCAGATATCGGTGGCTTCTGGAAACACCCTGAACCTTGGCACCGTCGTGCGCGGCGGTGGCGGATCGCTTGATTTTTCCGCCACCGGTGCGGGAACCGTCGCGGCACTCGCAGCAAGCAACATCAATGGCATCATGTCCGGGTTTAGCTTCGGCGACACATGGGCGGTCGCCAACGGTGCCGGAGTGGCGATCAGCGGTCTGGGTGCCTACACCCTGACCAGTGTGGCCGGCACCACAGGAACCAACTACTTGGACGGCAATATCGACGTGGACAACAGCGCCGGCCTCATTGACGTCCCCATCACCGCCAACAGCTTGCGCTTCAGTTCCGCGGCCGCCAACACCCTGACTCTCGCAGCCGGCTCCAATACGATCAACTCAGGCGGCATTCTGGTTGGCAGTGCTGTCGGCAGCAATCTCTCCACCATCGCGGGAGGAACACTGACTGCTGCCACCGGCCAAAGCTTGGCCATCGTCCAGAACAACACCTCGGGCGGACTCACCATTTCCTCCACCATTGTCAACAACACCAGCACCTCCGTCACGAAGGCCGGTGCCGGATTGCTGACGATCGATGCGGCAAATACCTACACCGGCGGCACCACCATCGCTGCGGGCACGTTGAAACTCAGCGGCACAGGCACCTTGGGGCCGGCCGCGGCAAGCGTTGCCGTCAGCAGCGGGGCCTTGCTTGACCTCAACGGCACGAATCAAAGCATCGCATTCACGTCAGGAACCGGCGTCGGAACGGTCGCCAACAACAGTGGCGGCGGCACCTCAACACTGACTGTGGCAGGAACCCCCACCATCAACCTTTCCTTTGTCACGATTGCAGACAACACCGACAGCTCCAGCGGAAAGGTCGCGGTCGTAATTACAGCGAATACCCAAGGCCCGAGCAATCTGAACTCCTACAGCGGCGGCACCACCATCAACGCCGGGGCTTACCTCTATCTGAGTGGCGGCGCGGTCTCCGGGGCCGGCACCGGACCGGTCAACCTGACGACAGTGGCCACGGGTGTCGGTACCGGCAGCGGACTGCTGGTCGATGGCGGCACCCATGTCAACGACCTCACGGGCCCCGGCTACGTGCACATCAACGGTGCCTCGAACCCTAAATTCACGGGAAACCTGAACACTTCAGGACCTTTCATTTTCCGCAGTGGCACCACCGGTTCGTATGAATTTGCGGGCAACGGGACCACCAGTGTTCTGAGCGGAGTGATCGGCTCGACGACCAGCTTGGTCAATGGAGCCGTGGCCACAGGCAGCATCATCAAGTCGGGCACCGGCACGCTGACCCTGAGCGGCGCGAACGCCTACACCGGCACCACCACCATCAACGGCGGCATCCTGCGGATCAACAGCGGCAGCGGTGCCATCCCGAATGCCGGACTGGTGACACTGGCCGATGCGTCCGGCGTGAACTTCGAGGTGCTCGGCAGCGAAACCATCGGCGCTCTCGCCGGCGGCGGCGCGAGCGGCGGTGCCGTTTCCATCGACGCAGCCCAGACCCTGACCCTTTCCAGTGGAACCCAGACTTACGCGGGCACGATCAGTGGTGCGGGAACCCTGACCAATGCCGGGGCGAACCAGACCTTGGACGGAGCGCTTTCCCACACCGGCGGAGTCAATGTCTCCACGGGCAGGCTCACCCTCGGCAGCTCGGGCAACACTTATACAGGAGCCACGGTCATCAGCGCGGCGACGACGGGCATCATCGTCACCGCCGATGGTGCTCTCGGTGCCACCGGTCCGGGCAACGAGACGACGGTCACCGGCGCACCCGCGACCAACGGGGGGTCTTTGGGCTTTTCGGGTGGAATCACCTATTCCACGGCGGAGAAGGTCACCGGAGCGGGTCCGGGACATACGACAGGAACACTGTCGGGCTTCACCGTTAGCAACCGGGGCTTCATCCAATCGGTCAGCGGCAACAACACCTTCGCCGGTAACATCGAACTGAGCGCCGACGGGAACTCCCGCATCGGCACCCAGGACGGTGCGCAACTGACCCTCACCGGTGCCATCACCCAAGCGTCCGGCATCACCACCGCGAACATCCTGTTCCGGTCCGGCAACCTGAACAATGACTTCGTCACCCTCTCGGGCACCGGCAACTCCTTCGGTGGGGATTCAACCGTCTTCACCAGCCTTGCCACCCCCGGACAGTATGCCGGTCTCCGCATCGGGATTGACAATGCCCATCCGACGAATCTGACCGTTCAGAATTTTGTCACCGCGAGCGGCAGTTCGAGCGCGCTTGACCTCAACGGCAATGACCAGGCCTTGAACGGCCTGGCCAGCGGTGGAGCGGGCACCTTGAATATCATCAACCTCGACGTGGTGAATGCCTCCACGCTAACGCTGAACCCTACCGTGGATAAGAACACGGGTGCCAACATCCTCATCCTCGGCGGTAGCCCCGGCGGCACACCCTTGGGCGGAATCAACCTCGTCAAAGACGGGGCCTTCGCCCAGACGCTCACCGGCGCGAACAGCTACACCGGCACGACCACGGTCAACGCCGGGACGCTGACCCTGGGCAACGCTTCCGCCCTGGGGACCAGCTCCGCGACCATCGCGGGCGGCGCGCTCAACCTCAATGGTCAGACCATCGCCAACACCGTCAACGTTGGCGCTGCCGGCACCCTCACCGGAAGCGGCAGCACCGGGGCCGCCACTCTTGCGGGCAGCCTCACCCCGGGCGGCACGGGCAGCGGCCTGATCACCCTGGCAAGCGCCACGGTGGCCGCCACTTCGTCCATCACCCTGCAACTCCCCGCCACCGGCACCCGTGGCACCAGCTACGATGCCGTCACGGTCAGCGGAACCCTCGCGCTGGATGGCACGGTCACAGTCGACATCACCGGGCTCACCCCGGCTGCCGGACAATCGTTCGAACTCATCGACGCCACCGGCAGCATCGACCTCACCGCCTTCAACATCTCCACCGATCTGGTCCTGCCCGCGCTCGGCGGTGGCCTCATTTGGAATACCTCGGCCTTCGCCACCGACGGCGTGGTCAGCATCGCCAACGGCGATCCATTTCCGGCCTGGGCCGCTTCGAAGGGCCTGACCGGCGCACCGGGCTTTGAGAGCGGCAAGGGCGACGATCCGGACAAGGATGGACGCACCAACCTCGACGAGTTCGCCTTTGATGGCGACCCGCTCTCCGGTGCCAACGACGGCAAGGTCGTCGGCAAGATCGCGACGGTCGGAGCGGACCAGGTCATGACCCTGACCCTTCCGGTCCGCAGCGGAGCCGCCTTCGCGGATAACGGCGGCGACGAGCTTTCGGCGCTGATCGACGGCATCTACTATCGCATCGAGGGAAGCGTGGACCTGAGTGCCTTCGCAGATAACGTCAATGAAGTGACACCGACCCTCTCCGCGGGCCTTCCCTCGCTTTCAAGCGGCTGGACCTACCGCACCTTCCGGGCATCCGGGACGGTGCCGACCGTTTCCAAGACCTTCCTCCGGGCAAAGGTCAGCGAAACCCCCTGAGCGGTCGGGAAAACACCTCCCACCGGCGCGCGGCAGGATCTCCCTGCCGCGCTGCTTTCCACAGGGAGTGCCGGCGGGCGTCACCCACCCGTGGTTTTTCAGCGGGGTATCGCGCGTTCATCGCTCCCCGCATGAATCCCCCGCCAAGCCCAGGTGAATTCCGCGTGAACCGGCAGCGCTTGATTGACCCGGCCCGTTAGAGCGCTCATGCGTGGTGGAACCGTCATGCCACGACCCCTTCTCCGGATCACCTTCGTCTTCTTCACCACCGCCTTCCTCTCGATCATCGTCATCGCCGACCGCGGCCACGCCGATCTCTTCTGGAACCTCGTCGGCCGCGTTCCCTGCGGTGACAAGCTCGGCCACCTCGGCCTGGTGGGGACGCTTTCCTTCCTGCTCAATCTCCTGCTCGAAGGCCGCCGGGCCCCCGGCCGCTGGAGCCCGATGATGCTCGGCAGCCTGCTGCTGCTGGCATTCATGACCGTGGAAGAAGCATCACAAGCCTTCATCCCTTGCCGCAGTTTCGACCTACTCGACGGTCTTGCCAACATCATCGGGGTCTTTTGCGGCGAAGGCCTCGTCCGGATGCTGCCGGTCCGCCGCCCGCAAGCGACCCTCGTCCATTGAAAATCGGAGATCCGAAACCGTCATTTCCCTTTCATTTTCCCGGAAATCCCCTTTCTTCCGCCGCATGGTCCCGCCCGCTACCGCCAAGGCCGAAAAGCCGAAAAAAGAAAACGCCTGGTCCCCCGAGCAATCCGCCGAACTCTACGGCGTCGAAAACTGGGGCCACGGCTTCTTCGGCGTGAACAAGAACGGCCACGTGACGGTGAAGCTCACCGACGAGGACACCACCGCCGATGTCTCGCTCTTCGAAGTCATCGAAGGCCTCCGCGACCGCGGCACCGACCTGCCCGTGCTACTCCGTTTCCGCGACCTGCTCCACTCCCGTATCACCGAACTGAACGAGTCCTTCCGCCAAGCGATCAAGGACACCGGCTACAAAGGCGAATACCGCGGCGTCTATCCGATCAAGGTCAACCAGCAGCGCCAGGTCATCGAGGAAATCTCGGAATTCGGGAAGAAATACCACTACGGACTCGAAGCCGGCTCCAAGCCCGAGCTGATCGCCGCGCTGGCCCACATGCACGACACCGAGGCCTACATCGTCTGCAACGGCTACAAGGACGAGGAATTCATCGACCTCGCCCTGCACGCCCAGAAGATGGGTCTCAAGGTGATGCTCGTCCTTGAAATGCCCAGCGAACTCGACCTCGTGCTCGAGCGCTCGCGCAAGCTCGGCGTGCTCCCGAACCTCGGCGTCCGCGTCCGCCTCTCCACCCGCGGCTCCGGCCATTGGGCTGAAAGCGCCGGCGACAAGTCGGTCTTCGGCCTCAGCGCCACCCAGGTCATCGACGTCGTCGATCGCCTCAAGGAAGCCGGCTACCTCGGCTGCCTGCGGATGCTCCACTACCACCAAGGCAGCCAGATCCCGAACATCGCCGCGATCCGCGAAGGCGCGACGGAGGTGGCCCGGATGTATTGCGACCTCGTCAAGGAAGGTGCACCGATGGGCGTGCTCGACATGGGCGGCGGCATGGCGGTCGACTACGACGGCTCCCACACCAACTTCCAAGCCTCCTGCAACTACTCGATCCTCGAGTACTGCACCGACGTCATCGAGACCATCATGCAGGTCTGCGACAAGGCCGCGGTGGCTCACCCGAACCTGATCTCGGAATCCGGCCGCGCGATCGTCGCCTACTACTCGGTGCTCGTCTTCAACATCCTCGACGTCTCCACCGTCCAGACCACCGACACCCCGCCGCCGGTCCCGGACAACGCGCCGCAGAACCTTACCAACTTGATCGCGGTCAACAAGGACCTCAGCAAGCGCAACCTCCAGGAGTGCTTCAACGACGCCGCCTACTACCGCGACCAGGTCCGTGCCCAGTTCTTCTACGGCGCCGCCACCCTGCGCGAGCGTGGCCTCGCCGAGGCGTGGTTCTGGCACATCCTGACGCGCATCTCGAAGCTCATGCAGGAACTCGAGATCGTGCCGGAAGACCTGCGCGAACTCTCTGACACGCTCGTCGATTTCTACTACGGCAATTTCAGCCTGTTCCAGAGCCTGCCCGACTCCTGGGCCATCAAGCAGCTCTTTCCCGTGATGCCGATCCACCGCCTCGGCGAGCGCCCGCGGCAGCGCGCGGTCATCGCCGACATCACCTGCGACTGCGACGGCAAGATCGACCGCTTCATCGACCGTGAAGACGTCGCGAAAGTCCTACCGCTCCACGGCATGAAGCCCGGCGAGCCCTACTACATCGCGACCTTCCTGGTCGGTGCCTATCAGGAAACCCTCGGCGACCTCCACAACCTGCTCGGCGACACCAACGTCGTCGGAGTCCACCTTGAAGGCGGCAAGCCGGTCTACACCCACGAGGTCGAAGGCGACACCGTGGCGGACGTGCTGAGTTACGTCGAATACGACCCGAAGGAACTCGTCGGCCGCTTCCGCGCCTTCGCCGAAAAGGCCGTCGCGCAGGGCCGCATCAGCCCGAAGGAACGCCGCGAGGTGCTCGACCTCTACCGCACCGGCCTTGCCGGCTACACCTACTTCGAGACCTGATCACCCCCCAGCGCCACCGCATTCGCCGCCGCGTAATGGTGCGCGTGGCTCAGGCTGATCTTCACCTCGGCGATCCCGTTCGCCTCGGCATAGGCCTTGCCGGCCCCGCTCAGTAGCAGCGACGGCTCGCCGCTGTCCTTGCGCGTGATCTCCATGTCGAGCCAGCCGAGCTCCTTGCCGATCCCCGTGCCGAAAGCCTTGGCGATCGCTTCCTTCGCCGCAAATCGCGCTGCGTAATGGATCTCCGGGCGCTTTTGAGCATCGCAGTAGGCACGCTCCCGCTCGGTGAAAATCTTCACCGCGAAGCGCTCGCCGAACTCCGCCATTGAGGAGCCGATGCGTTCGACCTCCACCACGTCGATGCCGATGCCGTGGATTCTCATGCGTCGGGGTAGGCAACCATGAGTTCCTTCATCTCGCGGACCGCTTCGGTGAATCCCACCCGCATGGCCCGCGCCACGATGCTATGCCCGATGTTCAGCTCCGCGAGGTGCGGCACCACGAACAGGCGGTAAATGTTAGAATAGTTGATCCCGTGGCCCGCATTGACCTGGATGCCCGCGGCATGGCCCGCCTTGGCTCCTTCGATCAGACGACCAATCTCGCGTTCCATCGCCCCGTCCATCGCGTTGGCGAAGCATCCGGTATGCAGTTCGATCATCTCCGCCCCGCTCGCCGCCGCCGCCTCGATCTGGTGCAAATCCGGATCGATGAACAGCGACACGCGGATGCCGTGGTCCTGCAGCATCGCCACACAGGCCTTCACCTCGGCCAGCCGGCCGGCGACATCGAGCCCGCCCTCCGTCGTCACCTCCTCGCGCGTCTCCGGCACCAGGCAAGCGAAATCCGGCCGCACTTCCAGCGCCAGCTTCGTCATCTCCGCGGTCACGCCCATCTCCAGGTTCACCGGCAGCGGGCAGAGCTTGCGGACTTCGAAGGCATCGCGGTCCTGCATGTGCCGCCGGTCGCCGCGGACGTGGATGGTGATCGAGTCCGCCCCGCCGTCCCGCGCGTCGAGCGCCGCCTGCAAAGGAGAAGGTTCCGCGTTCGGCGAATCCGGCAGCAAGGCATAGCGCGCCTGCCGCAGCGTGGCCACGTGATCGATGTTCACTCCCAAAAGCATGCGGAGGGCATACTCCCGCCCCGCCCTGCCCGCACTTGAAAAATCCGCGTGCTTCGATCTCGAAGCTCCCCAAGAGGGCTGCGGGCGGCTCGCCCGCAGCACCGTGGCTACGATATCGAATGATGCTTCTTCATTTACTCCGCCAGATTCACGATCCGGTAGGTCGCATCCAGCGGGAAGATCGAGTTCTCGTCCTGCGATTGCCGCGGCGTAACCAGCCCCTCGGCAAGACGGCGCGCGTCTTCCGCACGCTGGCGGCGCTTGTCTTCCTGCATGGATTCGAAGCTGACGAACTCCTCTTTCAGTGCCCGGAGGATAGCCGAACGGCGGAAAGGGTCAAGTTGGCGGGTGTGCCCCGCCTTACCAAGCCGCTCAATGCCTGAAATGCCGGTGACCCGTGAAGATCATCGCCAAGCCCGCGGCATCCGCGGCGTCGATGACCTCCTGATCGCGCATCGAGCCGCCGGGCTGGATGCAGGCGGTGGCCCCGGCTTCGATCGCGGCTTGCAGGCCGTCGGCGAAAGGGAACATGGCATCAGAGGCGATGACCGAACCCTTGAGGTCAAGTCCCGCCTCGCCGGCTTTCCACACCGCGATCCGCGAGCTGTCGACGCGGCTCATCTGGCCGGCCCCGATACCGAGGGTGCGGTCGGACTTGGCATAGACGATGGCGTTCGACTTCACGTGTTTCACGATCCGCCAGGCGAAGCGCATCGCGCGCATCTCCTCGCCGGTCGGCGGGCGCTTGGTCACGACCTTGCTCTCGAGGTCGTCGAGACCCAGCGCGGTGTGGTCGCGATCCATCACCATCAGGCCGCCCGGACAGGACCGGATGACCGGCGCTTTTTTCGCGACGAGATACGCGTCGTTCATCTTCATGATCCGCAGGTTCTTTTTCTTCTGCAGGACCGCGCGGGCTTCCGGCTCGTAGTCCGGGGCGATGATGACGTCGGTGAAAATCTCCGAAATGATCCGCGCCACGCCTTCGGTCAGCGGGCGGTTGCAGACGATCACGCCGCCGAAGGGAGCCTGGCGGTCGGTCTCGAAGGCCTTCTGCCACGCGACCCGCAGGTCCTCGTCATCCTGGCCGACGCCGCAGGGGTTGGTGTGTTTGAGTATGCCGATGGTCGGGCGGACGAAGTCGAGGATCAGGTCCGCCGCGGCCTCGATGTCGAGGACGTTGGTGTAGCTGAGCTCCTTGCCTTGGAGTTGCGAGAAGCAGCTCTTGAAATCCCCGAACAGCGCCGCCTTCTGGTGCGGGTTGTCGCCGTAGCGGAGTTCGCTTTCGAGCGGCAGACTGACAGAGAAATTGCAGCGCGTGCCCTGCTTGCACTGGCCGAGGAAGTTGGAGATCGCCGCGTCATACTGCGAGGTGCGGAGGAACACCTTCACCGCGAGCTGCTCGCGGAAGCCGATGGTGGTGTTGCCGCCGTGCTGGTTCATCTCCTCGATCACCTTCGCATAGTCGGCGGGATCGGTGACCACGGTGACCGCGGCGTAATTCTTCGCGGCGCTGCGCAGCATGGAGGGGCCGCCGATGTCGATGTTCTCGATCGCGTCGGCCAGCGTGACTCCGTCCTTGGCGACGGTTTCCTCGAAGGGATAAAGATTCACCACCACCAGATCGATCGGCGGGATGCCATGCTCTTTCGCTTGGGCGAGGTGCTCCTTGTCGTCGCGCTTGTGGAGCAAGCCACCGTGGACTTTCGGGTGGAGGGTCTTCAAGCGGCCTTCAAACAGCTCCGGCGCGCCGGTGAACTCGGACACGTCGATCACCGGCAGGCCGGCTTCCCGCAGCACCTTGGCCGTGCCGCCGGTGGACAGCAGCTCGACACCGGACTCGTGGAGGTATCGGGCGAAGTCGGCGAGGCCGGTCTTGTCGGAGACGGAAAGGAGAGCGCGTGCGATGGACATCTTCAAGGGTGGTTGAGACTGGACGACCCGCCCCGCGTAATCCCACGCCCGCCCCGCGGCAAGCGCGGAGTGCGGCGGCTCACGGCGCGGCCACCACCCGCTGGCGCATTTCACCCAAACCTTCGATGCCGAGTTCGACGCAATCGCCCGGCGCCAGATAGCGCGGCGGCTTCATGCCCATGCCGACGCCGGCGGGAGTCCCGGTGGCGATGACATCGCCCGGCAGCAAAGTCATGAAGCGGCTGATGTAGCTTACCACGTGGCGCACGCCGAACAGCATGTCGCCGGTCCAGCCGTTCTGGCGGAGCTCGTTGTTGACCTTGCACCAGAGGCGCAGCCCCTGAGGATCGGGGACTTCAGACGCCGGCACCAGCCAAGGCCCCATCGGGCCGAAGGTGTCGCAGCTCTTGCCCTTGGTCCACTGACCGCCCATCTCCTTCTGAAATGCGCGCTCGGAGTAGTCGCAGAACACGGAGTAGCCGGCCACGTAGTCCATCGCGTTCTCCTCGCTTACCGATGAGGCGGTCCGGCCGATCACCACGGCGAGCTCCACTTCGTAGTCGAGCTTGGTCGCCCCGGCCGGATTGATGACATCGTCAAAAGGCCCGCTCCAGCAGGTCGATGCCTTCATGAAGAGCACCGGCTCGGTCGGGATGCCCTCGCCGAATTCCTTGGCGTGATCGAGGTAGTTCTTGCCGACGCAGACGATCTTCGACGGCCTCTCGATCGGCGGCCCGAGCCTCACTCCCGCCGGGATTTCCTCGGCCTCGGGGCAACCGTCCTCGACCCATGCCTGCAGCGCCTCCAGACCACCCAGGGCGAAAAAGCCCTCGTCATAATCGCTGAACTGGCCCCCGACATCGAGCCGCCGGCCGTCGTCGAGGATGATCCCGGGTTCTTCCCGGCCCGGCTCACCGTAGCGGATCAATTTCATGCCCGGTCCTAACAAGCAGAGTGCCTGCTGGCAATGCAGCGTTCCGCCGTGCTCATCCAAATGTGGCGAAACAACTGGAAATGCAGGTTGAGCGACTTGAACCCTATCCACGATGGCATTTCGAATCACTTAATGCTTTGAAAAACCTTACATTCCGGGAACCTTGACTACGTGCCAGCTTGTTTCGACCAGCAGGTATGCAAGCCGGATCCGAGCATCGCGTTGCCAACGAAGGATTTGACCTCTGGGGGGAGATCGATCCGAAGAATACGCCGTGAGGTTTCCGGTTTGCTCGAGAAGGGCGCGAACTTTGACTCCGGGGGGAATCTTGTTCGCGTCCTTCTCATTTTCCGGAGCTGTTCCATTCGCCGAGGGAAGAGTTGCCGGCGGCGGATTTTACCCGTAAACCGCGCCCCCGATGTTTCAGGTCCTCTCCCGCGATCCCTCCAGCCTGGCCCGCCGCGGCCGGATGGAACTGGCCCACGGCACGGTGGAAACCCCGATTTTCATGCCGGTCGGCACGCAGGGCTCGGTCAAAACGCTGCACCCTGAAGAAGTCGAACTGCTGGGAGCCCAGATCATCCTCGGCAATACCTACCACCTCTTGCTGCGGCCCGGCCATGAGGTGATCCGCGACCTCGGCGGGCTCCACCGCTTCACCACCTGGGACAAGCCGATGCTGACCGACTCCGGCGGCTTCCAAGTCTGGTCGCTCGCCAAGCTGCGCAAGATCACCGAGGAAGGCGTGCGCTTCCAGAACCACCTCGACGGCTCGCGCATGATGCTGACGCCGGAGCTGAGCATGGAAATCCAAGCCGCCCTGGGGTCCGACATCGCGATGCTCTTCGACGAATGTCCGCCCTACCCTTGCGAACGGGACTACGCCGAAAAATCGCTGGGCCTCACCACCCGCTGGGCGAAGCGCTGCAAGGACTGGATCGAGAAAAACCAACCGACCAGCGGCACCGGCATCCAGCGGCATTTCGGCATCGTCCAGGGCTCCATCTGGGCCGAGCTGCGCGAGCGCTCGGCCCGCGAGCTGGTGGACCTCGGCTTCGACGGCTACGCGATCGGCGGCGTGTCGGTCGGCGAGCCCGAGCACGAGATGATGCGCGCCGTGGAGCACAGCGTGCCCTTTCTACCGGATGACAAGCCGCGCTACGCGATGGGCCTCGGCACCCCGCCGCAGATCCTCGAAATGATCGCCCGCGGGGTCGATATGTTCGACTGCGTGATGCCCACCCGGGTCGCCCGCCACGGCCAGGCCTTTACTCTCGACGGGCCGATCCATATCAAGAACCTAATTTTCGAGCGCGACGAACGCCCGCTGTGCGAAAGCGCCCACCCCCACGTCGCACGCTTCTCCCGGGCCTATATCCGGCACCTTTTCCGGGCCGGGGAAATCCTCGCTTTGCGGTTGCTTTCCTTTCACAATCTGCATTTCTTCCTCCGCCTCACCGCCCAAGCGCGGGAGGCCATCAGCGAAGGCAACTTCCTCGAATTCAAGGAGTCCTTCATCCGCCGCTATACCAAGTCCAAATCCACATGATCCTGTCTTTCCTCTCCATCGTCGCCCAAGCCCAGCCCGCTGGCTCCAGCAGCCCGCTCTCGCAGCCATGGGTCATGATGGTCTTGATGGTCGTCATGTTCTATTTCCTGCTGATCCGGCCGCAGCAACGCCAGCGCAAGGAGTTGGAAAAGCGGATCTCCGCACTCCAAAAAGGTGACGAGGTGGTGACCACCGCCGGCATTCACGCCATCGTCCACAACGTCAAGGAGCGCACCGTGGTGCTCAAGGTCGCCGAAGGCGTCCTGATGGAGTTCGATAAACCCTCCGTCGCCACCGTGCTCAAGAAAGACGTTCCCGCCGCCAAGTAAGCGCGCCATCTCTGCCATTTCACACCCGCTATCCACTTTCGTCATGCTACCGCTCACGCTTCTCGCGGCCTCGTTCCTTAATAATCCGAGCGCTTCGATGGTCATCTTTATCGCCGGCCTTTCGCTGCTGGTCCTCTTCTTCTGGTACTTCGCGACCGAGTTCGAGAACCGCAAGCGGAACATCGGCAGCATGCTGATCCTCTCGCTCTGCGCGCTCTTGTCGCTGGTACTTTACTTCGTGCCACTCAAGGGCGGCATCGACCTCGTCGGTGGTTCCCAGTTCACCCTGCTGGTCAAGCCCAAGATCGACGAGAACACCGGCCAGCCGATCCCCCTCACCACGGATGATGTCCGGCAGGCGAAAAAAACCGTCGAAGAGCGCCTCAACAAGCTCGGCACCACCGACATGCAGATCGTGGAACAGGGCACCGACAAGATTCTCCTCCAGATGCCCGGGATGACCCCGGAAGTCGCCGCCGACATCGAGGTCCAGCTCCAGAAAGTCGCCCGCCTCGAACTGCGCCGCGTGAACATGGAAGGCTTCGCGCCTGGCCCCGACGGTCGCAGCCTCGCGGAACGCATCTCGACCGGCGACGAGCCCCGCCAGCCCGGCTTCCGCGTTTACGAACACGAGCAGACCTTCGAAGGCACCAGTCGCACCGAGTTCCTCCTCCTCAACAACCGCGTCGCCCTCACCGGCAAGGATGTTCAGCAGGCATGGCCGGAGTCGATGGCCGCCGAACACCACGTCTCCATCCGGCTTTCGAATGCCGGTGCCGACAAAATGCTCGAGCTGACCGATGATCTCAAGGTCGGCTACGACCGCATCGCAGTGGTCCTCGACGGCAAGGTGATCACCGCGCCGGTCGTCAACGACAGGCTCCACAAGAACTTCATCATCCAGGGCCAGGAGAGCGCCAAGGAAGCCCGCGACCTCGCCAGCACGATGCTCAACCCGCTGGAGAACCCGCTCGAGATTATCGAAAAGCGCATTGTCTCCCCCACCCTCGGCGCCGCGGTCGTCACCCAAGGCATCTGGGCCGGCGTCGTCGGACTCAGCATCACCGCCCTCTTCGTGCTGCTCTACTACCGCACCGCCGGCTTGATCGCCCTCTTCGGCCTCGCCGTGAACACGCTGATGATCTTCGGCGGCATGGCGATGTTCGACTTCACCTTCACCCTGCCGGGCATCGCCGGGATGATCCTGAGCATCGGCATGGCGGTCGACGCCAACGTGCTGATCTACGAGCGGCTGCGCGAGGAAATCGCAGCCGGCAAGTCGCTCAAGACCGCGATCGGAGTCGCATACGAAAAGGCCTTCACCGCCATCTTCGACTCCAACCTCACCTCGCTCATCACCGCCATCATCCTCTTCTGGATGGGCAGCGGCACCATCAAGGGCTTCGCGGTCACGCTGACCATCGGTATCGTCGCCTCCATGTTCTCCGCGATCCTGGTCACCCGGGTGCTGTTCCGCTGGGGCAACGACCTCCACCTGCTCAAGAAGCTCAGTTTCCTCGATCTGATCAAGGCGACCAAGATCGACTTCCTCTCCAAGGCCAAGCTGTCCTACATCGTTTCCGGCGTGCTGATCCTCGCCAGCATTGGTGCCTTTGCGTTCCGCAGTGGAAGCAGCCTGGGCATCGACTTCACCGGTGGCACGCTCATCGAGTTCCAGCTCGGTGACAAAACCATTTCCCAGCCCGATGCCGATGCGGCATTGGCCAAGATCGACACCGCAAAACGGCCGGTCGCTCAGGTCGAAAAATCGATCACCGGCGAGCTGCTGACCATCCGCTGTGCCACCGACGATGCTCCGAAGGTCGCGACCCACCTCCGCGAGAGCTTCCCCGAAATCCTCGGCAAACAGATCGCCGAAAAGGACAAGGACGGGAAGGAAACCGGCAAGTCGATTTTCGAGGTCTCTGAAAACTCCCAGGCCGTCTCCGCCACGCTCGGGAAGGATTTCCTGATGCAGTCCCTGATCGCCCTCGTCCTCGGTCTTCTCGGGATCCTGATCTACATCACGATCCAGTTCGAGTTCTCCTTCGCCCTCGGCGGCTTCATCGCCTTGCTCCACGACGTCGTCCTGTCCGCCGGTCTCATCGTCCTCTTCGGCGGGGAACTCTCGCTGATCCACGTCGGCGCCTTGCTGACCATCGCCGGTTATTCAATCAACGACACCATCGTTATCTTCGACCGTATCCGCGAGTCGCTCAAACAGGGCGAGGGCGACATCAAGGAGATGATGAACGAGGCCATCAACGCCACGCTCTCCCGCACCGTGCTGACCTCGCTGACCACCATCGCGACCGTGGCCATCCTCACGATCTTCGGCGGCTCGGCGCTCAAGGACTTCTCCGCGATGATCCTGATCGGCCTGGTGATCGGCACCTACTCCTCGATCTTCATCGCCTCTCCGGTGGTGCTCTGGTGGAGCCAGCGCAAGGGCGGCAGCCTGCGCACGGAAGTCCTCCACACCACGCTGGCCGAAGCCGACATCCAGTCGACGCTCCGATGATCCTCCCGCCAGCGATCCGCTGACTTTCACAGCCGCCGCATCCGGTCCTTGCCGGGCGGCGGCTGTTTCGTCATCGTTTCCGGCATGAGACGGATCCTCCCAATTCTTGCCACGATTTCCCCCTGCCTCGCCGACCTCGCTTCCGACATTCCGCTCGGGGTTGAGGTGGTGACCGGCTACCGGACCGAATATGTCCACCGCGGCTTCGAACTGGCGCAGGACTTGATCGACGTCCAGGCGGAAGCCGAGATCGCGCTCTCGAACGAGTGGGTGCTGAATCTTGGCGGCTACTACGGCACCGGAAACAACGACTTCTCCGAAGCTGCGGCCTTCTTCGATCTCCGCTACGAAACGGACAAGTGGACCGCCGGCATCGCGACCACTTGGCGGGATTACCAGGACTCGTTCTTCAAGGACGGCTTCGACCTCGCCCCCCGCTTCACCTGGCACCTCACGGAGGACTGGGACCTCGGCGCGGGAATCGCCTACGACACCGGCGATGGCGGCTGGTATGGCAACCTCGAAGCCGCGTGGTCGAAGCCGCTCGGTGAGTCATCGTTCCTCGGAGCTACTGCGGGCACCTCATGGACCGAGGATTACTACGGCAGCAATGGCTGGCACGACGCCTACGCCCGGCTGACCTGGACTTACGCCTTCAACGATAGCGTCGCCGTGACGCCGTTCGCCGGCACTTCGATCCCCACCAGCAGTGGCCCCGGTTCCAGCCGCCTTTTCGCGGGAGTCTGGTTCGAAGTGAACTTCTGAACCACCCGGGAAACCCGATACCCCCTCAGCGATCTTGAGGCGGACCACCCTCCGGTCCATTTCGCGGACCCTTGCCGGGTCCTTCAGGCCGGGGCTTACCCTCGCCGGGCGGCGGAAGGTCGGAGGCATCGATCTTGAGGTCGTGGTTTCGATCGATCTCTTCGAATCGGTCTTCCTGTTCGTCCTCGCTCTTCCCTTTCAGGAATCCAGCCTGCCGAAATTCTTCGAAGTTGAGAGACCCGTCACCGTTCCGATCGAGTTCCTTGACCAGATCCACCGGGCCCGGCCCGTGGCCCCATCCCTTGCCATCCCGCGTCCCGTTATAGGGTGGTCCGCCTTCGCGTGAGGGGCCACCCGTCGGTCGATCTTTCGGAGTCAATGCCCCGTCCCCATCATGGTCCATCCGTTCGAACATCGAGCGTTGGCGCTCTTCCGGAAGCCGCGTGACAAAAGTCAGATTGCGAAACTCCTCAAAAACGATCTTCCCGTCCTTGTTCGCATCCACCTGAGCCAGCGGCGGCATGCCGCCCTGAGGCCGCTGCGGCATCTCGTCGGGCCCGATCTTCCCATCACCGTTTTTGTCGAAACGCTTGAAAATCTCCGCCCGCTTCTCTTCGGGCAGCCTTCCGGTGCGCTCCATCGCGCCGAATTCCTCCAAAGTAATGAAGCCGTCGCCGTTCGCATCGGCCTTTTTCCACATCTCCATCATCTCGCGCATGCCCTGCCAGTCCTTGCCTCCGCCGCGTGGTCCCCTTTGCCCACCCTCGCCCGGAGGAGGACCCGGAGGCGGCATGTCGCCCGGCACGGGCTCCTGGGCCGCGGCGGAACCGATGACGAAAAGCGCGATCCAAGGGTGGCAAGAAGATTTCATCAGGCTGGGTGGAATTAGACGGACCCCACGGATCCGTGAAAGGGAAAACGCCCGGACTTGCGGGAAGTTGCGGCAGCGGCGGTTTTTTACTCCCCTGCCCCGCGAGTGCGAACCATATTCCGGGCAGTCCAAAGCACATGCACATCCGCGATATCCTCGCCCAGCGGCGACCCACTTTCTCATTCGAGTTCTTTCCGCCAAAGACCACTGCCGGTGCGGAGGAACTTTATCGGGCAATCGTCGAACTGGAGGCCTTCCAGCCGTCCTTCGTCTCCGTCACCTACGGGGCCGGAGGCAGTACTCGGGAAATGACCCACGACCTCGTGGTGAAACTCCGCCAGACCACCAGTGTCCCGCCCATCCCCCACCTCACCTGCGTCGGCCACTCCGAACCGGAGATCGAAGAGATCCTCCGCCGCTATGCCGCCGCCGGAGTCTGCAACCTTCTCGCCCTGCGCGGCGACCCACCCCGCGACTGGCCGGACTACGATTGGTCCGACTGCGACTTCCGCCACGCCGCCGACCTCGTGCGCTTCATCCGCAAATTCAATGAATCCGGCGCCCACCCCGACCCGCAGGGCTTCGGCATCGGCGTGGCAGGCTTCCCGGAAGGGCATCCGGCGACCCCGAACCGCCTGCAGGAACTCGATCACCTCAAAGCCAAAGTCGACGAAGGTGCCGACTACATCTGCACCCAGTTGTTCTTCGACAACCACGACTTCTTCGACTTCCGCGACCGCTGCCGCTTGCGCGGGATCGATGTCCCGATCATCGCCGGCGTGATGCCCGTTACCTCCCTTTCAAGCATGGGCCGGATGGCTGAACTCGCCGCCGGTGCCCGCTTCCCCGCCAAGCTGCTGAGAGCGCTCGACCGGGCGAAAGGCGATCCCGAGGCGGTCGAAAAAGTGGGCATCCACTACGCCGCCCAGCAATGCGCGGAACTCCTCGACCACGATGTCGACGGGATTCACTTCTACACGCTCAACAAGAGCAAAGCCACCCGCGAGATCTACGCCAGCCTGGGCCTCTCCACCGTTGCTTGAACGGCGGTTTTGCCGGCGGTTTTGCCGGCGGTTTTTCCTCGGCAGACGCGCGCGCTCGTATCAGCGGCGCTCGCCCAGCTTTTTCAGCTCTTCTGCCTGACGACGGGTGATCTCAAAAAGGGTTCCCTGCAACGGAACATCGATGGCGATCCGACCGTTGCCCGGATCCACCGGGAAAGTCTCCCGTAAAACTTCCGACCGGTCGAAGGCGTTACCCGGGATGGTGATCCGCAAGTCGCTGCCGGGCTCACAGCGCAGGGATTGGGCCCGCCGGGTCATCTCCTGCTGCAAGAGAAGATTGTTGATCCTCCGTTGCTTGCCACGATCGAAAATCGCCATGTCCTTCGCTTGTTCGCCCGCTGCCTCCTTCTCGGCTTTTTCCGCTCTGACCGCCTTTTCCAATGACAGGTCCACCTCCTTGCTGCCCTGCACCGGCTCAAGCCCGGGATTGAAAACCGGGGGGAACTGGCTGGCCCCGTCCGGCCCCACCACCTCGCTGTCCGGCGGGAAACGCATCAGGATCTTGCCCTGTGCCGTCATCAACTCGCCCGCC
>NEUO01000031.1 GCA_002304315.1 Verrucomicrobiia bacterium Tous-C4TDCM
CTCGGCACCATCGCCGCCTGCGGCGGCACCTGGATCGAACTCACCGACCGCACCGACACCCCGATCAAGCCCGGCGACGGCGTGGTCTTCGACGCCGGCGAGAACCGCGACCTCGAACAAGGCGCCAAGATCTGGAAAATCGAAGGCGAGCGCATCGTCTTCCACCGCACCTTCAGCGGCATCAATTTCAGCCGCCTCAAGCCCGGCCAGACGATCTACAAAACTTCCGACGAAAAACTGGAATCCGACATCCGCCGCTTCTGGCAGACCGCCAAGCTCCGCGAGGTCAAGCAGGCCCTCCACCTCACCGCCACCGGCAAGCCCGGGGAACCGCTCTGCATCTCATCTTCCTTCGATGTTTATTGTTCGGAGTTCGATGTTCGATGTTCGTCTTCGGTCTCACTCCAACCGGCCGACAAGCACCCGCTCACCGCCGAAACCCTCCGCGCTCAACTCGGCCGCCTCGGCGATACGCCCTATGAACTTGCTTCGCTCGACTACCAGCTCCAAGGCGGCTGTCACCTCCCCCTCTCCGAGCTCAACCGCCTCCGCCGCGAGTTGGTCGAAGCCCTTCCCAAAGAAGAGGGGCGCGGGCGGCTCGCCCGCAGCCCCTCTTCGATCACCGTCCACGATCTTCTCCCCTCGATTGACCCCAATGACCTAATTCACCCAGTCCCCCAATTGTCCGTTCTCTGCCGCACCCTCCCCCAAGTCGAAGCCGCACTCGACCGCAAAGTCGCCACCATCTACTGCGACTTCGAAGACCCCCGCCGCTACCGCGAAGCCGTCTTGCTCAACCAATCCAAAATCAACGATCATCAATCATCAATCGTCAATCCGCCCTCCATCATCTTCTTGGCCACCCCAAGAATCATGAAGCCCGGCGAGACCGGCTACCTCAAGCTCATCGAACGCGCGGAGCCCGACGGCATCCTGCTCCGCAACCTCGCCGCACTCGACTACTACAAAGACCGTAGCGACTTGAAAAAAGTCGGCGACTTCTCCCTCAACGTCGCCAACCCGATCACCGCGAAGCTGCTCAAGGAAGCCGCGAACCTCGACACGCTCACCATTTCCTACGACCTCAACATCGGCCAGGTGCTCGATCTCCTCGCGGCCGCGCCGCCGGAATGGTTCGAGCTCACGCTCCACCAGCACATGCCGATGTTCCATATGGAGCACTGCGTCTTTTGCACCTTCCTCAGCAGCGGCACCACTTGGAAGGACTGCGGCCGGCCCTGCGAAAGCCACGTCGTCCACCTGCGCGACCGCGTCGGCCAACTCCACCGCCTCACCGCCGACGTCGGTTGCCGCAACACCCTCTTCAACGGCCGCGCCCAGACCGGTGCCCGCTTCTACCAGGACATTCGTACCACCGGACTGTCGAAGTTCCGAGTCGAACTCCTCGACGAAGACGACCTCGGCGCCCTCCGCACCATCACTTCCTACCAGGACCTCCTCGCCGGCAAGACCGACGCCCTCACCCTGCTCGACAACGTCAAGGCCTTCGAGAAACTCGGCGTCACCGAAGGTACTTTGAGATAGCGCGCCCATGCCCATTCCGGGCGGATGGCAGCTCTCCGCGGGACACAAAAAAACGTCAGGAGCACGTCCGTCTTGGTCGTCGACTCGTCACGGGCGACCGAGGAGATGGGATCTCCAGCGGCAGTGTAGCGGTCCGTGCTGGTGGCGTTCACCGCCGTGGCCGCGCCGAAGGTGGCGAGATTGAAATAGTCACCGACGTAAACGGGCGCCTCGCCCGGCTTGGTGACGTAATAGGACGGAATCTCGCTCGACTCGTTGTAAATCGCCTTGAGCGACCAACCATAGATGCTGGGAATGACGCCGGCGCTGACGAGGAAGCCGAGGAGCTCCCGGTTCGAAAGCTTGTAGGTGGCGATCCGTGCCTGATATTCGTAGTTGTCCTCGATCGGGTTGCCTTGCCAATCGTAGCGTGACCACTCGTTCTCGTAGGCCGGAACAGGTGGGTACATCGGGCGACCGGTGGAATCTTTCTCCATCGTGCCTTCGACGGTGAACTGCTCGGTCAATAGTAGGGTGACGATCGACTCTGTGCCCGGCGAAGCGAGGGCATTTGCGGAAAAAGCGGCGACCCCACAGAGGCCGAAAAGGTGGTTTCGTAAAACTATCATCGTGAAGGGCGAGACGGGGAAGCCGCCGAAACTATTCACCGAGAATCGGCGGATCAGCGGCTTCCCCCTTCAAGACATTCATCCCATCGAGGCCTCAGAAAAAGTCGGCGTCGCCGAAGGGACCTCGAAGTAGCGTGACGCCGAAAGTTGCGTGCGGATGGCGGCCCTTCGCGGGGTGGGCCACGGGGTCTCATTCGCGCACCGAGGCAAAATGTCTCGCGCGGGTTCCACTTTGCCTTTCCCGATCCCTGCTGGCAGATCACTACTCAACCCCCTCCCACATTCATTGTTGGACGTTCGTTATTCACCGTTCACTGTGTCCCCCGCATGCCGGCATCCCGCCCCGTCGTTCTCATCCCCAGCTACAACACCGGACCGATCCTCCCCACGACGGTGGCCTCGGCGCTGGCCATGGACGTGACGGTGCGGGTGGTCATCGATGGCTCCACCGACGGCTCGCCGGACCTTCTCCAACCGCTGCTTTCGGATCCTCGCCTGAAGGTCACGCGCCTCGACAAGAACGCAGGCAAAGGCTCCGCCGTCCTCCACGGTGTGAAGGCCGCCCTCGCCGAGGGCTTCACCCATGTCCTCTGCATGGACGCCGACGGCCAGCATCCGCCCGACCTGATCCCCCGCTATTTCGAACTCTCCCGCCTGCACCCCGAGGCCGCGGTCTTCGGCCGGCCGATCTTCGACGCCTCCGCCCCCGCCCTGCGCGTCAACGGCCGCAAGGTCTCTAACTTCTGGGCCAACCTCGAAACCCTCGGGTGGGGCATCGACGACTCGCTCTTCGGCATGCGCCTCTATCCGGCCGCCGAACTGCTGGAGGTCTTCGGCAGCACCTGCTTCGCCCGCCGCTTCGACTTCGACCCCGAGGTCGCCGTCCGCCTCGCCTGGCGCGGCGTCCCCATCCTCAACCAGCCGACCCCCGTCCGCTACCTCAGCCGCGAGGAAGGCGGCATCTCGCAGTTCCGCTACCTGCGCGACAATGCCCTCCTCACCTGGATGCACCTCCGCCTCCTCTCCGGCTTCCTCGCCCGCCTTCCCATGCTCGCCCTCCGCGGCGACAACCCCCTCCTCTCTCACAGCCCGCCCGCCTCGTGATCGCCGACCTCGCCAAAAAGCTCGCCGCCCCCTTCCCCGGCACCTGGGACCGCACCTACGTCGCGTCCAAGGTCAAGACCGACCCGCTCTACGGCGCGGTCTACGAGGAGCTTCGTACTTCGGATCTCCCCTTGCTCGACCTCGGCTGCGGCCTCGGCCTGCTCGCCTTCTATCTCCGCGAACGCGGCCTGAACTTCCCGATCCGTGGACTCGACTACGATTCACGGAAAATCGTCTCCGCCGACAAGGTCGCCGCCGCCCTCATCCACCAGCACCTCGCCTTCTCCACCCACGACGCCCGCAGCGGCCTGCCGGAGCACTCGGGCAATGTCAGCATCCTCGATATCCTCCAGTTCTTCACCCCCGCCGAGCAGGAAACCCTGCTCAACCTCGCCGCCGCCCGCGTCGCCCCCGGCGGCAAGCTCGTCATCCGCTCCGGCCTTCGCGACGACTCGCGACGCTTCAAGATCACCGTCTTCTGCGACTACATCGCCAAAGCCAGCTTCTGGATGAAAGCAGCGCCGACCCACTACCCGACGGCCGACGACTTCACCCGCATCCTCTCCCCCCACGGCAAGGTCCGCGTCGAACCGCTGTGGGGAAAGACCCCCTTCAACAACCACCTGATCGTGCTGGAGAAGTAGCGCGACTTTGCAAGTTACGACGATGTGCGGACAGCATCGGGGGCGTGCTAACTCACGGGATTAACCCTCAACTCCCGCAGCGCATGGAGGCTTCCCGCAGAGTCCTCGCGCACCTTCCGCGCCCCGTCCTTGCGTTTCGCGCCAAAGGAACTCCGGCAACCGTTGAACACCCTTTCTACGAAGCCCCTGCTGCCGATCGCCACCCCATCGCTGAACCACCGCACCCGGCAAAGCAACAGATCCGCCCGCGACAACTTCCCGCCGCTCTTCAGCACCGCCTCCACCCGTTCCTTCGAAAAGCCCTTCTTCTTCAAAGGGAGCGCTGACTTGAGTATGCCCGAGACTTTCAACTCACTTCGCACCACCCTTGTGGTGCCTTCGGACCCAATCTCCTTCTCCACCGCAACCTCCAACCCCTCCCCAAACAACCAGCACCGGTAAGCTTCCGCCGGCGTCCCAGCACCCCACTTCTTCTCCCAAGAATCCATCGGCGCCCCCATCACTCGGCACAGCCCCCGCCTTGCCCGCTTGCTCCCCCCGCTCGCCTCGCCGTAGCCCGTCCAGCGGTAGTTCTTCGAGTCTTCCACCAGACCCGCCCGCACCGGATTCAGGTCGATATAAAGTGCCATCGTCCGCAACGCCTCGCCGTCTTCCACCAGTACGCTCTTGAAGCGATCCATCCACAAGGTTCCACGGCGGTCGTGGTGCTTATTATACCAACGGGAAAAGCGCTCTTTCAGCTCCTTCACGAAGCAGGAAAGGTCGCAGAAGCGCTTCCGGAAGGTCTCAAGGATCGCCTCTGCTTCCTCCCCCCTTCCCGCGTCACGAACCCTCGCCAGTTCCGCCTTCACCCCGGCGATGAAGGCTTTCGAATACAGCTGGGAAAGGTGCTCCAACAGCTTCGCCTCTCCGCCTTCACCCTCGAAGCGCTTCAGAAACTTCGCCCGCTCCGGGACCTTCACCAGAATGTGGAAGTGGTTGTTCATCAGCGCATAGGTCAGGAGCTCCACGCCCGAAAACTTCGCCATCCGCCACATCAGCCGGCGGAACGCCTCCTTCTCGACTTCTCCGAACAGCTTTTCCCCGCCAGCGGTGCGGCTCATCACATGATAAGCCTGCCCGCCCGCATTCTCGCCGCCGAACTGTCCGAGAATCCGCCGCGGCGGCGGCTTCATCGAGCGCCCGAGGCTACCCATCCGCCCCGGCATGGCAGCGGTAGGCAGGGTAGCTTTCTCAAGGGCCGAGAGTTCCTTCAAGTCGTTGGTTTTCATCGGTAGACGATTGGGGCCGGGAAGGAGTAAGTAAGATTCTAAGGTAGCTGTCTACAACTGATTGCCTGGTATTTTTTATGGTATTTTTTTGCGTCTTGCGAGCCAGCTCGTCACTTCCCGTCGCCTCGACGGAATTGCTGCCGTTCAAACGGACTTGGGACATCGCTGGAGTCAGTCGTGCCCGCCGACCTCCCGCGTCCCTTGGCACTTCCAACTTTCCTACTTGGAACTTAACCCCGTCAGCACGCCCTCCGTCACCTCCATTGCGATCGGGGTGGCCTCGTGCAGCAAGATGATGTCCCCGTCCCGCACTTCCGTCGTCAGTCGCTTGACGATCCATGGCACGTCGCGCCGCACCGCGTCGAAAGCCCGCTTCCTCCAGCCGACCAGCTCCAACCCCTGCTCCCGCAGCACCGGATGGGTGAACCAGTTGCGATGACCCGCCGGCGCCCGGAACCAGCGCGGCTTGACGCCGGTGGCTTCCTCGATCGCCCGGCTGCACTCCACGATCTCCCGCCGCGTCCTCGCCGATCCCGCGCACCACATCGTCCCCGCCGGATGGGTCATCGTGTGGTTCCCCAGTTCGTGCCCGCGCCGTAGGATCTCACGCGCCAACTCAGGGTATCGTCGTACTTTGTCGCCGATCACGAAAAACACCGCCTTCTTCCCATGCCGGTCTAACAAGTCAAGCAGCGCAGGTGTGTCGACCGGATCCGGACCGTCGTCGATGCTCAGCAACGCGCCCTCCCCTTCCACTCGCCGGAAAACGGGCCCGAACAGCCGCGAGTTCGGCAGGAAAGTACCGCAACTCCAGATCGTCGCGAGGACCGCCTGACCCGCCACTCCCCATTCCCAGCCGTATTTCCAGCCGAGCACGATCGTCGGAATCTGCACCAACACCGCCACGATCCAGCGGAAACGCGTCGAGCTGAATGCCGGCAAAATCATCAGCGCTCGCCACAGGAGACAAATCAGCGCCACTGCATTGGCCGCTAGAATCCCCAGCCAAAGCACCACCGCCCAGCCCGTCCCGCTGCCTGCGGGTTCGAGCATCTGCCAGATAGCCCAACCGGTCAGCAGAAGCTCCCAACGCCGCCATTGTTTCTCCGGCCGGCGACCGCCTAACAGAAACGCCAGCACATGCAGCAGCAGGAAAGCACACGGCAGCGCCCCGCCCCATGCCAAGCCGGGTCCGCCAAGCCGCCACAGCCCGTCGAACACCGCCGCGCCGGTCACCAGCGGCACCACCAGCGCCAGCACCCACCGCTCGCCGCGATGCAAGCCGGCTCCAAGTGCCATCACCACCGCATCACCCGCCGGCACCTCGCGAGGTCCGCCGAAAACCTGGAAAAATGGCGTTGCTGCCCGGTTCTGCGCAGGCCGTTCTAACATCCTCATCCATCCCCCCTTTCCGTCCGCCGCAGCACCGGCTCGAACACGTACCACTGCGTCCAGTGCTTTCTAACAACCCCTAGAATCGCCCCCGCCCACACCGCCATCGCCGGGTCCTCGCCGCGGCCGCGGACCCGCTCCGGCAGCAGCAGCGGCGCATGAACCTCCACCCGGTAGCGCCGCCAGCCGTCGCGGGTGATGAACAGCGGAAAGCAGGCCGCGCCGGTGATCCGCGCGAGGTAAAGCGGCCCGCGAGGCAGCCGCATCATCAGCCCGGGCTCGACCTCCGCCTCCATCGGCGAGACTTCGAAAACCACCCGGTCGCCCTGCACCGCCACGATGTCGCCCTGCTGCAAAAACCGCGCGAGCTCGACCCCCAGCATCTCGCCGCCGTTGTTGAAGCAGGTCTTGAAATACGGGTTCAGCCGCTCCTTTTCCGCGATCTCCGCCTCGCGGATCGCCTGCATCTCCGGCTCCCGCTCCGGCGCGCGCACCGCATGGATCGTGCGGCCGAACTTGTCAGAGAAAAGCGGCGCGGCCATGTCGTGGTTCCCCATGTGCGCCGTGAGCACCAGGCAGCCTTCGGGGCGCGAACGGAGGTCCTCGAAGTGCTCCAGCCCGTCGATCACCCAGTCGACCGACCCCGTCCGCGTCTCGCAGCGCAGGGCATCGACGTAGGTCGCCGCGAAATTCAAGAACACCCGGTAGGCACCGGCCTTGGCGCGCAGGGCCGACCACTTCGGAAACAAGGCCCGTAGGTTCCCCGCAACCGCCCGTCGCTGCGACTTCGCCATCAGAAAAAACACCAGCGTCCACGGCGGGACAAACAGCGGCTCGAGAAACCACGGCACCCCTTTCAGCCCGCGCATCAGGAGCCGCGTCGGCAAGTCCCCGAAGACCCCCACCCGCCGCCACCTGCTCTGCTTTTTCCCTTCGTCCGCCAAGGCCCCGCGAGCAAAGCCGCCCGAAGCCCACCCGGCAAGCCCTCGGGAGCGCTAGTCTTCAGACCGGCAGCCTCTCGAGGAGACCATCGAATTCCAATCCCCTTCGCATCGACTGCCATTTGCCACGCCTGGCCCACCAAAAGATGTCGCCTACCCCGCCAGTGCGCCAAACTTCCTCCGCTCCCCACTTTAGCGACGGCATTTCTTGCCCTGCCCCGCCGCCGCTCGTTAGCCTTCCCCCCAAACCCGGAAACCCATGTCCGACTCCACTCCCCGCCGCCCCCGCATCCTCGTCGTCACCCCGGAAATTACCTACCTCCCGGAAGGCATGGGCAACCTCGCCCAGCGGATGTGCGCCAAGGCCGGTGGCCTCGCCGATGTCTCCGCCTCGCTGGTCAAGGCCCTCTACGACCAAGGCGCCGATGTCCACGTCGCGCTGCCAAACTACCGCCGGATGTTCCACCTCGACGTCGCCAGCGTCTTCGACAACGAGTTCCAGAAAGTCAGCCGCGCCCTGCCCGAGCAGCGCATCCACCTCGCTGAAGACCGCGTCTTCTACCACCGCTCCAGCGTCTACGGCGCGGAAAACCACCTGATCGCCCTCGCCTTCCAGCGCGAGGTCATCAACCACACCATCCCCCAGGTCCGCCCCGACCTCATCCACTGCAACGACTGGATGACCGGCCTCATCCCCGCGGTCGCCCGCCGCCACGGCATCCCGTCGCTCTTCACCGTCCATAACATCCACTCCGAGCACCTCACTCTCGCCCAGATCGAGGACCGAGGAATCGATGCCGCCGACTTCTGGCAGCATCTCTACTACCGCCGCGCCCCCGTCACCTACGAGGAAAGCCGTAGCACCAATCAAGTCGACCTGCTCGCCAGCGGTATCTTCGCCGCCGACCACGTCAACACCGTCAGCCCCACCTTCCTCGAGGAAATCGTCGGCGGCGGCCACGCTTTCATCCCGGATGCCATCCGCAACGAACTCCGCGGCAAGAAGCACTCCGGCTGCGCCACCGGCATCCTCAACGCGCCCGACGCCATTTTCGACCCCGCCAGCGACCCCTACCTCACCACCCACTACGGCCCCGACGACCACGTCGCCGGCAAGCGGATGAACAAGCTCGAACTCCAGGAGCGGCTCGGTCTGTTAGGCGATCCCGACGTGCCGCTCTTCTTCTGGCCCTGCCGGCTCGACCCCCGTGCAAAAGGGCTGCCAACTCCTCACCGAAATCCTTCACAGCCTCGTCACCAACCACCACATGCAGATCGCGATCATCGCGAGCGGCAGCTTCCAAAAGCACTTCCACAACATCGTCAAGATGCACGGCCTCCACGACCGCGTTGCCGTGCGGGATTTCGACGAAAAGCTCAGCCACCTCGGCTATGCCGCCAGCGATTTCATCTTCATGCCCTCCTCCTTCGAGCCCTGCGGCCTGCCGCAGATGACCGCGCCGAAATACGGCAGCCTGACCGTCGCCCACGACACCGGCGGCCTGCACGATACCGTCGAGCACCTCGACACGGCCGCGAACACCGGCAACGGCTTCCTCTTCCGCCACTTCGACGCCAGCGGCCTCCACTGGGCCGTCGGCCAGGCCCTGCGCTTCCACGCCCAGCCCGCCGCCGAGCGCGCCAAGCAGATCTCCCGGGTGATGCACGAGTCCGCCGCGCGTTTCAACCACGAGCAAACCGCCGCCGACTACATCAAGCGCTACGAGCAGATGCTCCAGCAGTCGGTCACCGGCTGAAAGCCGCCCACTGTGACTGCGCCCCCCCGTCCCTCGCAGCTTCCAGGAAGCGGGATTGCCGCAAGCTCTCCCCCCTCGCATCCGACATCGCGGTAAGGAAGACTTGCCACCTGCACCCGCTTTTGCGGATCGATCCGACTGCTCCGTATTCGGTGCCTTCCGTGGTTCTTCACTTCTGCTCAGGTCCACCTTCTGTGCGGCGCAAAAAATCTGGCAAAGTCCGGATATCGGGCGAGTAATGTTTTGGTAAACTCTTTCTGCCACAACTCCAGCCATGTCCATTCACGCGGTAAAACCCGAAACCGAGGCTGTCATCCGTCGCCAGCGGCGGACCTCGTTCATCACGAGTTCGATCATCTCCGTACTGGTGGTCGTCCTCTTGATGGTCATCCTCTCCCTCCTTCTTCTTGCTCCGATCTTCAAAGACGCCCCGGTGATCGTGACCTACCAATCCGGCAGCATCGAGACCGAGATCGTCCAGGAGCGGCAAGTCTCGACTTCCATCGATCGCAAGCCGTCCGCACCCTCGTCCGCCATGGCCAAGGTGATCGCCGCGAACACCGAGTCGCCGATGGCCGTGCCGGTGCCGGACACCGAGGTCACCACGCCTTCCCCGGACTTCGGCAACGGCGACGATTTCGGCGAGGGCTGGGGCAGTGGCAGCGGATCCGGAGACGGCGGCGGCGGCGCGACCTTCTTCCGGCAACAAGTCAAAGCGACCAAGGTGGCCTACGTGATCGACTACTCGCTGTCGATGCGCGGCGTCCGCGAGAAACTCATGCGCGCCGAGCTGCGGAAGTCGGTCGAGGGCCTGCCGCTCTCGATGAGCTTCCAGTTGATCTTCTTCGCCGGACCGACCTGGGTGGCCGGCGATGAGATCACCATGGCGAAGGGCAACAAATCCGCCGAGGTGAAGGGCTCCGGCGGCACGTTTGACTGGATCTCGAAGGGCAGCGCGCACGATTGGAATCCGAAGGGGCGGAAGCAGCAGTCCAAGTGGCTCGAGGTGTCGCCGGCGAAGCGCAGCAAGTCACTGAAGCTCATCGAAACCACACCGCTCGTCTACGGCACGAATTGGGAACCCGCCCTCGAAATGGCGCTGGCGATGGACCCCGCGCCTGAAGTCATCTTTTTCATGACCGATGGTATCACCGGCGGCAATGCCGAGGCCCTCGCCAAGAGCATCGCGGCACGGGCGAAACGGAACAAGATCATCATCAATGCCGTGGCCATGATGGAACCGAAGGCCGAAGCCGCGATGAAACTCCTCGCCAAGGGAACCGGTGGCCAGTTCACGGTGATCGAGAACGGCGGGAAAGTCCGGAAAGTCGCCCTCGACTGATTCCCTCCACGGCCGAGGCGCGCCGGGAGCGCTCCCGGAAGAATCCGAAATCGGCGGTTGTCCAAGCCGGCCCGGAGCCTCTAAAACTCGGCGGCCAGCAGTTGCCCGGAATTCCCGCCCACGCATGAAACGCCGCCATTTCATCGGATCCGTCGCCGCCACCCTGGTCGCCCGCCCCACCATGGCTTCCGCATCCACCCCTCCCCTGCTCCGCTTCGGCCTGATCGCCGATGCCCAGTATGCCGACGCCGATCCTTGGAACGACCGCCACTACCGCGCGACGCCGGAGAAGCTGAAGCGCGCCGTGGAGACGATCCGCGCCGCCAAGCCCGCTTTCACCCTGCATCTCGGCGATCTGATCGACCGCGACTTCAAGGCCTTCGGCACCATGCTCCCGCTCCTCGACGGCCTCGGTCACCCGGTGCACCATCTGCTGGGCAACCACGACTACGACGTCGCCGATGCGGAAAAGGCCCGCGTCGTCTCGACCCTGAGCATGCCGCACGACTACTACACCTTTCGTAGCAGCGGCATCCGTTTCGTGATGCTGGATACCAACGACCTCTCGACCTACAAGCGGCCCGCGGATTCCCCGGCGACGAAATCCGCCGCGGACTACCTCAAGCGACTCGAGGAAGCCAAGGCTCCCGGCGGCAAGCCATGGAACGGCGGCATCGCCGAAGCCCAGCTCGGCTGGCTCGACCGCGAACTCACCGCCGCGGACGCCGCGAAGGAACGCGTGATCGTCTGCGGCCACCATCCGCTGATCCCCGCCGACATGCACCAGGCATGGAACTTCGAGGAGATTCTCGCCGTCCTCGACCGCCATTCCTGCGTCGCCGCCTACTTCAACGGCCACAACCACGCCGGCGACTTCGTGGAGCGGAACGGCATTCCCTACCTGACCTTCCGCTCGATGCTTCACGAGCCGGAGATCACCGCGTTTTCGATCATCGACGTCCACGCCGACCGCATCGTCATCACCGGCCACGGCCGCGAGGAATCACGCGTCCTCAAAATGTAGCGGCCGTCTGCGACCGCCGCACTTTGTAAAAGAACCCACCTGCAAGGCCCGCGTCACCCCGCAGAGGGAGCGGCACTTTCCGTCGCTGCGTTCGCAGTCACCGGCGGTCGCAGACCGCCGCTACATCTCCCATTTTTGCGGCTCGCCGCCACCTTCTCAAAGCTGATCCGCGATCGCTTCCGCCAACGGCGCGACCGCGGACGAGGTCTCCTCCAGCCGGATCCTTTTCGAGGCCCGGAAGTCCGGCAGGAAAACCTGCTGCTCCAGATCCCGGACCACCGCGGGATCCGAGAAGGCGAGATTCAGCTCGCGGTTGATCCGCATGCTCAAGGTATCTAGGTTCGCGGAGCCGATGCAGCCCCAGCCGTCGGCGATCATCACCTTCATGTGGGTCATCCGGGGATAGCGAAAGACCTTCCCCCCGGCCTCAATGACCGCGCGGGCGGTGCCCAGATTGCCGGCGTCCATGATCGTCGAGTCGCCGCGGGCGGGAATGATTACCCGGACATCGACACCGCGGCGCGCGGCGTCGACCACGGCATGCGCGATGTCATCGTAGGCGAAGTAGGGATTCTCGATCCAGACCCGCTTCCGGGCGGCGCGGATGGCGAGCATCGTCGCATCCAGGATCTGCGTCTGGCCCCGTGCGGCATCGGTGCGGAGCAGGCGCAGCGGCACGCCACCCTCGACCGGCGCGGGCTTGCGGAAAAAAGCGGGCTTGCGGAACAGCGCGAGGTCGCCCCAGGGCCCGGCTTTCCGCCACGCCCCGTTGAACTCGCGCGACAGGCTGCCGACGATCGGCCCCTCGACTTTCACCATCAGGTCATGCCATTCGGAGAAGTATTCGCGGCCCATGTTCATCCCGCCGAGGATGGCGGTGCGGCGGTCGAAGACGAGTAGCTTGGTGTGATCGCAAACCAGCCACGGGTTCAGCGTGCGACGGACCTGAATCTTTGAATTCTCTTCCAGATGGCGGGCGATGTCGGCCGGCGGCTCGAAGCCCTGAGGTCCCGGAGTCTCCGGCGCAGAGGTGTGGGCGAAGGTGCTACCCAGGTCGTCGAACAGCAGGCGCACCGGCACCGTTTCCGCGCGTTGCTTCAAAATGCCGGCATAGCGGACCGCCACGTCGTCGTTGTCGTAGATGAAAAGCTGGATGTCGACCGACTGCTTGGCCGCGGCAAGCTGGCGATCGAGCTCGCCGAAGAATCCCGGCCCGTCGACCAGCCACTCGACGTTCCCAAATTCGCGGCGCGGCAGGCCTTCTCGGTCGAGCAGGTTCTCGAACTCCGCGGTGCCTGGAATTTCGGTGGGCCGGGGCTGGAGATCGATCTCCACCGGCAGGTTCCCGCTGACCACCTCGCGCGGCCGGTGCCACAGCATGGCGAGGCCCGTCCGGACCGTCGTGATCGGCTGGCGGATCGCCGCGAGCGATGTCGAGCGCACCGCGCTGATCGCAAGCTGGCCCCCGCCGGTGAACGGATCGCTGGCCTGCGGCCTCCGTTCGACGGAGCGGAGGGCGTTCGACTGGAGCGACCCGCAGGAAGCGAGAAGCAGGGTTCCGGTGATGGCCGCGAACCGTGCGGCGGGTGATTCCCACATGCCACACTTCAACCGCGAATCGCCCTTCCTGCAAGCTGCGCTTCAATCGATGCCCATGTCCTTGCGCAACGCGGCGACCCTCTTCACATGGCGAACGTCGTTCTCCTTGCTCGATTCGTTGTCGAAATTCAGCCCATACGGCCAGAAGTGCATCCGGTCGGCGCTGAGCGTCGCGTCCTCGCCATCCGATAGAAACCTGCGTCCGCGCCACGATGTTTCGGCGCCCCCCCGGCGGAATCGCACAAATACGGGGTTGTGGGCGGGGTCGGTCGTGGTGTTCCCTACAGGCGGGCGTTTTGCCCCGGACTCGATGAAATCGAAACGGAAACTGGGGCCTTTCACCAAGGCCCTCTTCTGCATGAACTCGATCGGGATCGCGTTCATGTTCTTTCTCTATCATCTCGCAACGGATTACGACGGGACGGCCGATCGCAACTTCAGAGGCCCGGCAAAAGCAGCCCTTCTCACCGCGCTCTACGAAAAGATCGAAGGAGGAGATCCCGCCGATCTGGGTCTTGTCGAAGTGTATCTCACGGAACCCGCGGAGTATGGGTTCCCGAAAACCCGGGCGCTTCCCCAAAATCTGATCCCCAAGGAGTGCGGACCTTGGTTCGGCCACCTGGCGTCGGAGGAAGAGCCATTGCTTCCCTCCTGGGGCGAGGTTCTCGCCCACTATGATGACGACGACAGGCTCCAGGCGATCGAGTTCTACGGATCTCGATACGGCGGCTTTGTATCCCGCGATCCAAGCCTGAAACCCACAATGCGGGGAAGGCTCAAACGCCTGAACGAGGGACCGATCTACATCACCGCAAGGATCACCGGAGAACCCGACTGATCCTTGATGCCCCCACACCCCGGCCTCACGCCCGCGGGCCGCGGTCGAAGTCGAGGACGAACTTGCGGCCGCGCAGGCTGGCACCTTTCGAGATCTGCACCAGGCGCTCGGCGCAATCGGCGCGGACGTCAATGCAACTGTGCTTGGCGAAGAGCTTCACGTTGCCGACGGCGCCGTCCGGCAGGCCGGCCTCGCCGTAGAGCATGCCGATGATCTCGCCGACCTTCACGCCGTGGAATTTCCCGAGCGAGAAGAACAGCGGAACCATGTTGGAATTGTCGTGCGGTCCTTCCTGGCGCGGACGGGGTTCGCGATACTCCCGCTGCTGGGAATCCCCGCGCGGTTCGCGGACCTCGCGGCGGCCACGCTGGCCGGGGATTTCGCGGTCTTCGGCGATCTCGCCGAACTCACGGCCGGAGTTCTCCTTGAGCATGGTGATCAACACGCCGGCGATGTCGGTCGGGGTGAAACCCTGCTCTAACAGGCGGTCCATCTGGCTCTCGTGCGATTCGAATTCGCCCTTCTCGAGGCGCTCCTTGATCTGGTCGAAGAAGCGGTCGGCGAGGCGGCCTTCCACCATCTCCTGGGTCGGCACGCGCTCGCGGCGGATCGGGTGGCGGGTGTAGCGCTCGATCATTTCCAACCGGTGGATCTCACGGCCGAAGACGAAGCTCACCGCGCGACCGCTGCGGCCGGCACGACCGGTGCGGCCGATCCGGTGGACGTAGTCCTCGGGGTCCTGCGGCAGGTCGTAGTTGAAGACGACGTCGATGTTCTCGACGTCCAATCCGCGCGCGGCGACGTCGGTCGCGACGAGCAGCTCGATGGTGCCGTCGCGGAAGCGCTTCAGCACGCGCTCGCGCATTTGCTGGGTGATGTCGCCGTGCAGGCGGTCGGCGGTGTAGCCGCGGGCGAGCAAGGCCTCGGTGCATTCATCGACCGAGCGCTTGGTGTTGCAGAAAATGATCGCGAGGCGGGCCTGCTCCATGTCGAGCAGGCGGGAGAGGACTTCCACTTTCGAGCGCTCGCGGACTTCGTAGCAGCATTGGTCGATGGTCGAGACGGTCTTGCTCTTCTGGTCGATCTCGATCAGCTGGGCGTTGTTGCCGAACTTGCCGATCAGGTGGGTCACGCCGCGGCTCATGGTCGCGGAGAAGAACATCGTCTGGCGTTCCTTCGGGATCGCGGCGAGGAGTTCTTCCATCTCCTCGCGGAAGCCGAGGTCGAGCATGCGGTCGGCTTCATCGAGCACCACGGTTTCGATCTTGCTGACATCGAAAGACCCGCGGCGCAGGTGATCCATCACCCGGCCGGGAGTGCCGACGACGACCTGCACGCCGTCGCGCAGGGCGCGGAGCTGCCGGTCCATCGGTGCGCCGCCATAAACCGGGATCGCGCGGAGCTGGCCGAGTTCGGAGCCGAGGCGGTGGACTTCCTCGCAGACCTGCACCGCGAGCTCGCGGGTCGGGCAGAGGATCAGCGCCTGGGGCGCGAACTTCTTGAAGTCGAGCTTGGCCAGCAGCGGCAGCGTGAACGCGGCGGTCTTGCCGGAGCCGGTGTGCGAAAGACCGAGGATGTCGCGGCCGGTGAGGGCGACGGGAATCGCCATCGCCTGGATCGGCGAGGGGCGCTCGTAGCCGAGCTTTTCGATGGCGGCGAGGAGTTCGGCCGGCAGGCCGAGTTCAGAGAAAGGAGGCGTTTCCATAGTCAGGTGGTATTGGTTTCAAGGACGGTGATCCTGGAAACCACAACCAAAAGGCCTCCTGGATCGAACAACCCGCAACGGCGGGGGCGCGGAGACTGGCGGCTTTTGCCGGTCTGGCAAGAAACATTTTTCCCGATGTAGCGGCGCGTCTATGACCGCCGCTGGTTGGAAATGAACCGACCTCTCAGGCCGCTTTGAGCTTTGCGGGTGGAGCGGAGCTGGACGTCGCTTCTTTTACTAAGTGCGGCGGTCATCCTTCTCCGCCAAGGCTATGAAGGACAGGTAGACACGCCGCTACATCCTTAGCGTCTTCACATTCACGAACTCGCGGATCCCGTGGGCCCCGAGCTCTCGCCCCCAGCCGCTGTCCTTCACACCGCCGAAGGGGAGGCGGGGATCGGAGACGACATGGAAATTGATCGCGACGGTGCCGGTGTCGAGTTGCTCCGCCACGCGCCGGGCACGATCTTCGTCGGCACTGAAAACGGCCGCACCGAGTCCGAAGGGCGTGAGGTTCGCGAGCGTGATGGCTTCCGCATCACCCGACACCGACATCGCTGCGGCGACCGGGCCGAAGGTCTCTTCGTCGAAGACCCGCATCCCGGGCTTCACGTCGGCAAGAAGAGTCGCCGGGTAGTACGGCAAATCTCGTGGTTCCGGAATCTCCCCGCCCAGAAGCAGGCGGGCACCGGCCGCAATGCTGTCGATCACCTGCCCGTGAAGTTCGTCCCGCAAGTCGGCACGCGCCATCGGCCCGAGCGTGCAGGCTTCATCCAGCGGGTCGCCGGGGACGAAATCCGACAGCTCTTTCGCCAGCAATCCGAGGAACTCCTCGTAAACATCCTCCGCCACGAGGAAGCGCTTCGCCGCGATGCAGCTCTGACCGGCATTCACCATGCGGGCGGCGGCGCAGATTTTTGCCGCCGATGGCAGGTCGGCATCGTCGAGCACGAGGTAGGGATCGCTACCCCCGAGTTCGAGCACCGACTTCTTCAAATGCCGCCCCGCCGCCGCCGCCACCTGCCGGCCGGCCTCCGTGCTGCCGGTGAAGGTCAGCGCGCGGATCCGCGGGTCGGCGATCAGCGCATCGACCTCCTTGCCGGGGACGAAAACCGCGCGCAGCAGGTCATCGCGATCGAAGGCTTCCGCCACGATCCTGGCGATGGCAACGGCACAACCGGGAACGTTCGACGCGTGCTTCAGCACAATCGTGTTCCCCGCCATCAGCGCCGGCGCGGCGAAGCGGAAGACCTGCCAGAACGGGAAATTCCACGGCATGATGGCCAGCACCGGGCCGAGCGGTTGGTGAAGAAGAGCGGCTCCCTCTTGCACCACGGGTGCCAGCATCGCCTCGCCGTGGTCCGCGTAGTAGCGGCAGGCGCTCGCGCACTTCACGACTTCCGCTTTCCCCTGGGCAACCGGTTTGCCCATCTCCCGCGCCATGAGTTTTGCCCATTCATCCTGACGCTCTTCAAGAATCCGGGCCGCCCGCTCCAAGCCCGCCGCCCGCGAGGCGAAAGACATTCGACGCAGGTCATCGAAGGCGGCAGCCACAGCGGCGAGGGGATCGGACATGCTGCGACCCTGCACCGGGTCCCACGACCCGGCAAGGCCTGCAGGCCATCGCGAACTTTTGCACGCGACAATCCGAAGCTCTGCCAAGGTGGAGGTTCGGCTTCCTCGGAGGGCAGATTGCACGCCGGGCAGTTGCAGCTTGCAGAATTTCGGTTTCAAAACGGTCCGCCGGCCTTTCGCGTCCTGATGCTCCACCACCCCTTGCTCGCCCCCGAGGGGCACGGCAGGGCGGTGGTCGATCCGCTTCCCGAGTTGCTCGCCGCGATCGGTCGCCAGCGGGTGGATCTTGTCCTCTGCGGTCATTTCCACCGGTCCCATGTGGCGACCCTCGGCCCGGACGATTCCTGGCATGCCGTTGTCTCTCAAGCAGCGACGGTTTGTTCGACCCGGCTTCAGGGCGAGCCGCAGGGCTTCCACGAGATCCGGTTGTCAGACGCTTCGATCGAAATCGTCTGCCACCGCCTCCTCGCCGGCCGCTTTGTCGAGGAGTCCGTCCACTCGTTTTCGCGAGGCAAATCCGGGTGGCGCGCGGCTGTTGAGACGTCAGATTCCCGACTTCTGTAAATCGGCATGGTCCTTGCGAAAGGGTGGGGATGACTGAACTCCAATTTCCCGCGCAAGCCTCATCCGTGGATTTGCAGAAGGCTCTCACCCGGACCTTGGACTCGCTCACCGCCTACCTGCACGCGGCGAAGATTTCCGATTCCGGCCTGCTTGAAAATGTCTGCCGAAAATCGGCGGAAGAACGGCACTCGCAGGCCGGCCGGATCGCCGATTTGATCAAGCGGAACGGCGGGAAAGCCGATTTCGGAGTCTGCCGGGAAGCCGGATTCCAACGGCTTTGGATGAGCCTGGTGAGCCGACGATTCCCCAACTTCCGCCAAGGCTTGCCGCGCGAATGTGAACGGAGCGAACGGCGGCTGGAACGAGTGCTGCTGCGACTCTTCAACGCTCCGGGGTTCGACGAGTTCACCCACCGCGAGTTGGGAGGCCTGATCCGCGAACTCCGCCGCGACCTGGTGCGCCTGAGCAGCCTTCGCAAGCCGAAGGACAAGCTACGGATGCCCCAGCTTTTTCAGTCGCGTGCGATCCCGCACGACCACGCCGGTGGGCGGCGGTAGTTCACACCGCCTCGAACCTCCCCGCCTCGCGGTTCTTGCGGACCTTCCCGGCGGGGAAAATCGTGCCGTTCATTGCCAGGTAGACCCCTGGTGGCAGCGACTGCACTGCTCCGAGCGCCAGGCCGAGGTTGAAGACGGCGTCGGTCACCCGGAAGCGGGCCGGGGCGAGCGCGCCGGTGAGGACGATCGTCTTGTTAGAGAGCCCGGTCAGCGACTCGGCGGTCAGGCTCATCGAATCGGTGCCGTGGGTGATCAGGATCCGCTCCTCCGGCGCGTCCACACAGGCCTGGCGGATCGCGGCGCGGTCGTCGTCCGTCATTTCCAAGCTGTCCTTCCGCAGCAGCGGCAGCAGCCGCCACTCCAGCGTCACGCCGGACTCGCGGAAGACATGCGGGACGGTCGGTTCGCCGACTTCATACTCGGACGAGGCGTCGAAGTAGACCTTGTCGATGGTGCCGCCGGTGGTGAGGACGAGGAGCATGTGACGAAGTTCCAAGGGGGGAAGTGCCAAGTGCCAAATGGAGAACCTGGAGCGGCTCAGGGCTTGGTGGCGAAGTAGCCGCGCTGCTTGTCGGAGATCGGAAGGCCGAGTTTTTCCATGGCCTCGAGCATGTCTTCCCAGACCGCGCGCTTGTCGCGGATGGAGCTGGTGCGGAGCAGGTAGGACGGGTGGTAGGTGACGCGGACCGGGATCCCGCCGAAGTCGTGCCACTTGTCACGCATCGCGGTGACCGGGCCCGACAGCCCGAGCAGGCCTTCCGCAGCGCTGCCGCCGAGGGCGACGATGCAGCGCGGCTTGACGATCTCCACCTCGGCGCGGATGAAGGACATGCAGGATGCCATTTCCTCCGGCGTCGGCTTGCGGTTGTTCGTCGTCTGACCCGGCGTAGCCGGGCGGAACTTGACGATGTTCGAGATGTAAACCTGCTGCCGCGACAAGCCCATCGCCTTGATGATGTCGTCGAGCTTCTGCCCGGCCGGACCGACGAAGGGTTCGCGCTGCTGTTCCTCCTGATAGCCCGGGGCCTCGCCGACGAACATCAGCTCGGCCTCGGGATTGCCGGTGGAGAAGACCATCGTCTGGCGCAGCGTCCCGAGCTTCCGCGCCGGAGCCCAGTTCTCCGCCTGCACGGCCAGCGCCGCAATCTTCTCCGCCGCACTGCCCCCCGCCGGCGTGGCGATCACCACCGGCTCCGGCGGAGCGCTGACCGGCGGAGCGCTGACTTTAGTCGGCTTGGACGGCAGGTCGGCCGCCGCAGGCGCGGCCCCCTTCCCCCCACGGGCCCGCCGGTGCAAATCACGCAGCAGCTCCTTCGCCTCATCGTCCAAATGAATGTGAGTCACGCCTCGCGCCTCCTCGGTGCGGAGGAAATCCAGCAGGGCATCGATCGGGCGGCTCACGCGGCGGAAGCTAGGCCGGCGGCCGCGGGCGTGCAATCCCGCTTTGGGGAGACGGAAAGGGAACCGCCAAGACGCCAAGTTCGCCAAGAGGAAAAGCGTTCGCAGGGTCTCGAACACCCGACCTCCTTTCTTTGCCTTGAAACTTGGCGCACTTGGCGTCTTGGCGGTTCACCCATCCCCCCCCCCGCACCGATTCCGAATCCCCGGAAGGCTTGTACTTGCCCCTCCCCGCCGCTTTCGCCCATGGTGCGACCGCGCCCAACGCGCTCTCCGCCCATGTTCCAACGCATCGCCAATCTATTCAAAGGATTCATCGGACTCTTCATCGGAGGGATCGAGAAGAAGAACCCCGAAGCCCTGCTCGACGTGGAGAAGGAAAACCTCCGCAAGCAAATCAGCGAGTTCAACGCCGGCCTCGCCGCCCACGCCGGGCTGGTCGAGCGGCTGATGGGCCAGGTGAAAAAGCTCAACACCGAGGAAGCCGAGCTCAAGGCCAAGACCAAGGCCCTGCTCCAGGCCGGCCAGCGCGACGCCGCCGGGGAAATGGCGATGCGCTACAAGAACGTCGACCAGCAGCATGAAGACCTCAATGGACAACTCCAGAGCGCCGAGACCCGCTACAAGGAACTCGTCCGCGCCCGCGACGTGGCGATCAAGGCCGCCCGCGACAAGATCGAATCGCTCAAGCGCGGCATCGACGACATGAAAGTCCAGAAGGCCATGGCCGAACTCAACGAAATGGCCGCCGGCATGGTCGGCACCCTCGGCGGCTCGGGCGACACGCTCAACCGCCTCGAGGAAATGGTCGAGGAAGAGCGCAGCAAGGCCGCCGGCCGCGCCCGCGTCGCCCGCGACAGCGTGGACATGAGCGGCACCGTGCTGAAGGAAGCCGAGCAGAAGGCCCTCGCCGACATGGCGCTCGCCGACTTCGCCGCCGCGGAAGGCATCGAGCTGGAGCCGAAGCAGGGCACCCCAACCGCCGAGACCCCGCCGGCCCAAGGGACGATGGGACCGGTGAGCCAGTAATCCTCCATGTAGCGGCGCGTCTACCTGTCCTTCGTAGCCTTGGCGGAGAAGGATGACCGCCGCACTTTGTAAGAGAAGCAACCCCGGAGGCCGTTCCTGTTGGAAGAACGAAGTCGCCCACACGTCGCTTCATTTTCATCCAGCGACGGTCACAGACCGACGCTACATTCGCTAAATGCCACCCGAACTCCCATCCCGCTACCGCGCCGAGCGCTGGTATTCCGCGCCCCGCTTGTGGCGGAAGGTTTCCCGCTACGCGCTGGTCGCCGGTCGCAAGACCGTCGTCACCGCCATCACGCTCTACCACTGCCTGCGCGACAGCGACACGCCGGCCTGGGCGAAGGGTGTGATCGTCGGCGCGCTGGGCTACCTGATCCTGCCGGTCGACATGGTGCCGGACCTCATTCCCGGGGCCGGCTATGGCGACGACTGGGCGGCGCTGGTGACCGCCCTCGGTACCGTGGCAGCCTACGTGAAGGACGAGCATAAGCTGCGCGCCTCCGTGCAGGCCGAGAAGATTTTCGGACTGAAGGGACACTGAGCCTTTCATGAAATCCTTGCTTCCCTCCCTGCTCCTTTTCGTCCCGTTCACAGCAGCGGCGGAAAAGCCAAACGTCCTTCTGATCTGCGTCGATGACTTGAAACCGGCGATCGGCTGCTACGGCGATCCGCTGGCCAAAACGCCGAACCTCGACCGTCTCGCCGCCCGCGGCATCCGCTTCGACCGCGCCTACTGCAACCAGTCGGTCTGCGCGGCGTCGCGCAACAGCCTGATGCTGGGGTCGCGCCCGACCTCGATCGGCATCTACGGTCTCGCCCCGAATTTCCGCGCGGCGGTGCCGGACGCGGTGACGCTGAGCCAGCATTTCATCCGGCACGGCTACCGCGCGGAGGCCGTCGGCAAGATCCTCCACAGCGGCCACGGCAACACCGATGACAAGGCTTCCTGGAGCGTGCCGACCAACGTCGAAAAGGTCGTCGAATACCTCGACCCGAAAAGCACCGCCGGTGGCCAGTTGACCCGCGAGGAGGCCTACTTCAGCAACCAGCAGCTCGACCGCATCCGCCAGCTGCCGAAAGGCGCCGCCTGGGAAAGCACCGAGGTCCCTGACAACGCCTACGCCGACGGGCGCATCGCCGACGACGGGATCAAGCGCCTGCAAGCCGCGAAGGAGCGGAGCGGCACACCCTTCTTCATCGCGCTGGGCTTCGTGAAGCCGCACCTGCCCTTCACCGCGCCGAAAAAATACTGGGACCTCCACGATCCCGCGAAATTCACCGTCCTGCACGACCTCGACACCCCGCGCGGCGCCCCGCCGTGCGCCGGCAAGCGTGGCGGCGAGATTTCCAACTACGATCCGGTCCCCGCCAGCGGGCTGCCCGACGACGCGACCGCGCGCAAACTGATCCACGGCTACTACGCCGCTAGTAGCTACATGGACGCGCAGCTCGGCCGCGTGCTCGACGAGTTCGACCGGCTGGAGCTTTCGAAGAACACCATCATCGTGCTGTGGGGCGACCACGGCTGGCACTTCGGGGACCACGGCATCTGGACCAAGCACACCAACTACGAGCAGGCGAACCGCATCCCGCTCTTCATCATCGCCCCCGGCATGAAGCCCGGCGCGGCCCGCGGCTTCGTCGAGACCGTCGACATCTTCCCCACCCTCGCCGAGCTCGCCGGTTTGCCAAAGCCCGCCGGTCCGCAACCCATCGACGGCCTGAGCCTCGTGCCCGTGCTGAAAGACCCGTCAACCACCGTCCGCGACCACGCCTACCACTGCTACCCGCGCGGCGAAGGCCGCATCGGCCGGTCGATCCGCACCGACCGCTACCGGCTGGTCGAGTGGAAGAAGCCCGGCCAGCCCGCCGAACAGGCGGAGCTGGAGCTTTACGACTACCAGGCCGCGGCGCCGGAGTCGGAAAACCTCGCCGGGCAGCTGCCGGATGTCGTGAAGGAACTCCGCGCCATTCTGGCCCGCCACCCGGAAGCCGAACCGAAGCCGCTCGCCCGGAAGAAATAAGGACCCGCACAGCCCGTATCACCGACCGATGAAGCGATTGCTCGCCGCCGCGCTGATGGTTCTCCCCGCGCTCGCGGAGAACCCGCTGTCGGTCGCGCTGGTGTCGGAAGCGAAAGCGATCGCGCCGGGTCAGACCTTCATGGTCGGGCTGCACCTCAGGCCGCCGCAGGGATTCCACACCTACTGGAAGCATCCGGGCATCGTCGGGCTGGCCACCTCCGTCGAATGGTCGCTGCCCCCGGGCTTCAGCGCGGGTGAAATCCAATGGCCGGCCCCGGAGACAGTGAAAATGGCACGTTACACCGCGCAAGGCTATCGTGGCGAGACCCTGCTGATGGTGCCGGTGACCGCGCCGCCGGATTTATCAAAATCGCGGGTCGAACTCACCGCCCGCGTCTCGTGGATGTGCTGCGGCAGCCAGTGCCATCCCGCGGCAAAGGTGCCCTTCACAATCACCTTGCCGGTGGCGGACACCCGCGAGGCCGATCCCGCGACGCGTCCCTTGTTTGAGAAATTCCGCGCCAAATTCCCTGCAGCGGATCCCGCCTGGTCGACCCGCTTTGAACGCATCGACGACCACTTCGTGCTCATCTTGAAATCCAACGATCCGGCGGTGACGCGCGACGTGAGCGAACTGGGCACGCTGCGCTTTTTCACCGCCGACGGCCAGGTGGATTCGGACGGCGGGCAAACGGTGACGATCGGCCCCGGCCAAACCCTCCGTCTCGAGCTCCCGGTCTCCGCCAGCGGCCCCGCAGCGGCACGCGGATTGCCCGGCGTGCTGCATGCGGAAAAGAGCTGGCGGCGCGATGGCGGCAGCGCTGATCTCGAGCTCCGTTAGACGGCCTTCCGCCGCCGCACCACGATCCATCCAAGGAACAAAAGTCCTGCGACTCCTCCCACCGCGTAGCAGGTGAGCTGGATCGTCTGGGTGATCAGCAGCGGCTTGGAGAAGTCCGGATACAACTCCATAGGGAAGAGCGGCAGGCCCGTTTTCCAAACCCAGGCCCCGGCCGTCAGGCCCGCGGCTTCGGTGACGAGAATTCCCAACGGCACGATTTTCAGCATCGTCCCCGGCGCGACCTTCGGCCGGCTTCCCGCCCGCCCCAGGAACAAGGCCGCCAGCCCGAGGATCAGCCCCGGTCCGACCGACGCGCGGAAGCCCCAGGCAAGCGCCAGCAGCGTCAGGTCCTCGATCCCCCACAGCGGCGGATGCCACTCGGTGAAGTGCTCCGGTGCGATGCGGATCAGATATTGATCGTGCAGCACGCAGTAGAGAAAGACCTCCGCCCAGATCCCGAAGACGATGGTGTAGGTCACCGCGCGCTTTTCGTCCAGAAGGGGAGGCAGGCGCGGCAGCGTCATCGTGTCCGCTTCAGCTGGCACCTCGGCCGAGGAAAACGGCGGGAATCGTCCGGAGCAAAATCTTGATGTCCAGCCACAGGGACCAGTTGTCGATGTATTCGAGGTCCATGGCCACCCACTGCTCGAAGCTGGTGATCCGGTTCCTTCCGCCGACCTGCCATTCGCAGGTGATCCCCGGCTTCACGCTCAGGCGGCGGCGGTGTTCCGACTTCTCGAAAGCGCAGACCTCATAAAGCGGAAGCGGACGCGGTCCGACCAAGCTCATCTTCCCGCTCACCACGTTCAGCAACTGGGGGAGTTCGTCGATGCTCAGCCTGCGCAGGAAATTGCCGAAGGCGAAAATCCGCGGGTCGTGCCTCAGCTTGAAGACCGGTCCATCCATCTGGTTTCCGTGCTCGGCCTTGATCTTGTCGAGGAGAGCCTCCGCGTCGGGCACCATGGTGCGGAACTTCCACATGTAAAAGGGCTTGCCATAGCGGCCGGCCCGCTTTTGGCGGAAAAACACCGGTGCTCCCGGGCTGGTGACCTTGATCCCGACGTAGGCGATCACCCAGAACGGCGAAGTCAGCAGGATCAACAAGGCGGCACCCACGCGGTCGATCACATCCTTCAGGAACAGCTCCCAGGACAGCTCCGGGGTGGACCTCAGCACCAGCATCGGCTTGCGGCCGACCATGTCGAAGGTCGGCCGGGCAATCTGGGTGCGGATGAAGGAGGCCACGATCCATGCTTCCACACCCTGGAGTTCGCATGCCTCCACCCCTTCGGCCACTTTGCCGAACTCGGTGTCCTTGGCGGCGAAGATCACCCGTTCGACGGACTCGTTCTTCAAGATGCCATAGAGATCTTCAACCGGCCGGGCTGCCAGGTCGAAACGGGACACGACGTTCCAAAGCCGGCTGACCTCAAGGTCCACGTCGGCGAGGAAGGCGTCGATTTCGTCGTCCGATCCCGCGACGACGATTCTCTCCAAGGCATCCACCCTCAGCTCCTGGCCTTTCAGGTAGCTTTGAAGCGCCCGGTCCCGCAGCATCAGGACGATGACCGTCAGGGCGCTTCCCAAGCCGAGGATCAAGCGGCTGGCACCGCCAAGCCGGGCGAAGAGCGCCATCATCCCGATCACAAGTGCCATGAGCAGCATGGCCCTGACCACCTGGGTGAATGCCTGGAAGCCCGTCTTGGTCCGGGGGCGCTGGTAAAAGCGGAAAAACTCGAGGGCCAGCGGAGTGAAAGGCACCACGATATAAAGCACCCAGCTCATCTGGGAGAGGGTGACTGTAAAATCGTCCCCCACCATCGCCTCGCGGATCGGCCCCCGGAACTGGGACGCCGACCAGAACGCCAGCCACACCAATCCCGCGTCCACAAGTTGCAGGACTTGGATCGAAAAGGCTTCTTTGCGTCCGACGGGCATGGGGAACAACAGTAGGCGTAGGGAAAAGCAACGCGCTCACCAAATCAAGCACAAGCTTTAAACCCCGGTGCCGGAGACCGCCCCGATCAAGGGCAAATTCCGCCAATCCGCCCGGCTCCCGATCCAAGGGAGGTAAACTAAATTGCAAGTCGGGCCGATTCCTGGCGATCAGCCACGTCCCGAGTGGCCTCAGAAAATTTAACTTTGCACGACAAAGTTATTGGGATATTTCCCGGACATGATGAAGCCATGGATCACTCGTTCCCTTGTCCGGCAACTGAGGATCGGCGGTTCCTTGAAGAGCAAGGTTTGCGCCGGGCAGGCTGCCTGCTAGATCCGGTCCGATGCTTGAAGCCCGCCAGCGCTTGATCGACCTCGCGACCCGCCCGCTGGCCGGGAACCAGGCGGCGAGCGACCTGGCGCAGGGCGAGCTGATGGACCGCCTCGCCCACGCCCGGCCGATGTCGATGACTCGCTGGGAGTGGCGACGCGACGCTTGGAATGGAAATCCGCGCCACCCGCATGGCGGACCGCCCTCGGTTTCGCCGCCGCGCTGGCGCTGCTCGGCGCGATCCTCTCCCCGCTCCTGCGCGCCGCGTGGCAGGAAATGAAGGAGCTCAATCCGCTCTACGGCTTCTTCAGCCCTCACTACTCGCACCTTGAATCGTGGGAGCAGCGGATCACCGCCGGGCTCGATGCCGACCAGCGGCTTTTCCTTTTGGCGAACACCAATGGCGCAGGCCACGAGCTACAAGCCGCCTGGTTGAAAGCCGCGGCGAAGCGTCTCACGGAAGATCCCGGCGAGTTCGAGGAATTCCTGACGACGGCGTGGACGAGCCACTCCGGCGGTAATCTGCTGCACGGTCGCACGAACTCCGAACTGCTTGAGCACGCCCGGCGGATCGACCCTGAAAATGGCTTCTGGGAACTAGCCTTTGCCGAGCGGAAAAGCCGGGATTCGTTGAGCGGGTTTAACGTCGTCAACCGGCCAGACTACGAGAGCGCCTGGATCGGCATCGAGAAGGCAGCGGCAAGCCCGCGCATCAAAAGCCACATTCCCGGGCGGACCCTCCGCCGCCTCGAAATGCTGGCCCCTGCGACCGATCTCGCTTCGATGGTTTCGCGGAAGGAATTTGTCACGCGGCAGCGGAGTTCAGCCCTTGAAATCGACCCGCTTCGCCTGTGGGTGGGAAGGGTCATCGAATTGGAATCCGATGGCGACCGGGAGCGGCTTGCCCAATGGTTCGCCGCCTGGGAAAACCTCACGCGCCGGCGTTTGGAATCCGGGCTGATACAGCCCGGTGGATTTAACCAGATTTCTGCGGTCGCCCAGAGGTTCAGTCATCTCGCCACCTCGTTGGGCATGACGGAGGAGGCCGCCCGGATGGACCGGTGGGAAAAAGCCGTCACCATGATCGTGACCCGTCCCGTTGCGGGCAGTGGCGGACCCCGGCGCCATGCGTCGATCATCGCCCTCGGGTCGATCAACCTGCCGGCAAGCGACGCCGAACTCGAACCCGGGCGGCGCGCGGAGTTCGCCGTCGCGGACCGCTTTTTCGCTCTGGCGGTGGCCTTCCTGTTCACCCTGCTGGCCCTTTTCGCCGCGCTCGAAAGCTGGCGGCGGCCCTTGGAAATCCGCGGCCTTGCCGGCGGCTTGTTCCCGCTGCTGCGGCCGGTGGATTTCGCCTGGCTGGCGGGGCTCGGACTCGCGCTGCCCTTCGCGTGGCATGTCTTCATCGTCCGCTTCACCCCGCTCGGCTGCCGGGAGTTCGCGCTGACCGAGTGGGACATGATCCCGTCCCTCGCCCAGGCCGGCGGCAGTTTCCTGTTCGCCACCTGCCTGCTGGTCCAGACCGCGCGCTGGCGGATTGCCCGGCGGGCCGGATTCCTCGCGCTGCGCCCGCCGGGGCTGGGCACCGGTTGGTTGATGGCATTCGTTGCCGCGCTGTTTGTCGCGGTCATCGGCGGCGTCCGCGAACTGCCGAAATGGCAGGAGGAATTCCTCGTTTACGGCAGCGCCGTCGCCGGCATCCCGCTGCTGTGGCTTCTTTGGCGCGGCGGCGCGAGCGCTTTCGGCCCGCGGGCCGCTTCACTCGGCGGGGTGCTGACCTGCCGCCTGCTCTTTCGGTTTTTCCTGCTCGCGGCCGCCGGACTCCTCGCGCTGATGCCGCTTTTGAAGATCGAGGAGTGCCGCTGGGTGGCACGCGACACCGTGGGCGGCACCGACCCCGCCGGATCCGGGTTGGGCGTCCTGGAAGCCCGGCTCTCCTCCGACATCCGCCAGCAGTTGCTGGAAGCGGTGAAATGACGGCCGCTTCCCCTTTGGACTGCCGCCCGGCTTTCACTTGAAATCCCGGCTCTCGACCCACGCGTACCAGTCCTTCTCCAGCGCGGCATCGTCGGCGTAGCCATAGCACGAAAGCAGGATCGACTTGTCGATCTTGCTGCCCCCCGCGGACTTCGCCACCAGGTCCCGATACTTCACCCGCGCCGGCTCATCGCGGACCAGGAAGCTGGTAAACGCGAAGATGTAGCCGGAGGTCTCCGGCGTGAGGGTGAGAATCTCGGCGCTGCAAACCTTCTCCAGGCTCACCCGCTGGTCCTTCTTGAAGATTCCCACATAGCGGTGCTGCGGATCCGCATAGTTGCGGTCTTCTTCACCACCTGGATGAAATTCTCAGTCCAGCCGTTCCGCCCGGCATCGACCTTCACCACCTCGTCGAAGTCGCCGCCATTCCCGAGTAGATACACGGTGAAGCGAAACGGCGCGTCATCGGAAGCTTCGCCGCCACCCGGCATGCGGAATTCGTTCTTCTCGAAATCCTGCTTCATCCCCGGCAGCACCACCTCGCAGATTTCCCAGACCTTCTCAGCGTTGCGCGCCGCGGGATCCGCGCTGGTGGAGTCGATCCTCAGGGTGAAGTGGTCCGATTTCTTCTCCTTCCACTTTCCCGCCGGAAAATGGACGTGCTGCGCCTGAACGAGCGGACCGGCCAGCAGGACCAGCGCGAGGATTCTTCCAATCATCCGACGACGCTACCGCCCCGTCCCATCAGGGCAAGCTCAGGAAATCCCGGCTGCCGAAAACGAAAACGCCCGGCCACGCGAAGCGGACGGGCGTTCTGGAAATCGATGCGCGGGATCTTCTCCGGCGATCAGGCTTCGGTGGCGGCCTCGGGAGCAGCTTCGGCCTTCGGCTTGCCGACGCGGCGGACAGCACCGAAACGCTTCTGGAACTTGTCGATGCGGCCCTCGGTGTCGATAAACTGCGCCTTGCCCGTGAAGAACGGGTGGGAGTCGGAGGTGATGCCGATCGAAACGACCGAGTATTCCACGCCGTCGATGACTTCCTTCTTTTCGGAAGACTTGGTCGAGCGCGTGACGAAGCGGGCACCGGTGGTCATGTCGACGAAGACGACCGGATTGTATTTGGGATGAAGCTCCTTTTTCATGACAGTAGAGGGCCCGGCCACGTTACCGACGCGGCGGGAGGGCGGAGAATGCACGGGAAAGCGCCCCTGTCAAGCGGCCGGAAGATGGGTGACAGGGCTACCTCATTCTAATACCAATCAAGGCTTGTACTAAACACTCGTTTGGATTATGCGGGCCGGATGGCTCGCAATAAGAAGACTCGCAGTGAAGAATATGCCGGTGGATTCCCCGCCGG
>NEUO01000032.1 GCA_002304315.1 Verrucomicrobiia bacterium Tous-C4TDCM
CTATTCTCAATAAGAGGCCGGTAAAGGGGTGTCAGTCTCAATTCCTCGATTGACGAGCATACAATGGTAGCGGAATTCGCGATTCTCAGCTCGTTAACCTCCCAAGTCCGACAGACTGCTAGCGGCGGCGGTTGTAGCGGCGCGTCTATGACCGCCGCTGACTGTAAAGGAAGCAACGGGGGACTCGGTTCAATTACCCGTGATTCGAGCGGAGCTTTCCGTCGCTTCATTTACAAAGTGCGGCGGTCGCAGACGCGCCGCTACATTTGTTGGCAGGCTCGGGCGGATTGGTTAGAATCGGCGGCATGTCCGAGCCGGAGTCGGGGGATTTAGTCTTTGTCTACGGCACGCTGCGCCGGGGCGGATCGAACGCGTTCCGGATGGATGGGGCGGAGTTCGTGGGGCCGGCGACGGTTGCGGGGAATCTTTACCGGATTTCCTGGTATCCGGGGCTGGTGCTGGACGACGATGGCCGGGTGACCGGCGAGATCTATCGAGTCGGAGCGGAGCAGTTGCGGGCGCTCGACGAGTTCGAGGGGTTGGCGGCGGGGGAGATCGAGGGGAGTGAATACCGCCGGGTGAGAGTTGAGGCGAATGCGGGCGATGATGAAGTGATGGAAGTCTGGGTTTACGAGTGGAAGGGCGCGTTCAACGAGGACGAGCGGATTCAGTCGGGGGACTGGTTGGCGGGGGAATCGCGGACCAGATGGCCGATGTTTACAATTCTCTCCTTCACGCCCGTCTGGTTGCTGTGCGCACTGGTGCTGGTGTTCGCAGCGCAGGGAGATTTCGTGAGATTGGTGCCGGATTGGACCTGGCTTGCCCTGACGATCACAGCACCATTGACCGGTTTGGTCGCGGGGCTAGTCGGTGACCATCTGAACGAAAGTTCAGGGGAAGCGCGGCAGGTGTCGCGGGTGATTTGCGTGATCTGGTTGGCGCTGGTGATTGCAGCATCGATGTCGGCATGAAAATTCTGGTCCACGCATTCGAAACCTGCGCGGTCCCCGTTGGTGAAGCCTGCCGGAGGCGGAGCGCTGACTTTAGTCGGCGAGGGTAAGGGTGCCGCGGAGCATGGACACGCCGACTAAAGTCAGCGCTCCGTCACTCGCCCATCGCGGTGCCGACCTTCGCGTAGAGTTCGACCTGCTTCGACGACCACTCGACCAGGTCGCCGGCCAGCTTCACCGCGCCGGGCTCGAAGATCGTGATGGTGGAGGACCCGCCGAACGCGAAGTAGCCCTTCTCGTCGCCTTTCTTCACCGGTTTGCCCGGCGTGAAGGTCTGGAGGATGGAGCCGACGCAGGTGGCGCCGATCTCTAACAGCAGCACGGTCCCCATCTCGGAAGTCTCGAGCTTGGTGATCGTCCGCTTGTTCTCCCACAAGTACGACAAACGCCGTCGGAGGGCGATCGGGGAGACGGAGAACAGCGGGCCGTTGATCAGCTTCACTTCACCCGGAGTGCCGGAGGCGGGGAAGTGAAAGCGGTGGTAGTCGACCGGGCAGAGCCGCGAGAGGACCAACGAGCCGTCGTTGTAACGGGCGGCCAGCGAGTCGTCGCCGAGCAGCTTGCCGAGGTCGAACTTCTGGCCTTTGACGAAGACGCCTTCGATCGCGCTGGCCTTCTGGAATCCGAGGTGCCGGCCATCGGCGGGGAAGACCGCCCTCGAGTCGGCGATCGGCCGGGCTTCCGGCTTCAGCTTGCGGTAGAAGAACTCGTTGAAACTGCGGTAGCTTTCCGGGGCGTCAGCGAATTCCGCGGGATCGAGGCCGTATTGAGCCAGGAATGGCGCGATTTTCGCGGTGGTGGCGGGGTCGTCCATCCGCTTGCCGTACCAGCGGGAAAAGCCGGCGCGTTTGACCATCAGGTGCAGCGGCAGGGCGCCCAACGGATTGGCGTAGCTGAACTTCAGGAAGCCCTCGCCGTAGACCTGCTCGGTTTCCATCTGGTTACGATGGCGGTTGAAATAGCGGATAGCGCTCACGTGACGGCACCGTAGGGGGGGCATGCCAAACCCGGAAAGCGGAAAGAAGCGGGCCGGAATGCCCTTGCGCGTCGTGGAAGCCACGGCTATCGGCGGCGCGATGACAATCCGGCACATTTCCGCAGTTCTTGCGATCGCGCTGCTGGCCGGCTGCGACAAGCCCGCCGAGGTGACGGTGGATGAAAGCCGCGTCGTGACGATGCGCGACGCCGGCCTGAAGCTGAACGCCACCTCCAACGACCGCTTCCAGGAGCCCGGCACCGGGCCGTTCATCGCGGGCAAGGTGCCGGCGAACTGGCTTGAGCAGCCATCATCGACCTTCCGCCTTCTGAGCTACCGTTTCGGCACCGGCGGCGATGTGGCCGTGGGCATTTCCTCCGGCGGCCTGCTGGAGAACGTCAACCGCTGGCTCGGGCAGTTCGGCCAGGATCCGCTGACTGAGGCCGATCTCGCGAAGCTGGAGCCAGGGGAAGTGGTCGGAGCCAAGGGCGTGTGGGTCGAGGCCTCAGGCGACTACTCGCCCGGCATGGGCCAGCCGCCGCGGGCGGCGCAGTCGCTCTACGGACTGGTCGCCGAGAAAGGCGGCCGCATCGTGACGATCAAGATGACCGGCCCCGCCGACGAGCTTGCGGCCCAGAAATCCGCGCTGAAAGTATTCGCCGCGACCCTGCGCGAGCGGGCTGAATGAGTCCGCCTGCCCGACCCGTAACCTGCCGCCCCGATCTGATGAGTTCCGCCGCTCCACCGTCCATCGCCGTCCGCATCTACAAGGTGCTGTCGGGCTTTGGTCTCGCGACCACCCTGCTGGTCATCCTGATGCTCCTGACCTGGCTCGCCACGCTGGAGCAGGTCGAGCACGGGCTGCACATGACGCTCGAGAAGTATTTCCACTACAGCAAGCCGCTTGTCTTCCCCGACGCGGCCGTTTTTTTCAAATCACTCGCGGGCCAAGACAAATGGCTGCCGCCATTGCCCGGCGGCTTCTGGGTTTGCGCGCTGCTGGTGGTGAACATGACGCTGGGCGGCCTGATCCGGATCCGCAAGGGCTGGCGGACCATCGGTGTGCTGATGTCGCACTTCGCCATCATCTTCATGATCGTGGCAGGCGGCGTCGCCCAGTTGAAAGAAGAGCGCGGCGTGATGATGCTCGCAGAGCAGGCGGGCGGCGGCTTGCCGAACGTCGCGGACTACGCCCAGTCGCTGACCGAGACCACCATCGAGATCGCGGAAATCAAGGATGGCAAGACGGTGGGGCCGGTGCGCTTCGTGAAGGATGCTTACTACCGGGATCTCGACGGAGACGAGCGGCGGACCGTTCGTTTGCCGGGGCTGCCGTTCGATTTGGAACTCCAGGTTTACGTCCAACACGCCCGCCCAGTCTCCTCCGCCAGCATGGCACCGGAGAAAGGCGAACCGGTGGTCGACGGCTGGTTCCTCTATGCCCAGAAGCCGAACAAGGAGTCCGAGATGGACACCCCCGGCGTCCATGCCCGCGTGCTGGGCCGCGATGGCAAGGGCGGCGAAATTTTCCTGCTCTCCACGCTCGCCCGTTCGCCGTTCACCGTGACGGCCGACGGCCGCACTTTCGCCCTGACCCTCGACAAGCGCGTCTGGCCGGTGCCCTTCCAGGTGAAGCTGGTCGATGCCCGTTCCGAGTATCACCCGAACACCTCGCGGCCGAAGCTCTTCGAGAGCGACATCGTCCGGATCGAGGACGGCCGCGAGTCGAAGGTCTTCATCGAGATGAACGAGCCGATGCGCTACGGCGGCATGACCTTCTACCAGCGCACGATGATGAACGGCGTGAGCGGCGGGGATCGCGAGGCCAGCGTCTCGGGCTTCGAGGTGGTGAAAAACCCCTCCGACAAATGGCCGGAATACAGCATCTACCTCGCCGGCTTCGGCCTCTGCCTGCATTTCCTGATCAAGCTCGGAACCTTCCTCTTCCGCGGCAAATCCAAACCTGTTCCCCAAGCCTGACATGAACGCCATCATCGGACGCTGGATCGCATTTTCCCTGGGCATCGCCGCGGTCGCCTGGATCGTCTCGATCGCGCTCAAGGATAGCCGCCCCGAAGGCGATGTCCGGACGGTCGCCGGCTACAATCCGTGGGAGAAGGAGACGCTCGAACTCGCCTCGCTGCTGCCGGTGCAGGATGGCGGACGGGTCAAGCCGCTCGGCACCTTTGCCGGCTTCACGATGCTCGGCCTGCACGGCGCGCGCTCGATGGAGATCATCGGCGAGGGCGGCCAGAAGGTGAAGATCAAGCCGCTGGACTGGATGCTCGACTGCTTCTTCCGGCCGGAGCTGGCGAAGGAACTGCCGACCTTCCGGGTCGACAACTCCGAGATCCTTGAAGCCGTCGGCATCGACGCCAAGGGCCGCCGCGACCGCTACAGCTACAACGACCTCTTGCCGGGGCTCGACAAAATGAAGCAGCTCGCGGCCTCGTACGAGCAGATCTCCCGGCAGGATCCGAAGTTGCTGAAGCCGATTGAGAAGCAGACGCTTGACCAGGTCTACACCGTCCGCACTTTCGAGTTCCTCACCGGCTACATGGAGTTTGCCCGCAACGGGCTGCTGCCGGCTTCGGGCAAGGCGGAAGGCAAGATTCTGCCGGTGAGCGAAGTCATGACCGCCGCACCGAAGATCCGCGCGGAATTGCAAGCCGCCGCGTCCGGCCAACCCGTGTCGCAGCAAGTGCAGACCATCGCCGTGCTCGTCGAGCAGGCCGCGAATTCCGCAAAGTTCGGCCTGAATCTTTTCCCTTCGGCTAACAAAGACGACAAGGAGTGGATCAGCGCCGGCGGCCGGATTTTCAACATCTTCACCGGCACTACCCGCGAGCCGGAACAGTCGATCAAGGACATCAAGATGCTTGAGGACGTGGCGCTCTCCCTGAAGGACGGAGAGTCGGCCTTCCGCGGGAAATTCGCCGCGCTGGAGTCCAGCATCGTCAGCCGCGCGAAGGAGCGCGGGGAGTATCGCTCGATCCCGCTGGAGGCCGACTACTTCAAGAAGAACTGGTTCATCTACGCGCTCGTCTGGTTCCTGATGGCCGTCGTCAGCGCTGGCGTGATGTTCTTCACCGGCCAGACTCTCGCGGGGAAGATCAGCCACTGGGCCACGGTGGCTTTCCTCAGTCTAGGCCTGATCTACCTGATCATTCCGATCGTGAAGCGCTCCATCATCATGCAGCGCCCGCCGGTCGGGAACCTCTACGACACGATCATCTTCATCGACATGGCGATCGTGATCTTCGCGCTGCTGGTCGAGTGGATGACCCGCAAGCGCTTCGTCCTCGGCATCACGCCGATCGTCGCCGCCTTCCTGATCGTGCTCGCCCGCCGCTTCGAGGTCGGGGAGGGGAAGGACCACCTCGATCCGCTGGTCGCCGTGCTCCGCTCGAACTACTGGCTGAGCACCCACGTCATCACCATCACGCTCGGCTACGCCAGCGGGCTGATCACCGCGTTGCTGGCGATTGTTTACGTGCTGCTCCGCGCCTTGGGGTTGGACGGTGGCGATGTTTCGCTGCGCCGCTCGATCACCCGGGCGGTTTACGGCTGCGTCTGCCTGACGCTGGTGCTGTCACTGATCGGCACCGTGCTTGGCGGGATCTGGGCGAACGATTCGTGGGGCCGTTTCTGGGGCTGGGACCCGAAGGAGAATGGAGCGCTGATGATCGTGCTCTGGTCGCTGGCGATCCTGCATGCCCGCCTCGGCGGCTACATTAAGGAGTGGGGCATCCATCTGAGCTCGATTGCCGGCGCGATGGTTGTCGGCTTCTCGTGGTGGCACGTGAATTTCCTCAACGTCGGCCTGCACAACTACGGCTTCGCCGCGGAGAAGTTGTGGACGGTTTATCTCTTCTACGGAGTGATGATGGCGTTCATCGTGCTCGGCGGCATCACCTGCTTGCTGGAAAAGCGGGCGAAGGCGGTGAAGGCGGTGCGGGAGTTCGGGGTCAAGGCCCCGGTGGAGGCGTAGGGTGCTTTGCTTGAATCCCGATGCGGATACAAAAAAAGCGGCAGCCCTTTCGGCCGCCGCTTTTTCTTGTCAGGGTGATTGCCACGGCGGGCCAGGGGAAAACCCAAGAACCCGAGACCCGCCGTGGCATACCGCAATGGACTGGCAGAGAAACCCAAGAAACTACCAATCCACCGCGGACCATCCGCTAACCCTGGAAAGCTGTCATTGTGCCAAGATGGCAAGATTTTTGAAAATAAACTCGTCGGGGACCAGGTCGAGGAAGCGGAAGGGGATGCCGTGGTTGCGGAGGCGGCCGATGAAGTCGGACGTGCCGGGGGAGATCGTGGCACCGCGGTAGATCACCCCATCCATGTCGAGGAGGAAGCCGATGTTGTGGTTCATGCGATGGGAAGAGCGGCTGGCGTGCCATGCCGGATTCCCGGGGAAATCGTGCGCTGAGGGTTCTTCATGGCGGGGGAGGCTTTGGGTGATTGGTTTGAATGTCGTGATGGATGGGTGGGCTCCATGGGGCTGGTGAGGCGGCGGGTTTCCGGAGCGGACGATCAAGGCTTCGGGCTTGGTCGGTTGGAGCAGTCGCTCCCCGCATGCGGCGTCCCTGTAGGACGCGGGAATTGCTGGATGGGGAACCCCGGCACTTTGTGCCGGGGTTCTATGAGTCGTCCCGTTGGGACATCAATCAGCCCGGAGCGGCAGCTTGCCGGCGAGGAAATCCGCGGCGCGGGGATTGGCGGAGAGGTCGAGCTGGCCGGCTTTCTTGAGCGCCTCGACGTCGTCGCCGAGGGTCATGAAGGCGGTCTGGATGGCGTGCGGCATCCACTTGTCGATCGGGTGTTTGAAGGCTTCGAGCGCGATCTTCGCGCCGTCCGGATTATCGAGCCACGAGGCGGCGACGATGGCTTCGAGGCGGACCCGCGGGTGCGGATCGTTGGCGGCTTTCAAGAACAGCGCGAGGTGATCGGGGATCTTGCGCCAGGCGTAGCGGAGGACGTGGACGGCGGCGGCGCGGGCTTGGTGCGACTTGGCATCGAGGCAGAGGCCGAGGATTTCGCGGTCGGTTTGGTTCTGTGCCCAGGTCGCCCACAGTGCTTCGCAGAGGTGGTGCTCATAGCGCGGGTCGGCCTTGTCGAGCGTGGCGATCCAAGCTTTCGCGGCGGGCACGACGATCTCCGCCGGGTGGACCCGGAGCTCGCGGCGGGCGCGATAACGGGTGCGGTATTCGGGTTCCTTGAGGGCGGCGAAGAGCTGGGGAACGGAGGCATCGGCAATGAGGGTCGGCGTGACCAGCGGACGGGTCTTGTGAGTGACGCGGTAGATGCGGCCGTGGGTTTTGTCGCGCTTGGGATCGCGGGCGGAGTGCTGCATGTGGCCGATCAGCGCGGTGTGCCAGTCGAGGATGTAAAGCGAGCCGTCGGGCGCGAACTCGAGGTCGCAGGGGCGGAAGTTCGGATCGCTGGAGGTGACGAGGTCGCCGATCAGCGTGCCGCCGAAGCCGGCTTGATCGTCGTGGATCGCGGCGATGCTGGTGCCGAGGAAACCGATCGAGTTGCAGGTCATGAAGCCGCCCTGCATTTCCTCCGGGAAGTGGCGCGACGAGACGAACTCCGCGCCGGAAGTCGGCCGCGCGCGCTTCGGGGCGAAGGGCGCGATCTTCGGGATCTCGTAACTGAAGGGGGCCTTCGCGGAAAGTGGGAGCGCCCACCAGTTTTCGCCGTCGGAGGCATCGGCGATGACGCATTGCTCCCAGTCGTCGAAGGCGATGCCCCAGGGATTGTTGAAGGAGGTCTGGACGTGGCGTTCGAGGCGGTAGCTCTTCGGATCGAAGCGCCAAATCCCGCCGCCGGTGCAGCGCTGCGGGCCGTAGGGAGTCTCGACTTGGGAATGGAGGAAGACGCCCTCCGCCATGTAGATCGAGCCGGAGGCGTCGGAGGTGAAAGCGCTGATCGCGTGGTGGGTGTCGTGCGGGTCGAAGCCGTTCAGCAGGTAGGTCCGGCTGTCCGCCTTGCCATCGCCGTTGGCGTCGCGCAGCAGCAGCAGGTTCGGCTCTTGGGAAACATAGACGCCTTCCGGGGCGAGCTCGAAGCCGATCGGCAGATGAAGGCCGTCGGCGAAGACCGTCTGCTTGTCCGCGCGGTGGTCGCCATCGGTGTCTTCGAGCACCAGGATCTTGTCGTCGGGCAAGGGATCGCCGGGGCGGTAGTGAGGATAGCTCGGCATGGTGCAAACCCACAGACGGCCCTTGCTGTCGAAGGTCATCTGCACCGGGTTCGCGAGGTCGGGGAAGTCGTGTTCCGACGCGAACAGCTCGATCTGGAAGCCGTCCATCAGCGTGAATTTTTTGAGCGCTTCGGCTTCGCTCAGATACTCGATCGGCTGGGTGAAATTGGAGTTCACCGGATCGAGCGGACGGGTCTTGGCATCGGCCGCGGCGGGATCGGTGTCCTTGCCTTGGAGAAGGGTCCAGATCGCCTCGTCGCGGTTGGTTGTCATCTGGCGGATCTTCTCGATTTCCTGCGGGTAGTTGATGTCGCCGAAGGGCTTCCAGCGGCGGCCATAGGCGTGGACGCCGTTGGGCATGCGGTGGTCGTTTTGCCAGAACCACGACTTCTCGACGACCATTTCGCGGACCTTGTCGAGATCGGCCTGGAGGAGGATCTGCGCGGGCTGGTAAAGCAGGTCGGCGAGCAGGTTGCTCACCCGGCGGTCGCCGGCGTCGTTGAGGGCGAAGCCGTTGAGGGTGTAAAGTTCCTTGGACTCGTCATAGAGCTTCCGGGTGGGTTCGAAGAGATCGATGAAGTGGATCTTCCGCGCGTCGGCGACCTGTTTCATGACCGCGGTGTAAAGCTTCAGATGGGCGTTCTCCTTTTTGCCATCCGGAGTGTCGCGGATTGCGGTGACGTCCTCGAAAGCGATCGGCGAGACGAGGACGAGCTTCGGGGCGGAGCTGCCGTTGTATTTCTGCGCGAGGGTGTGGGTGACGAAGGCATCGAGTTCAGCGCGGAATTTCTCCACGCCGGCCGGGCCGTCGAAGGACTCGTTGTAGCCGAAGAAGGCGAGGAGGGTGTCGGCCTTGCAAATCGTCAGCCATTCGTCCTCGGACGGGTAGTGGCCTTCGCCGCGGTGCTGGCTGAATTCCGGGCGGAATTTCTCGCCGCCGGGAAAGGCCCAGGGCGTGGGTCGGCCGGCGCGCGGGCGGTAGGCCGGGGTGTCGCCGGGGTAGCAGAGGTTGCGGAGGGTCAGGCGATGCTCCGGGTAGCGGAGTTGGAGTTCGGTTTCGAAGTAGCCGGCATATTGCATCCGTTCGCCGAGGCTGTTGCCGATCATCGCGATGCGTTCGTTCTTCGCCGGCTCCGGGAACAGCGGGGTCGCATGGAGACCGGTGACGAGGGTGACGGCGAGGATAAGGGCTCTCAGATGCATGGGCGGGATCGGGTGCGGTCAGGGGACGCTTGCAAGGAACATCCGGCCCCGGCAAACTGGAAACATGAAAATCGTGCCGGCTTTGATGGGCGTCGTCTTTTGGTTTGCGGGCGTGGTAGCGGCCGCCGGCTGGGAGGATCTTTTCAACGGCCGCGATCTCGACGGCTGGGAGCCGCAGAGCAAGGTGGACTGGCAGGTGAAGGATGGGGCGATCGTTGCGACGAAGGGGGTGGTGGGCCTGCTGACGACGCGCGGAATTTACCGGGACTACGAGTTGGAGGTGGAATTCCGCGCGGCCGAGGGGACCAACAGTGGCGTGTTCCTTTCGACGCCGAAAGAGGTGACCGATCCGGCGACCGAGTGCTATGAACTGAACATCGCGCCGTCCGCGAATCCTTATTCGACCGGCAGCCTCGTTGGGCGGGTGCAGCACGATGGCGGCGAGGCGCCGGAGTGGCGGAAATTCCGGGTGAAGGTCGAGGCGGGGCGGGTCGAGGTGTGGTTGAACGGCGAGAAGGTCGTCGATTACAAGGACCGCAAGCCGCTGGCGGGCGGGCACATCGGGCTCCAGTTCAACCAGGGCCGCGTGGAGTTCAGAAATGTTCGGATCCAGAAACTGGGACTGCCGTGAAGCGCGATCCGGATTTACACGCCACGGCAAGCGAAGTGCGGGCGATCTATCGGGAGTGGGAGGCGCGGCCGATCGAGCGGAATTGCACAGGCCTCGGCGATTGCTGTCGTTTCAAAATGACCGGGCGCACGCCGTTTCTAACCAAGGGCGAGGCGCTGGTTGCGGCGCTGGCGTGGCGGGCGGCGGGGCGGACCAGCGTGCCGGAAACGGCCGATGGGGCCTGCCCGTTTTTGAAAGGCAGTCGCTGCCAGATTTACGACGGCCGGCCTTTCGGCTGCCGCACGCATTTCTGCGAGGCTGCCGGCGGACCGGCGGCGCGGAAGGACGTGCGCGATCTGATCCAGCGGCTGGAGGACATCGATGCCCGGCTAGGCGGCAACGGCGGGGTCAACCTGCCCGGTGCGGTCGCTGCGGCGATGGAGGGACCGGGGAAGAAGCGGCGCTGAGGCGGTCTCTCAAGCAGGGGGCTGTTAGCTTAAAAGGGAAGTTGAGAGTTGAGAGTGGATGGTTGATAGCTGATCCAGAAGAATTCACGTCGGAATAGAACCTCATTCTCCGGGTGAGCCAGGAATTCGGCGAAAGCCTCTTATTCTGAACTATCAACAATCAACCATAGACTCTCAACTCGGTCTTTAGGGTTAGAGACGGAAACGCCGCCATGGACGACCCGCGGCGGGCGATCCATGACGGCGGATGCGAAAGATACGTTGGGTCAGAACTTGAAGACCAGGCCGAGATTCGGGCCGCTGGTTTCGACGTCGTAAACGAAGGCGCCCTTGTTGTAGTCGGTGGAGATGATCCGGTAAGCGAGCGCGATCGAGGCGTTTTCGGTCAGGCCGTAGCTGATGCCCGCGATGGCTTGCCAGTATTCGTCGGACGAGACGCCGAAGCCGCCATAGATGCCGGTGGCGAAGACGGCCCAGCGGTCGGACAGGCGGTGGCGGACGCGGAGGCCGACGAAGGGATCGATCCAGGTATCGGAGCCGGAGGCCGCGCGGGTGGTGACCGGAAGCAAGGGCGTGGCGAGTTCCAGGTCCGCGTCGAGGCTGGTCAGGGCGGCACCGCCGAGCAGGTCGAAGGTGGTGCTTTCACTGCCGTAGAGTTCGTAGCCGAGCGCGAGGGACGCCATGATCTGCTCCTGCTTGAAGCCGGCGTAGGAGTTCGGGGTCGGTTGCGCGTCGCCGGAGAGCTTCAGCCAGATGAAGTCGCCGGTGATCGACCAGCGGTTGCGGCGGGCTTCAAAGGCGGTCATGAAGCCGCCGTCGAGCTCTTCGAGGATATCGTCAAAGGGAACGTCGATTTCACTGGTAAGTCCGGCGACTCCCACGGTGCCTTCGATGCCCATTAGCGGGGCGTAGGTCGCGAGGAGGAACTGCCACTCCGAGGACTCCGGAGCGGGCGTGATGGGGGTGGATTCCACGACGCTGTCGCCGGCGTGGCAAAGTGGTGCGGTGGCGAGCAAGGCGATGGCAATGATATGCGGTTTCATGGTGTGTGCGGGTTGGTGTTGTCTGGGTTGGAAGGTGATGGATTTCCGGAGGGGGAGGCAGGGGAAAGTTCGACGCGCAGCGGGTTGACCCCGGCGAGCGTGATGCCGGCTTCGGCAAGGGACTTGGAAATCATGAAGCGCAGGTCGCTGGCAAGTGAGTCGCGGGAGACGCGCTTGAGATCGAACCAGTAGAGGAGCCGGAAGAGCAGAGCTTTTTCGCCGATGTCCTCGAAGCGGACTTCCGGCTCCGGGGTATCGAGCACCAGGCCGTGCTCGGCGGCGACGGCGAGCAGGCGGTGCGCGACCTCGCGGGTCGGCGAGTCGTGATCGACGGCGATGAGGACGGATTGGCGGAGCAGCGAGTGGGTGAAGGTCCAGTTGGTGACCTGGTTTTCGAGCAGGTTGCTGTTCGGGATGAGGGTGTCGATGCCGTTGCCGTGGTCGATGACCGAGGCGCGCAGGCCGATGCTGCGGATCTTGCCGAGCACGCCGTCGATCTCGACCTGGTCGCCGACCTTGAAGGGTCGCTCGAAGATCAGGATCACGCCGCTGATGAAATTTTTCAGCATCGTCTGCGTGCCGAAGCCGACGCTGATGGCGAGCGCGCCGCCGAGGAAGGCGAAGACGGTGAAGGGGATGCGGACGGTGTTGAGGCCGTAGATCACGAGCAGGGCGAGGCCGAGGCGGAAGATCCACTTGCCGGCGAGGTCGGCGGTGTCGGGCCCGATCCGCGGCTTGCGGGTGAGCAGCGACTTGATCCGGTGGGAAAGGAAGCGCAGCAGCAGCCAGCCGACGGTGAGGATGAGGGCGAGGCGTGCGAGTTTGCCGAGGGTGACGGCGCGGTAGCTGGCGACTTTCTTGCCATCGACGACCTCGGTCTCCTCGGCGAGATACAGTTCGGCATCCCACAGGGCGCGGAGACGGCCGGTGATGGTGTCGAGCAGCGGAAGCTGAAGATGGCCGGCTTTGAGATCGGTGAGGGCGAAGCCGATGCGGCGCTGCATGATACCGATCTGGGCGGTGGCCTCGCGGAGGCGGTCGGGATCCATCCCGGTCGCGGCGGATGAGCCGCTGGCGAGGCGGAGCCGGGCGATCTCCGCCCAGTCGTCGACGCGGGTCTTGAAGCTGGCGAGGCTGGCGAGCGCCGCCTTGCGGTTCGCACCATCGGTGGTGGCGGCGAAGCGGGTCTCCCAGAACTCTTTCTCCAGATCGAGGAACTCGGTGCGCCAGGCGAGCAGCGGATCGGGCGTCTGACGGGCCTTGCCGGAGTCGGTCAGCGCGGCGATGGCATCGGCCCGTTCGCGGGTGATCTTCACTTGGATGCCATCGAGGTCCTGGCGGGTGAAAGTGGTCTTGCCCTGGAGCGCGCCGAGGCGGAGTTGGGCGAGGTCGATGCGCGAGCCGATCATGTCGAGCTCCGCCTGCCGGGCGTCCATCCGGATGTTCTGGCGGCCGATTTCCTCGGCGGCGATGCGTGAGGCGATGCGCTCCGATTCGACCGTGCGCTCGGCGGCGGCGCGGTCTTCCGGAGTGGTCGCGCTTTCGGCGTCCTCCTGCGCGCGGCGTTCCGACTGCTGGTGGGTGTCGAGGCGGTCGCGCACGCCTTCCAACTGCGAGGTGAAGATGCGGAGCTGGGCTTCACCGGCGCGGCGGGAGCTTTCGAGGGTGGCCAGGGTTTCGCGGACCTCGTCGAGCAGCAGGATGGAATGCGGGGGCGGCTCGGTCAGGCCGGACCATGCGAGTTTGTCCGCGGCTGCCTTGTCGCGTTCGGCGCGGGCCTTGGCGCGGACGTCGAGACTGGCGAGGTGGAACTGGCAGGCGGCGGCGAATTGCTCAAGGGGTTCGAGCAGGGCGGGATCGGCGTCGGCGGGCAGCTTGGCGATGCCGGCGCGGGGGTTTTCGAGGCGCTTGGTGATTTCCGCGGGCTTGGAGAAGTCGCCGGACAGCGAGTCTTCGCCCCGCGTGGCGCCGGCTGTTAGGAAAAACAGCGAAGCGGCGGCGAGCGGAAGAAGGAGGCGCTTCATGGTTCGGCTCAGAAGTGCCACGCGAGGCCGGCGGTGAGTTTGGAGTCGAAGCTTTCCGAGACCAGCGGAAGCTCGACGGCGAAGGACAGCGCGTACTGGTGATCGGCACCGAGGGTGCGGGTCGCGCCGAGTTCCAGGCGGTGGCGGTCGCTTTCGGCGAGGAGGTCCCAGCGCGGCTTGTAGGTGAGGGCGCCGGACCAGCGGTCGGAGAGCTTAAGGACGACCGGGAATTTCAACTCGAGCTGGCTGACATCGTGAGTGCCTTCGTCGGCGGTGCTTTCCTGCCACTTCACGGGGACCATCGCCTGGAAGCCGAGAGCGAGGCCTTCGTGCAGCGGGACGCCCCAGCGGAAGGAGTTTTCGATCTTCCAGATCCCGTCGTCGCCCCCGCGGTCTTCGAAGTTCAGCTCGGTGAGGACGCGGCGGGTGACCAGGGTGGAGTCGTGGTTCTCGATCCACGACCGCTCGACCGCGTGGTCGAACCACCGCCCGGCCGACTCCGTCGCGTGGAGCGGGGCGACGGCGGCGAGCAAGAGCGGCAGGTGGCGGGCCTTCATCCTAAATTCCGAGATTAGAAGAAAGAAAGGGACGAAATTGACGAAATTTCAAAGGTTTGGGGAAATGGTAAGTTCAACCTTGCGGGTGCGCTGATCAATTTCACCAGGCCTTGATTTTCGCGGAGTTTCGCTGATTTCGTTGTCACCCTTTTCCTTATCAGGTTCATGGGTCCGGTTCGCGGGGAGAGGTCCGCTCAGTCGCCGCTCTTGTCGAGATGGAGGCGCAGGATGCGGCGGAGTTCCTCGAGGGTCTGCGGCAGCTCGCAGGAGCCGTGGGGACCGGGCACGACCTTTTCGGATTCCGCCTTGGTCAAATGGGAACTCCAGTATTTCACCACGCCGTCGGAACTCAGCGCGCCATCGCCCTTGCCGCGGTCGCCGAGGATGGTGTGGTAGGGCGCGGTCATCGGTTCGGAGTCGAGCACCTTGAGCGCGGGATTGTTCGGCGAGAGACCGGTCACGCTGTTGGGCATGCGGCCGGGCGCGCCGGTGACCAAGGAGAGCGAGTCGCCCATGGTCTGGGTGACCACGCTGGTGAGATCGACCGGCAGCGCGATGAGGCGCCGGCCGAGTTCGCCGATGCTGCCGAGTGCCATTTCGCTGCCGCGGTGCGGGGTGCAGATGAAGACCAGGCGCGCGACCTTCGGGTTGGCCTCGAAGGCGGTGGCGCGGTCGATGAGGTCGCCCTTCTTCACCTTCGAGAAGAACCTGGCGGCCTTGTCCTTGCCAATAACGTCCCAGGATTCGCGGGTCAAGGTGGTGGCCTGCATCCGCGACACGAGGCCGCCCATGCTGTGGCCGACGAGCACGTAGTCCTTGGCGTTCGGATAGAGTTCGCGGACCTTGGCGAGCTCCTCGCGGAAACGCAGGGCCGAGTAGGCGGGCGGATTGCCGGTGGGGTAGCCGAAGACCCAGCACTGGTAGCGGCCGCGGAGTGCGGGGTCCTTCTCGACCTCGTTGATCACGTTGCGCCACATCTGGGGCGTGGAAATCAGGCCGTGGACGAAGATCAGCGGGATGCGGTCGGGATCATACGGCTGGAGCATGTAGAGCCCGGTGGTGCCCATGTGATGGCTGACGCGGAGCGCGCCCATCAGGCCGGTCCAGAATTCGGAGCGCTGCGGGTAGTAGGCGAGCGGCGCGGAGAAGTCGGCATCGAGGGTGCGTTCAGAGCCTTTGACGCGGGCTTTCGGCTCTTCCGAGGGATCGACCAGCGTCAGGGTGGCGTCGCGACCTTTGAAATCGATCACGGCGGTGACCGGCGCGGTGACGCCGGCGATCGGTGGGGCGAAGGCTTCCACCGGTGACATCTTCCGCACGCCGACCAGTGCACCGCCGACGCCGTCCTGGCGATTGTGGGATTCGATGGTTTTCAGCCCGACCTCGCTGGCCGCGGTGAAGGAAGTGAAGCGGCCCGGTTCCCAAGTGCCGCTGCGGTTTCCCGCGGCGTAGCGAAGCCGCCAGGTGGTGCCGCCGGAGGTAAGCGTGAGCGGGCGGTTCCACAGCGCGCCGTTCTCCGATGAACGTAGTAGCAGGACGAGGTCGGTGGCGGCCTTGTTGTAGAGGACACGGGCGGCCTCGCGGGATTTCGGGGAATCGAGCAGGTCGTAGGACTCCGCGGCGGAGGCGAGATAAAGGGCGGCGCGCTGTTCGGCGGGCGTGGTTTTCGCGCCGGCCTCTTTCAGGTGGACCGCGGCGGCGCGGTGTTCGGCTTCTTCGGGCGGCAGCGGTTGGCTGACGCAACCGGCGAGGACAAGCGCGGCGAACCACGGGAGGGCTGTAACTTTCATGGGAGCGTTGTTAGAGAGGCGGTCACGGGGTGTCCATGCCGGGCACACCGGCGCGGATGCGTTGGGAGAAATCGGGTGAGTCGTTGGCCTCGAGGGCGGCGGCGTTGATGTGAACGCGCCGCTTCAGCTCGGCGAAGGGCAGGCCGCCGGTGAAGATGGCTTTTCGCTCGAAAAGCATCTCGTCGCCCTTGCCATTGACGAGGATGCGCCAGTCCCACGGCAGCCGCTGGGCTTCCGGTTGCTGGCTGCGGATCGCGGTGGTGCAGTTGGTGGTGATCGCATTGTACCAGCGAGGGTCTTGCTGGAGGCGGTTGAGGTTGTTCACATACTCGAGGAAGCGTATCCGGGCCTGCTCGGGCTTGATCGCGAGCCTATAAAGATAAATGTCCTCGCCCTTGCGGTAGTTGGTGCGCAGCCGGATGACGTCGCGCTCGTCGGCGACGGTGTAGATCAGCGAGAACTGTCGGTAGAGGCCGCCGATCGCCGAGTAGCTCTGGCCCTTTTTCTTGCGCGTCTCGATCGAGAAACAGAGCGGCGGGGCATCGGCGAACTGGAAGCTGACGATGGGATGCGCCATGTAGGGCGAGCCCCAGTAGTCGATCGCCATGTCGATGCCGGTGATTTGCGAAAGGCGCACGGTGCGGGTCTCCCAGCGCGGGGTGTAGTCGCTTTCGGTCCGGTAGTCGCAGTTGCGCACGTTGTGAAACGTGACGACATCGCCGTCGATCTCGGCGCGGGCGAGTTGCGCGACATCGGGCTGCCAGTCGGCCTCATTCGTTGGCTTGAGGGTCAGCCACCAGCCGAGGATGGCGCAGAACCACAGGGCGAAGATGCCGAGATTGACCCGCCACGGCTTCATGAAGACCAGCGCCGCGACGAGGGCGAGCGCGGCGAGCGCGGCGAGCGCCGCGCCGGGGCCGTCATACCACAGCGCTCCGAAAGACCACGCGAAGGCGGCGAGCAGCAGGAGGGCGAGAAGGAGGATGCCGGCGACGCGGAGGAACTTCATCGGGGTTCGTGGCGAGGTGGGTGGATTACCAAGGCAGCAGCGTGACCGGGCTGGGCCGTTTCACGACGTGGTCGGGCGGCGTATTGATCAGCTCGGCAAACTCGGCGGCCCAGTCGGTGATGTTGCCTTCCGCGCCGTGATACCACGTGTAGCTGCCGATGTTGACCGGGGCGACCTTGTCCTTCCGGCGGTCCTTGAAGGTGGCGATCATCTTGTTGGTCCCGCCATCGCGCAGGCGGCCTTCGATGGCGATGCTGCCGGCTCCGGCGGCGGAAAGGAGGCCCGCACCGGGAATCACGAAGCCCGCGGCAGTGGCACCGGCATTCCAGTAGGCATTTGAGGGGACGAGCTCGACGAGCGCGAGTTCGACCACCAGCACGCCTTGTCCCGGGCCGCTGGCGAGCGGGAGGTTGTCACCGGGGTAGTTGGCGATGCTTTGCTGGAACTGCTTGCGCATCCGGTTGGCGAGCGACTGGGTGTCGCTGGCGAGCTCGGCCTTGCGAGTACCGGTCTGCTGCTGCCACCAGCTCTGCGCCGCCATGTGCTTGGTGCGGATCGGAGCGACGTAGACAGAGGAAAAGTGATCCTTCACGGACTTGCCGCGGTAGGCCTTGTCAACCCACGCCTGCTGGACGAATTCGGCGCGGGTCCGGGTGGGGGCGGTGGAGGGATTGAAGCCCGAATCGGCGGCCTGGGAGGCATCGAGGAGCTGGCAGGAAGTCGTGCCGAGCGCGAAGGCCCCGGCGAGGGCGGCGGTCAAGAGCAGATAGGATCTCATGGAATGTCTCGGAGTTATTGGAAAAGCAGCGGCGGAGATCGTCTTTGTTTTGCCGCCCGTTGCAATGCCTTCAGCGGTTCGGCTGGATGCGGGTGATCTTGGAGCCCTGGAGGCCGAGGCCGCCCATCAGGCCGCGCTGGTTGAAGAAAAACGCGTAGGTGCCGCTGTCGATGGTGGTGGTGGAGAGGGATGCGGCCTTGCCTTCATCGACGATGACCAGGCTGGGGCTGCTGCCGACTTCCCAGCCGTCGGCGCGGTTGATGTTCGCGAAGGCGGCGTTGTCCATCAGGAAGAGGGCGTAGCCGTACTTCTGGACGCCGGCCTGGAGGCCGTAGGAGACGCCGCCGGTCTGGTAGTAGTCGCGGATGCTGCCGTCGCTGCGGACCAGCGCGCCGTTGCCGCCCATGCCACCGAGCATGAAGCCACCCTTGGTGATGTGCGGGAAGACGAGCACGCCCTTGGCGCGCTGGCCGAGGCTGCGGGCCTTCGGGTTCTGGCGATAGAGATCGCGCAGCGCGGCGCGGGAGTCGGCGGCGATCTCGGAAGAGTCGGCGCTGGCAACGGCCGGACCGCTGGCGCACTGGGTCAGCACGAGCGGCGAGAGGAGCAGAGCGGCGGCGGCCGGGAGGGAGCGGAGGAGGTGTTTCATGGTTTCGGGCGTTGTTTCGATGTCCTGTAGCGGACCGGACGAGGTGATGCCATTGTACCTTGGTGCATCGGCAGTTTTTATTTGCTCCCTGATCTTCACCGCCCCGGTCCGGACCACCAGAGCAAAGCATGTCCGAATAGCGCAGCCAAGGGGTTTGCCGGGGGCGGTCGGCGGGGGAAGCGAGCTTCGATGCGGTAGTGAATCCAGCCCTTGAGTTCCCAAAAGATCCTTGGCATCGCGGACTGAAAAGCGATCCTCGTTCTCAACGAGTTCCGCCCTCAGCCACCTCGATGACCCACCGCCCGCCAAAACCCAAGCCCCGGCAACTTCTCCCGGCGGGTTTCGCCCTCGTGATCACGATCAGCATCCTGGTCCTGCTGATCCTCGTGGCGATCGGATTGCTCACCCTGTCGACCGTCACGCTCCGCTCTACCAACCAGGGCTCCGCCCATGCCGAGGCCCGCGCCAACGCCAGACTCGCGCTGATCCTCGCCCTCGGCGATCTCCAGAAACAGCTCGGTCCTGATCAGCGCATCACGGCCCGCGCCGACATCCTCGATAAAAATGCCGTCCACCCGCACTGGACCGGTGTTTGGGAATCCTGGAAGGCGGGCCGCACGAAAAGCGGCGGGGACGCCGTGAGTGACCACGCCACCATTCCCGGCACCCTCAACGAGGGCATGAGCCCTTCCTACACCCCCGGTCGAGAGGACCACTTCCGCGCCTGGCTGGTCTCGCTCACCCGGGAGCAGCAGAAGTCACTCGATTCCGCCAAATCGCTCGCCCTCGACGGGGGGCTCACACCGGGCAAGGACGCCGATTCCGTCAAGCTCCTCGGCAAGGGGTCGCTCGGAACGGCTCCGGGGAATTCCCATGTCCGCGCCGGACTCACCCGGGTGTCTGCCACTCCCGCCAAGCCGGGCCGCTTCGGCTGGTGGATCGCCGACGAGAGCACCAAGGCAGGCCTCGCCGGCGACTCCCGCCGCACCACCTGGAACCGCAGCATCGCGGACCGGATCTTCCAGCACCAGGCCCCTGGCAACACCGGCTTCCGGTCGCTCGCTCCGTTTGTGGATCTCGCCGATCCGGCGGAGTTCGAACGCACTTTCAGCCGCGCCTCCCTCGCGCTCCTCAAGGGTGTCGATCGCGGCACCCTTGCCGGGCAGTTCCACCACACCACCCCCTACTCCTACGGCCTAGCCTGCGACGTGCGCGAGGGGGGCCTGCAACGCGACCTCAGCGGCCTCCTCGAACGCCCCATCAACACCAGCGAAACCGGCGACGGTTTTATGCTCTACCGCTTCGGTCGCTCCACCGATCGTGTCCCCATCCAGGACCTCTCCGCCTACTACCAACTCTACCGCAGCCAGATCACCTTCCGCTCACCCGAGTTAAGTGGCGGCATTCACATCAAGAACCCCGATTTCAAGCGCGGCGGGCAGGATTTCACCCGCGAATACACCAACCTCTACCGCCTTCCCGTCCCCATCAAGGTGCAGTTCCTGCTCAGCCTCTCCGCCGAAGAGCGCACCGCCACCGAGAAGCAGAACAACCCCCGCAACACCGACACCCACAAGCTCAACGTCGGCATCACCCCCGCCATCACTTACTGGAACCCCTACAGCGTCCCCCTCGCGATGAACCTCGGGGCCGACTACGCCACCCAGTTCCGCTTCTTCAACCTCCCCCTCGCCATCAAGTGGACCAAGGAGGGCCGCGGCTACACCAGCACCACGCCCACCTCCCTCGCCTGGATCTCGAACGGTGCCGGCAGTGGTGACCGCGACACCGGGTTCACCGCCTTCTTCTCCGGCACCCGGCCGATCGTCTTCGAACCCGGCCAGGTCCGCGTCTTCTCCCTCGCCAACACCCAGCTCCGCCAACTGGTCAACTCCGACACCTTCAAGGAGGACCGCGAGGTTGTCGCGGGCTGGAACCCCGACCTCTACATCCGCCTCCGCCGCTCCGACCGCAGCGACAATGCCCAGCACATCGAACCGCCGGCCGCAGGGGACCGCGAGGGCTCCCTGACCTTCAGTATCAGCGACCGCATCTCCTTCACCATCGAGCCCACCGAGGTGGAGGACCTCGCCAACGGCAGCGCCCTCCAGTTCTTCAACCGCCAGTCCAGCGTCGGCGGCGCCGCGCAATGGATGGGGCGCCAATACCAGCTCGTCAGCCGCCTGAAGGGCTCCAACTCCGACTTCAACAAGCGCCTCATGGAGGCCTCCTTCCCCCAGGGTATCACGACCTTCCGGTTCGAGGCGAAAACCGGCAGCGACATCATCCGGGGCCCCGTCCCCTTCCTCGTGGTCAACCTCATGGCCGGGTGCGAGACCCACGAATCCGCCAGCCTCGGCCCCTACGGCGGCCGCCATTTTCCAAGCCGCCCCTTCCTGCACTCCAGTCCGGTCGTCGGCACCGTCTTCATCGACGACGAGACCAGCAAGGGTGCCTACCAGCATGGCTGGAACTGGTGGGTCGAGGAGATCAACTCGCCCTTCGATGCGAACATCAGCATCGACCGGTCCAACAACGGCTACTACGGCGGCGGCTACACCGTCGAGAACGGCAGCACCCATGTCGTCCAACAGGAGGTCCCGGTCGTCCCCCCCATCTCGATCGCCGCCCTCAGTCACGCCCAGCTCGGCGGCTACAGCCTCGCCGACGCCTACCTCGGCCCGGGTGCCAGCGAGACGACGGTCAACTTCCAGGACACCACCGCCTCCGGGCAAGGCGGCCTCTTCCCGCACACCGTGCAGGCCATCGGAAATTCCTACGCCCACCCGCAACTCGCCGCCGACCAGGCCTCCGGCCTCTGGTCGCGGAAATTCACGGAGTTGGCCGCCGCCAAGCAGGTCCCCTTCGTGGACCACTCCTACCTCGCCAACAAGGCCCTCTGGGACGAGTATTTCTTCTCTTCCATCGCCCCCTCCACTACCACCGCCTTCGCGGGTGGTGACGGTGGTGATGCCCGCAAGGCCGCGGAGCGGTTCTTCTTGGCGGGAGGCCGCCTCCCCAACGAGCGCTTCGTCCCCTACCTCGACCATCTCGACGAGGCCGCCGTCGGGAAACTCTTCGATCGCACCGTCATCAGCCTCGCCGGCGCCGACCGGATCGCTTCCCACATGATGATGAAGGGCCCCTTCAACATCAACTCGACCTCGGTGGATGCCTGGCGCGCCCTCTTCTCCAGCCTGAAGGGCAGGAATGTCTCCTTCCTGGGCATCGCCAGCTCGCTCAATGGCCGCACTTCCCTCGACTCCCAGACGGTCACCGGCACCCCCGTCTCTTCCTTCTCCCTTCCCAATGGCAAACCCTACACCGGCAGCCCCAGCCGGCCTTCCGACCCCGCCCAGTGGTCCGCCTGGCGGGAACTCAGCGACGACGAGATCGACGAACTCGCCGAAGCCATGGTCGAACAGGTCCGCCTCCGCGGCCCCTTTCTCTCGCTCTCCGAGTTCGTCAACCGCCGCCTCGACGGCAGCCGCAAAGCCCTCGCCGTCAAGGGTGCCCTACAGGCCGCCCTCGACGATCCCAAGGTCTCCATCAACAGCGGCTTCCGCGGAGCCAACCGCCTCCTCGATGCCTCCCAGACCGGCCGCATGGGCGCCGCCTTCCCCGAAGCCCTCGAGGGGCCGGCCGCCTATGGCAGTGCCGCCTACATCGACCAGGCCGACGTGCTCCGCAACTTCGCCGGCCAACTCACCCCGCGCGGCGACACCTTCCTCATCCGCACCTACGGCGACTCCCTCGACACGAACGGCACCGTCCAGGCCCGCGCCTGGTGCGAGGCCGTCGTGCAGCGCATCCCCGACTACCTCGATCCAAAGGACCTCCCCCACCTCAAGTTCGACGACCTCTCCTCCGCCTTGAACAAATCCTTCGGCCGCCGGTTCCGGGTGCTGTCTTTCCGCTACCTCTCCTCCTCCGAGGTGTGATCCACGTCCCGCATGAAAGCCCTCTTCGCGCTCCTTTGCCTCGCCCTGCCCCTCAGCGGACAGGAAGCCTCCGTCGACCTCCGCGTCATTGTCTTCCCGCGCGTGCAGGACGACCGCAAACTCTCCCTCGTCGTCGGCAAGAAACTGGTCGAGATCGAGGTGGCCGCCAACCGCCTCACGGGCCCGTACAAGGTCGAGCGGCAGGCGAACTGGACCTTCGGCCACCCCGGTGTCGATGAGGCCGGCAAACCCGCTTTCAAGACCCTCGGCTCGACCGCCGCCCTCGATGCCCCCGCCCAGATTCTGATCCTCTTCCGCAAGGGGCGTACGAACGACGACGGCTTCAAGGTGGTGGCCTACCCCGGCGGCCCGCTCGAGTTCGGCGGCCGCCAGTTTCTCCTCCTCAACCTGACCGGCGACCGTGTCGGGGGCGACATCGGGCAGGTCAAATTCGCTCTCAAACCCGCCGGACACACCGTCATTTCCCCCAAGTCCGACGCCGGCGAAAACCTCTGCCACGCCACCATCCTGCTCAACCGCAACGAGCGATGGATCCCCTTCGTTGCCACCAACTGGCCGCTCCGCGACGACGCCCGGGGGCTCGTCTTCATCTATCAGGACCCTGCCTCCGGCAAGATCCAGCTCCACGCCATCCGCGACTTCCTGTAGCCGCCGCGCTGGAAATCCCGTCGCCAAGCCCAAGGCGGGCACGACGAAGAACAGGTTGATGCGGCGTTGGAAGGCTTGCTGGGAAAGCAGAAATTGACAGAAGGCGACAGCGTAATACTATTGTGCTATGAAATCACACATCAGTGCTACGATTGATAGCGGCCTCCTTGAAGACTTGAAGCGTTTCGGGCAGGAAGAGCGACGCACCCGCAGCCAGATCATCGAGATGGCCTTGGAGCGATATTTGAGGGAGCGGACCAAGACGGACGATGAGATCGTGACCTCGGCGGGCTGCTTCGCGGGCGAGTTCAGCCGGGAGGAGACTTATGCGCGCTGAAGACATTTCGGGTCGCGTGCTGGTGGACACCAACGTGCTGATCTACGCCACGCTGAGCGCCGACCCCCGCCACGAACGGGCGCGGCGGGTGCTGGCACTGCGGCATCGACGGGAGGTGGCACTGTTTGTTTCCGTGCAGAATCTGGCCGAGATGTATCCGAACCTGACCGGCCCGAAGAACCAGCCGCCGGACAGCCCCGGACTGGCCCGGAGCAAAATCCAGTCGATCGCCCGCTTGCGTGGGCTCACGGTGCTCCCGCTGACGCTGGAGACGACTCATCTGGCCTTGGACTTGTGCGTCGCGGCAGGGGTGACGCGGCAGAGCTATTTTGATCGTCAACTCGCCGCGCTGATGATCCGCGAAAGCATTCCGGTCATCATCACCGAGAATGTGAAGGATTTCACGGGGGTCGAAGGCGTTACCGGCATCAATCCCTTTGCCTGAAACAAGCGTGATGTCCCGGGAGCGCCGGACTTCAGACCGGCTCGAAATTCCCTGGCTGCCGGTCTGAGACCGCCGCTCCCGGGAGATTCCTCACCGCCCCGATCACTTCACCGCGACGGTCACCTTGGGGATTTTCCCGGTGAACTTCGACTTGTGTTCGCAGCCGATGGCTTCGACCACCGGGGTGCCGAGGTCGATGCCGACGTCGGCGGTTTCATCGGCGGAGAAGATGCCGGCCTGGGTGTTCGGGATGGCGGTCTCGGCGACCTGGCTGCCGTCGACCGCGAGCGTGGCGGTGCCGCCCTTGCCGGGGCCGCCGCCGGCGTAGGCGAAGTCGAGGGTGACGGTGTGCTTGCCGGGCTTGAGCTTCTCCGTGCCGGCGACACTGCTGCGGCGCAGGCCGAGGAAGTTGTAGTCGTAGGCGGGGACGCCGTCCTTGAGATAGAGCGCCCAACCGCCGAAGCGGCCGCCCTGGGCGAGGATGATGCCGTGGCCGCCGCTCTCCGGGATTTCAATCTCCGAGGTGATGGTCTTGGAGCGGTTCTTCACGTTGATGAAGGCCGCTTCCATCATGCCGCGCATGCCGTCGGCGAGGGTCAGCGAGGTGCGCGCCCCCATCAGGTCGGGGCGGCCGACTTGTCGGCCATCCATCCGTTCCAGGAAGCGGTCGTCGATCGGCAGGACATGATACTTTTTCGCTTCGGCTTGGAAGACAGCTTGCAGCTCCTTGAGCTTTTCCAGGTTCTTGGCGGCGAGGTCGGTGGCGCAGCTGAAGTCTTCGGCGACGTGGTAGAGTTCCCAGACATCGGTTTCCAGAGTGTGGCGCGGCTGGCCTTCCCACGGGGCCTTGTGGACGACGCCGGCCAGCCAGCCTTCGTGATACACGGCGCGGTTGCCGGCGATTTCGAAGTACTGCGTGCCGCGGGCGGCGGCCTTGGAATCGCTGAAGCTGGCGAACAGGCTCTTGCCTTCCATCGGGATCTGTTCGGTGCCGTTGACGACCTTTGGTTCGGGCAGGCCGGCGGCTTCGAGGATGGTCGGGGCGATGTCGATGACGTGGCTGAACTGGCCGCGGATCTCGCCCTTGGCCTGGATGCCCTTCGGCCAGTGGGCGACCATCCCGACGCGGGTGCCGCCGAAATTGGAAGCGACCTGCTTGGCCCACATGAAGGGCGAGTTGAAGGCGATCGCCCAGCCGGCGGCCATGTGCGGATAGGTTTCCGGGCTGCCCCACTTGTCGACGACCTTGATCATGTCGGAGACCTCTTCCTTCACGCCGTTGAAGTAGGTGTATTCGTTGAACACGCCGTTCATCCCGCCCTCGGCGCTGGTGCCGTTGTCGCCGGCGATGTAGAAGATGAGGGTGTTGTCGAGTTGGCCGGTTTCGGCGATCGCGTCGATCACCCGGCCGACGTGGTGGTCGGTGTAGTCGAGGAAGCCGGCGAAGGTCTCGACCTGGCGGGTGAACAGCTTCTTTTCATCGGCGGGGAGCTTGTCCCAGTCCTTGATCGCTTCCGGTTTCGCGGCGAGGGCGGTGCCCTTGGGAACGATGCCCATGGCGATCTGGCGTTGCAGGGTTTCCTGGCGGATCTTGTCCCAGCCCTGGTCGAACTTGCCCTTCCATTTGGCGATCCATTCGGCGGGCGCGTGGTGCGGGGCGTGGACCGCGCCGGGCGCGAAGTAAACGAAGAAGGGCTTGTCCGGGGTCATCGCCTTCTGGTGCTTCATCCAGGCGATCGAGTTGTCGGCCATGTCTTCCATGAAGTGGTAGTCGGGATCTTCCGGCAGCTCCACCTGGGTCACGCCGTCGTGGAGGAAGGGTGCCCACTGGTTGGTCTCGCCGCCGATGAAGCCGTAGAACTTGTCGAAGCCCTGGTGGGTCGGCCAGCGGTCGAAGGGGCCGGAGACGCTGACTTCCCAGGAGGCGGTCTCGTGCCATTTGCCGAAGGCACCGGTGCTGTAGCCGTTGAGGCGGAGCATCTCGGCGAGCGGTGCCACCGCATTGGGGATCTCGCCGGTGGCGCCGGGGAAACCGGTCGCCAGTTCGGTGATGAACCCCATGTTGCAGGTGTGGTGGTTGCGGCCGGCCTTCAGCGCGGTGCGGGTCGGCGAGCAGAGGGCGGTGGTGTGGAAGTGGTTGTAGCGCAGGCCGCCTTTCGCGAGCCGGTCGAGCGTCGGCGTGGCGATCGGTCCGCCGAAGCTGCTGGTCGCACCGAAGCCGAGGTCGTCGAGCAGGATGATCACCACGTTCGGCGCGCCCTGGGGCGCGGGCACGGCGAAGCGCGGCGGCGGCTTCACGGAGCGGGCGTCGAGCTCGTCGTAGAGCGGGCGGGTGGGCTGCGGCACCGGCAGGATCGTGCGGTCCAGGGTGTCCGCGGCGGAGGCTGCGAGCGGCAGCAGGGCGAGGATCAGATGGCGTGGTTTCATGGCGGGGAGATGGTTTCGGCGGACGGTGTAGGTTTCATGGTTTCGGGCCGGACGGCGAGAGGAAACCTTGTCGAATAGGTGCGGTGAGGGGAGTGGCGGGTGAGAGCATTTGGGGACTCACCACATCATCGAGAAGGCCAGGCTGAAGGTGTCGGTGTCGGCTCCGGTGTCTTCCTGGGTTCGCGTCCCGATGTAGGAGAGCTTGAAGCCCATCGCGCGGTTGATTGGGATGCCGAGGCTGAGGCCCCAGCCGAAGTTGCCCTTCGGGTCGTCGGCCGGCACGCTGTTGACGCTGGATTCGCCGCCGAGGCCATAGCCGGTGCTGGCGGTGAGCCAGAGTCCGGGGCGGAAGGCGTACGATATATGTCCCTGGCCGACGAAGTAGGGGTCTTCCTCCAATGTCTTGCCGCGGAAGAACTCGTCGTTGTCGGTGGCGAAGCTGACCGAGCCGGAGAGCTCCGTCGACCACTTGCCCTGGTTGTGGACTTATCCGATCCGCAGCACCGGGTTGAAGGTGATGTCGCCGGTGCTGAAACCATAGCCAAGCCCCCCGAAATTCGCGCCGATCGGCAAGTGGCTCCAGCGGCGCGGCTCGATGTCCTGCGCGAGGCAGGGCAGGGCGAGGACGACGGCGAAACCCGCGGGAAGGAGGGCTTTGAATCGGGCGGCGGTAGATTTCATGAGGCGACCGGCTAGTCCTTCCCGGCCGGGAAGATCCTTGTCCAGTCTTCTTTCATGTCGACCACCGTCCAGCCCTTGGCAGCGGCTTCATCGAGTCCTTTGCTGAGCTTGCCGATGTGGCTTTCGCGGTCGTAGGCCCACTCGCGTTCGGCGTCGGTGTGGTGGATGATCATCCCAAGGCGCGGGCCCTTGCCGGCGGTGGTCCATTCGAGCATTTGGATATCGCCGTCGGAGTTGCCGAAGGCGGCGATGGGGCGGCGGCCGATGTGGCGCTGGATGCCGACGGGCTTGCCCTCCTTGTCGTCGTTGTGGGCGATTTCCGGCAGTTTGACGAGGACCGGTTTGCCGTCACGGAGTTCGTACTTCAGTCCGCCGCTGCTGCCGACGACCTGCTCGGGCGGGATGCCGTAGACCTTCTCCGCCCAGGGCCGCATGAACTCGATGCCGCCGCCGGAGACGATGAAGGTCTTGAAGCCGTTGGCGCGGAGGTAGGCGAGCAGTTCGAGCATCGGCTGATAGACCATCTCGGAGTAGAGCTTGCCGGTTTTCGGATGCTTCGCGGTACTGATCCAGTCGCTGACGACTTTTTCGAATTCCTCGGTGGTGAGGCCCGCGTGGGTGGCCATTACGATTTCCATAAGCGCGTGTTCGCCGCCGGCAAGTGCGGCTTTGACGTCGCCCTTGAGGAGGGAGGCGAAGGGCTCCTTGTCCTTCCACTCGGGGTGCTCGGGCGCGAGCGCCTTGATCCGGTCGAGGGCGAAGAAGAGCTGGAAATACATCGGCTGTTCGGACCACAGGCAGCCGTCGTTGTCGAAAGTCGCGATGCGTTCGGCGGGCGGGATGAAGTCGGTGGAGCCTTCCTTGGTCACTTTTTCGACAAAGGCGGTGATGGCCTGCTTCGGCGCGGTATCGTTCCACGAGGGAAGCGGATCTGCGGCGCGGGCGGCGGTGAGGCCGAGGGCGCAGGCCAGCGCCACGGCGAGTGTCGCGTTCGTTCTGCGGGAGGAGGTGAAGGGATTCATGGCGGCAGGAAAATCGGCGGGAATCGGAGACGGGCCGGAAAGAAGAAGGGTCGCGTCCGCCGGATGCGGACGCGACCCCGGGAGAGGAGGCTGTTACTGCTTGGAACCTGACATGACCGCTTCCATCACACGGTCCAGGTTGAAGCTGCCGGGCTTCTGGCGCGGCGGGAATTCCTTGAAGCTTTGGAGCCACTTGCCGACGTAGGCGCCGGCCGGGGCGATGGCATACATGCGCTCCATGTACCAGCGCTGGTAGCCCATGGCGTTCTCGTGTTCGGCGCGCTCGAAGGGATCCATGCGGAGGTTGCAGAGTTTCGGGGCGCGGAGCGGCGTGAACGGATTCTGCCAGACCTTGAGGCCTTCTTCCTCTTGCTCAAGGAAGGTGATCTTCAGGTTCTCGTAACGGAGGGCGGCGACGCTGCCGTCGTCGGTCCAGTAGATGAACTCCTTGCGCGGCCATTCGCCTTGGCCTCGAAGGGCGGGGCCGAGGTCGTAGCCGTCGAGGTGGACCTTGTAGGTCATATCGCCGATCTTGCGGCCCTTCAGCAGCTCTTCCTTGGCGGTGGTGTCGCCGGCGGCGGCGACCAGGGTGGTCAGCATGTCTTCATGCGCGCAGATGTCGTTGACGATGGTGCCGGGCTTGATGGTGCCCGGCCACTTGATGAGGGTGGGGACCCGGTAACCGCCTTCGAACTGCGTGTTCTTTTCGCCGCGGAACATGGTGGTGCCGCCATCGGGCCAGGTGAAGGTTTCGGCACCGTTGTCGGAGGAATACATGATGATGGTGTTTTCATCGAGGCCGAGTTCCTTGAGCTTGGCGAGGACCTGGCCGACGTGACCGTCGTGCTCGGTCATCCCGTCGGCGTAGATGCCGAGGCCGGTCTTGCCTTCGGACTCCGCCTTGAGGTGGGTGAAGATGTGCATCCGGGTGGAGTTCCACCACAGGAAGAAGGGCTTGTCGGCCTTCTTGGCACGCTCCATGAAGTCGAGGGCCTTGGTGTTGACTTCCTCGTCGATGGTTTCCATGCGCTTCTTGGTGAGCGGGCCGGTGTCGGTGACGCGGCCGTCGGCGAAACTGTGGATGACGCCGCGCGGGCCGAACTTTTTCTTGAAGGCGGGGTTCTTCGGGTAATCCGCGTTTTCCGGTTCTTCCTCGGCGTTGAGGTGGTAGAGGTTGCCGAAAAACTCGTCGAAGCCGTGGGCGGTCGGCAGCATGTCATCACGGTCGCCGAGGTGGTTCTTGCCGAACTGGCCGGTCATGTAGCCCTGGGCCCTGAGCAGGGTGGCGAGGGTCGGGTCTTCCTTCTTCATGCCTTCCGGCGTGCCGGGCAGGCCGACCTTGGTCAGGCCGGTGCGGATCGGCGACTGGCCGGTGATGAAGGCGGCGCGGCCGGCGGTGCAGCTCTGCTGGCCGTACCAGTCGGTGAAGACGGCGCCTTCCTTGCCGATGCTGTCGATGTTCGGCGTCTTGTAGCCCATCATGCCCATGTTGTAGGC